>QHTY01000274.1:0-214 GCA_003220985.1 Gemmatimonadota bacterium
CTAGCCACGGTGCCCCTCGCCAGAAGACCGGAGCCACCGCCGACCGTTCCGTGTGCGGCGCAGCCGTGGCTCCCTGCCAGCCAACCGGGCTCACCCGGCCTCTAGCGATGCCAGACATGCCACCGCCCCCGCAGACCGTTGTAACCGGCTATCACGACCGCGAGATGAATGAGTATCGCCTCAACCGCGAACCGCCGCACGCGACTGCTCCACG
>QHTY01000274.1:616-1264 GCA_003220985.1 Gemmatimonadota bacterium
TCACGCCGATACAGGAATGCAGGCGGGCTTCGCACTGACGCAGCCAGCGCTCGAACAGCCAGTAGCGCGAGACCAACGTCCAGTGACCGGGCCGCGCTGGGATCGCGAGGCTGCCGCTCGCGACGCCCACTCTCGGCACGCTCAGAGCGTCCACGAGATGGCGCACGGCGTCACTGTCGAAGCGCTGGTGAGCGTCCGTGAAGACGAGGATTGTGCCGGACGCAGCGCGCACAGCGGCGTTCAGAGTGGCAGCTTTGCCACCAGGAGCGTCTCCCATCACAACGACGACTTGGTCTCGCGGCAAATCAGCGAGGTCCTCTGCGCCGACGTGACCGCGCTGATCCAATGCCACCACCACCTGAAGTTTGGCCCGAGCATAGTTCAGACTCAGGCAGTCTCTCACGCGGACGCGGATTGCCTGCGCCTCGTCGCGTGTTGCGATCACGACCGAAACGGTCGCGTCTTGACGGCGCCCGCGTGCATCGGGCGCACTCAGGCATCGCGCCAGGGCGGCCACGACGGCCGGATAGCCGACCCACACGACAACCAGAGCGATGGCAGACGCTAGTGCGGCGTACTCCAGGAGCCCGTCGGTCACCACAGGAGGGCTATGAACCGGCCGCGGACCCAGCCGCGACCGCGCGGGGA
>QHTY01000274.1:1291-6676 GCA_003220985.1 Gemmatimonadota bacterium
ACCCTTCTTCGAGTCCAATGGCCGGTCGATACCGAAGCACCTGCGCGGCGCGATCGAGACTCGCAAGCGAATCGTGGACATCGCCCGGCCGGGACGAGCGACACTCAGGGTGGATCGCACGCCCTGTGACGTTCCGGATCACATCCAGCAGCGCCAGCAATGACGTCCGCACTCCCGCACCCACGTTCACCACCCAGCCATTCGCCGCCTCGCGCGGCCGGGTGGCGGCCAGAATGTTTGCTTCCACGACGTTGTCGACGAAGGTGAAATCTCGTGTCTGCGATCCGTCGCCGAACACGACGGGCCGTCGCCCTTCAGCCGCGGCACTCAGGAAGGCTGGGATGACAGCCGCATACGCCGAGTGAGGACTCTGGCGTGGACCAAATACGTTGAAGTACCGGAGGGCGACGCCTTCGACGAGCCCCGCCCGTGCATAAGCCAGGACGTACTGCTCACCCGCGAGCTTCGAGGTCGCGTAGGGCGAGCGCGGCAACGGCTCCGCGGTCTCCACCTTGGGGAGGACCTCGCAGTCGCCGTACACGGAACTCGAGCTCGAATACACGACGCGCCGGACGCCGGCCTTGCGGCACGCTTCGAGCAAGCGCAGGGTCGCGTTGACGTTTGCGTCGTGGCTTCGCCACGGGTCTTCGAGCGAGCGTGGAACGCTCGGGATCGCGGCGAGGTGAAATACCATCGCGACCCCTTCGACCGCTTGCCGGCACACGGCCGGGTCGCAGAGATCACCGCGCAGGAACTCGATCCTTCCAGCGAGCTCCGTGAGGTTCGATTCATCGCCAGTGCTGAGGTCGTCCACGACACGCACCCGGCACCCCAGCGCGGCCACCCGAGTTGCTACGTGGGACCCGATGAAGCCGGCACCACCGGTCACAAGGCACTGCACACCACCTGCCAGCATCGGAATCCTCTGGGCTCAGGACACGGGGGTCCTGTGCGGCGACCCCGCCCCGCGGGTCGCAACCCTCGTACCTGTCCAGTCACGGGCGATTCCCGTGTGTCAAGCGAATTAAACGATTGGGGCGCCTGTGTTGCGTTGGGACGGAGATACGACGATCCTGCAGAGCCTAGAGTTGTTGCAGTACGCTTACAGTAGAAAGGAAGGATGTGTCGTTTATCACGTTTCCCGTTCTGCACTTGCCGCTTTTCGCTTGATCATCTCCCAGAACTCCATGCGCTCCCCAATGGTCTTCTCGTACCCGAACGCCGTCGGCTCGTACCATTTGGCCCCGCGCAGCGTCTCGGGCAGGTACTCCTGAGGCACGTAGGCGTTCTCGGAGTCGAACGCGTACTTGTAGCCCGCACCATAGCCCAGCTCCTTCATGAGTGGCGTGGGTGCGTTACGGATGTGCAGCGGTACCGGCTCGGCGGGGTGCGCCTCGGCCGCGGTCTGCGCTTCTCCGAACGCGACGTACCCGCGATTGGATTTGGGCGCAGTCGCGAGATAGATCGTCGCTTCGGCGAGCGCCAGCTCGCCTTCAGGACTGCCGAGGAAGTGATAGGCGTCTTTGGCCGCCAGCGCGACCGTCAGTCCGCGCGGATCCGCCAGGCCAATGTCCTCGATCGACATCCGCACGAGGCGTCGCGCGATGTAGAGCGGATCTTCGCCGCCGGCCAGCATCCGAGCGAGCCAGTACAGCGCTCCATCGACATCGGATCCGCGCACCGCCTTGTGCAGCGCCGAGATCAAGTTGAAGTGCTGCTCGCCGGCTTTGTCGTAGGCCGGCAACGGACGCTCTAACACCTGATCGACGGTATTTCGGGACACGGGAAACGGGACACGGGAAACGTGCACGTGCTGGAGCAATGCTTCTAACGTGTTCAGCGCTCGTCGCGCGTCACCTTGCGCATGTCTGACCAACGCGTCCATAGCATCTTCGCTCAATACGTTTCCCGTCTCCCGTTTCTCGTTTCCCGATGGGAGCAGTGCCCTCTCGATCACCGTCCGTATGTGCGCATCGGTGAGTGCTTCGAGGACGAAGACGCGACACCGCGACAGGAGCGCTCCGGTGAGTTCGAAGCTTGGGTTCTCCGTCGTCGCGCCGATGAGCGTGATGATGCCGTTCTCGACCCACGGCAGAAACGCATCCTGCTGCGCCTTGTTGAAGCGATGGATCTCGTCGCAGAAGAGGATCGTGCCTTGCCCCTGATACTTGAGCCGGTCCTCCGCTTCCTTGATGATTTCGCGCACGCGCGCGACACCTTCGGTCACAGCGGAAAACGGCTCGAAGTGCCGGTCGGTGTAGTTGGCGATGATCTTGGCGAGCGTGGTCTTGCCGGACCCGGGCGGTCCCCAGAAAATGCAGGAGCCGACGTCGCCGCGGCGGATGAGATCGCCGAGCGCCTTTCCCGGACCGAGGAGGTGCTCCTGGCCGAGGAACTGCTCGAGCGTCTTGGGACGCATCCTGGCAGCTAGCGGCTCGGTGGAGCCCTGGAAGAGCGTTGGCTCAGACACGGGACACGGGAAACGGGAAACGGGACACGTGGTGCGTCAGAAAAGCCTCTATGGCGCGAAAAGGATCCGTAATTCTCTGACCTACTAAATCATACTGCGGGCATGAGGCAACTTGAATCGTTAGATGCCTACCGAACGGCCCAGGAACTCGCCGCAAGAGCATACGGCCTCACGCAGGGTGGAGCGCTCAGCAAACACTTTGCCCTCATAGACCAGATCCGGCGCGCCTGCATATCAGTTCCCGCCAACATCGCCGAAGGGTATGCGCTGGGCACTACGCTCCAGTTTATCCGGTGCTTGCGGATTTCATTGGGCTCGGCCGCCGAGCTCCGATCGCATCTCGATATTACCAAGCGACTACAACTCGCTGACTCGCAAGAACTCGACGCCATTATCGCGCTCGCCATGCGGGTGATCGCGATTCTGGTTGGGTTATTGAAGAAGTTGGACCGTAATAACCGGTCACGTATCCCGTTTTCCGTTTCTCGTTTCCTGGTCACGCGGTCGAATCGAGGAGCAGCTTCGTAGCGAAGAAAACCGCCGCACCGGCAAAAAAAGCCGCTGGCAGAGTCCATCCTCGCTTGCCCTGCAGCTCGGGTACGAGGTTTGAGGCCGCTACATAGATTGTGACACCCGCGGCAATGGCTAGGCCATGTTGGACGAGGAACCCAACATGATCGGTGAGCACAACACCGAGCAGGGTGGCAATTCCAAGGAGGGTTGCGGCCCCGATGGCGCGCCCCCTGGAACGGCCCCCGGCCATCATGATGCTCGAAATAGTCACGCCCTCAGGCAATTTGTGCAGCAGAATAGCTATAAAGACCATGAAGCCCAGCGATGGTCCAACCAAGAAGGCGCTGGCGATCGCCACACCGTCAAAAAAAGTATGCAGTAACAGTCCGACCAGCGCCGAGGTCCCGGCAATCGGTGTGATTGTATGGGTCTCTTCTCCGAAATGAAAATGAGGTGTGACCGTGTGTTGAGTCAGGTGCACGGCGAGATAGCCAACGAGAACGAGCGCGGGAGCTATGGCTCCACTGCGCGCGAACGCTTGGGGCAGCAATTCGATGATCGCCACCGACAACATGAATCCCGCACCAAATGCGAGGAGGTGTTCGATAACCTTCAGCTCCAGCACCGCCCGTCGCGTTACGGCGAGCCCGCCAAGAACGTTCCCAAACGCTGCAATCAGAGCAAAGAGGAGAGCTTTAGACACGGGAGAGTAAGTACTCCCGAGTATTTCGCTTAGGGTCCTCCAGCACTTCGTCCAGCAGACGCTGCAAAGTCTCGCCGACCTCGGGACCGGGCCGAACCCCCGCCACGATGAGATCGTCACCGCGCACTGCTAGATCCTTCAGACTGAGCGGCTCATGCGCCGTGCGGATCTCTTTCACAACGTCCGCCAGACGAGAAACGGAATGCACAACGCGGGACACACCGAGTCCTGGCAACACGTTGAGGAGGTCATCGGCAAACTCTCCGGTCGCCGCGAGCCAGCGCCTCACAGCGCCCCGATCTTTGGGATCTGGATACCGTTCCCTCCAGGCGCCGACGGCCCTGCCCCGTTCAACATCTCGGTTAGAGCATTTGAGGCGAATGAGCAGGGAAGCGGCATCGCCCGCGAGAATGGCCGTAACCAAGACAGGATCCCGCGGCATCTTATCAACGTGTCCCGTGTCCCGTTGCTCGTTTCCCGAGACTTCCGGCAACCAGATCCGCGCCGCTCCCACGTCGCGCCACAGCGTAACCAGCTTGGACAACTTCTTCGCCGTCTTGATTCCCTTGAACCATTCGTCCCTCACCCGCTCCGCGGAGAGTTGCGCCAACCCCTGCGCGTTCGCTTTCGCCGCTTCCAACGTGCGGGCATGGATCCGGAACTCAAAACGCGCGCTGAACCGCAGGGCGCGCAGAATCCGCAGATAGTCTTCTTGAAACCGCCAGTTGGGATCGCCGACGGAGCGGATCAGCTTCTTCGCGACGTCCTGCTCCCCCTGAAAGGGATCGCGCCACTCGTGCCGGATCGGATGGTAGGCGATGGCATTGATCGTGAAATCGCGCCGCGCCAGGTCGTCCATCAGCGAGACGCCGAACTCGACGACGGCGTGCCGGCCGTCGGTGTGAATGTCCTTCCGAAAGGTCGTGACCTCGTGCGGCTGATTGGCGCTATCGAGCACCGCGACCGTGCCGTGTTCGATCCCCACCGGCACGGTGCGCTTGAAGATCTTTTGCACCTCGGCCGGCGGCGCGGAGGTGGTGAGAGCGAAGTCGTGATTCTGGAGGCCGAGGAGATTGTCGCGGATCGCACCGCCCACGCACCACGTTTCGTACCCCGCGTCTTCCAGCTTTGTGGCGATTTTCAGCACTTCATTGGGAATGGGGAGTTGCGCGGGGAACGTCATCGGGACACGGGAAACGGGAAACGAGACGCGGTATTCATCCACACAACACCGAGCCACCATTCACGTTCAGGATCTCACCGGTAATGTGACGCGCGAGCGGTGAGCAAAGGAACACGATCGGACCTGCAATGTCCTCCGCTGAAGCGACCCGACCGAGTGGTATAGTAGCCTCGATCGCACGTTTCCCGTTTTCCGTGTCCCGTGTCCCGAATGCTGGTCGCGACATGTCCGTGTCCACCCACCCCGGGGCAACGCAGTTCACCGTGATTTTTGGCGCAAGCTCTACGGCGAGGGATTTCGTTATGGAGATGACCGCGCCCTTGGTCGCGGCGTAGTCGGTGTGGAACGCCTCGCCGCGCTGGCCGGCCGTCGAGGAGACAAGCACGATCGTCCCGCCGGCGGGGATGTTCGGAATGGCTGCGCGGCAAACGTAGATGAGGCCGTCGAGGTTCGCGCGGCGTGTGGACTCCCACTGCTCGTCGGTCATCTTGGCGAGCGGGACGTCGTCCGGAGGCC
>QHTY01000274.1:6771-10235 GCA_003220985.1 Gemmatimonadota bacterium
CTCCGCGACCGGCTTGCGCGTGCGGTAGCCGACGGCGACTTTCGCCCCGGCCCGCGCCAAGAGCAGCGCCGTCGCGCGCCCGATGCCTCTGCTGCCGCCCGTCACGAACGCGTGCTTCCCAGCGAGGTTGATCATCCCTTGAGCCGATCCTCCACCAGATCGCAGATCACGTGTTGAATGGCGAGGTGCAGCTCCTGGATGCGCGCCGTGTCGGTGGCGGGAACGATCAGCGCAACATCGGCGAGGTCTTTCAGCTGTCCTCCGGTTTTCCCCAACAGCGCCACCACTCCGACCCCTCGAGACTTGGCGGATTGGGCGGCGCGGATCACGTTGGGACTTTCTCCCGAGGTCGAATGCAGGACGAGCAGATCGCCCGGTTCGGCCAGCGCCTCGACCTGGCGCGCGAATACCTCGTCGAAACCCATGTCATTGGCGCACGCCGTCAAGAGGGAGCTGTCCGTGGTGAGGGCGACGGCGCGCATCGCCGGCCGGTTGGTCTGATAGCGGACGACATACTCGGTCGCGATATGCTGCGCATCCGCGGCGCTGCCGCCGTTGCCGGCAAAGAAGAGCGTACCGCCCCCGCGCAACGTCTGCTCGTACCGCGCAGCGATGGCCGCGATCGCATCCGCCTGTTCTGCGGCGACGCGGCCGGCGAGTGCTGCCAGACCGCCCAAGGACTCGCGAATTTTCGCGACGGTCACCGCACAGCCTCGACGAACGCCTCCAGCTCCCTGACGCCGGGGTCCTGCTCCAGCACTGTGCCGATCACGACGAAATCGGCGCCCGCCTGGCGCGCGACATGGGCTTGGTCCGGCGTGCGGATCCCGCCCCCAACGAACAACGGCCGGTTGGGCACCGCCGCGCGACACGCCCGAATGACGTCGGTCGATACCGGCCGGTCGGCGCCGCTCCCCGCATCGAGATAGATCGCCTGCATGCCGATGAGGTTGGCCGCGGTCGCGTGCGCGGCGGCGAGCTCGGGCTTGTCCGCGGGGAGCGGCCGCGTCTGACTCACGGATTCCACGCTCGTCACGCGGCCGCCGTCGATCAGGATGTACGCCGTGGACAATGTCGGCACGGGATGTTGCCGCAGAAAGGGCACGGCGCGGACGTGCTCCTCGATCAGGTATTGGGGATTGCGCCCGGAGACGAGCGACAAGAACAGCACCAGATCGACCTGATCGGTGAGCTGCATCGCGGAGCCCGGAAACAACGCGACGGGGACGCCGGGCGCACTCTCCCGCAGCGCCCGGGCGACTGCGTGCGTCTGTGCCGCGCCGTCGAACGACGAACCGATCAGGAAGCCACGCACACCCGCCGCTTTGGCCGCGCGACCGATGCGCGCGGCCGCCGCGCCATCGGTCCGCACCGGATCCACGAGGACGAGCAATCCCTGACCATCAAGTCTCATGGATGGAATCCTCCTCGGCCTGGGCCTCGAAAGCGTAGGTCGCAAACGCGTCAGCGGCGAGCAGATCGAGCGCCAGCTCGCGCCCGCCTCCCCCGCCGACCTTGGCAAGCAGCTCATCGCCGAGCTGTGCCAGATGGGCGGAAAGACGGAGCGGCGCATCGTGGACCGCGTCACGCAATCGCCGTCGCAGCGTGGCGGGCGGCGCCGGCCGGCGCGCATCGAGCCAGGCCAGAATCTGCTCGCGCGTCATCGCGCGAAGTCTCGCACGATGTCGGCCGTGCGGGCTCGCGCCTCGCCGAGCTTGCCGGGATCGCCGACGCCGGCCGACGCGAAATGCGGACGGCCACCGCCCTTGCCGCCGGTCATCGCGGCGATGGCATTCGCGATGTCACCCGCTTTGATGCCTTTGGACACCAGATCATCCGTGACGGCCACGTGGATGCCCGCCCGCTGGCCTTTCGTGAACAGCACGGAAATAGCGCCTTTGTGCTGCGCGCGGAAGCCGTCCATGAGAACCGCGATCTGATTGCGATCCTCGAGATCGGATTCCGAAATGTGCAATTCGACGTCACCGATTCGCTCGACGCTTCCCTCGTCCCCCGTCCCCCGTCCCCTCAGTAACTCATCGATTCGCTTCTCGAGCTTCCGATTCTCCTCGAGCATCGCTTCGATGCGCCTGGCCAGGTGCTCGGGCTGTGTCTTCAGCAATCCCGCTGCCTCCGAAAGCCGTTGCTGCAGCTCGAGCGCATAGCGGTAGGCCGCCGGCCCCGTGAGCGCCTCGATCCGTCGCACACCAGCCGCCGCGCCGGTTTCGTGCGTGAAGCGAAACAGCGCGAGCTGCCCCGTCGAGGCGACGTGGGTGCCGCCGCACAGCTCGAGCGACACACCGGGGACATCCACCACGCGCACCACGTCGCCGTACTTCTCGCCGAACAGCGCCATCGCTCCCGCGGCCACGGCGTCCTTATACGCCATCTGCCGGGTTTCGATGGGCAGGTTTTCCCAGACGTGGGTGTTCACCTCGGCCTCGATCGCCCCCAGCTGATCGCCTTTGATCGGGCCGTGGTGACTAAAGTCGAAGCGCAACCGTTCCGGAGCCACCACGGAGCCCGCCTGACGCACGTGCGTGCCGAGGATTTTGCGCAACGCCGCGTGCACGAGGTGCGTCGCCGTGTGATTGCGCTCGATGTTGCGGCGGCGCGTTTCATTGACCTGGGCCACCGCAGGCGTCGGCTCGAATGTCTCCCCGAATGTACCAACTACGGCGCTCCGGCCGTCCACCTTCTCGACATCTTCGACCGTGAGCTCCCATCCGTCGCCTTGGACGACGCCGGTGTCGCTGACCTGGCCGCCCGACTCCGCGTAGAACGGATTCTCTTCGAGAATCAGCTCGAGTTGGTCCCCGGTTTGGCGAAACGCGATCGGCTCGGTCTCGGCCTTGGTGGCGTCGTACCCGATCCACTTCTGCTTGCCCTTCTTTTTTAACTCAACCCATTCGCCGCCCCTTCGCCGTCCTTCGCCGCCCCCCGCCGCCGCCTTTCTCGCCGCCCTCGATCGACTGCGCTGTTGCCCGAGAGCCTTCTCGAACCCCTCGACGTCTACGGTGTGCCTGTGTTCCGCAGCGATCATCTGCGTGAGATCGAGCGGGAACCCGTACGTATCGTACAGCTTGAACGCGTCCTCTCCGGAAATGACCGGCTGATGTCGCAGCTCCTCCATGCGGGCGAGCCCGCCTTCGATCGTCTCGAGAAACCGCTCCTCTTCCGCGCGCGTCACGCGTTCGATGTGCGGCTCCTTGGCGACGAGCTCGGGATAGACGTCGCCCATCGTTCCCGTGACGGCGCGCGTCAGGGGCGCCAGGGTCGGCTCGCGGCGACCCAGCAACCAGGCGTGGCGTACCGCCCGGCGGAGGATGCGCCGCAACACATACCCGCGGCCCTCGTTGGACGGATAGACGCCATCGGCCAGCAGGAAGGTGACGGCGCGTGCGTGGTCGGCCAGCACGCGGTAGGGCGCGCCCGCCGGACCGCGGTCGTAGGACCGCCCAACG
>QHTY01000274.1:10352-14806 GCA_003220985.1 Gemmatimonadota bacterium
GCGGGTTACGCTTGCCGTCGGGCTGCTGGTCGAACTGCATGAAGACGAGATTCCAGATCTCGAGGAGTTGCCCCTCCTCGCTCAGCGCGATGAACTCGTCCATGCTGGGGGCACCCTTCCCCCTTCCCCCGTCCCCCTTCCCCCGAATGTCGACCAGAATCTCGGAGCACGGGCCGCACGGTCCGGTATCGCCCATCTGCCAGAAGTTGTCCTTGTCGCCCAGGCCAAAAATGCGGCCGTCCGCGATCCCCGTGACCTTCCTCCACAGCTTGCGCGCTTCATCGTCGGAATGGTGCACCGTCACATACAGGCGGTCGGGATCGATGCCGAGCCACTGGCTGCTGGTCACCCATTCCCAGGCGTATGCGATCGCTTCCTTCTTGAAGTAGTCGCCGAACGAAAAGTTGCCGAGCATCTCGAAGAAGGTGTGGTGACGGGCCGTGTGGCCGACCTGCTCCAGATCGTTGTGCTTCCCACCCGCGCGGACGCACTTCTGGCAGGTGACCGCGCGCGCATAGTCACGACGTTCCAGACCCTGGAACACGCGCTTGAACTGCACCATGCCGGCGTTCGTGAACAGCAGGGTGGGGTCGTCCGCCGGAACCAGCGAAGAGCTTGGCACCTCTTGGTGCCGCTGGCCCTTGAAGTAGTCGATGAACTTGCGGCGGATGTCGGAGGACTTCATGGCGGTAAAATATAGTGTAACTAGGAGTTAAGGGATTCCACCACCTCCCGGATTGCGCCCCCGTTAAAGCCGCGCCGAACGAGAAACGCGACGAGCCTCCGCTTCCGCACCGCTGGCGGCAGCCCCGCGAGCTGCCTGGCCCGCTTCGCCGCGAGTGTACGCACCGCCAGCGCCGGATCGACGCCTTCGGACGCGAGCGCGGCGCGCACCGCTTCCTCCGCCACGCGACGATCCACGCCTTGGGCGAGCAGGTCAGCGATGAGCCGCGCGGGACCGCGTCCCCGGCGCGCCTTCACGGCAGCGTAGTCGACAGCGAAGCGTGTATCGTCGAGCAGGCCGGCAGCGCTCAGCCGGGCCAGCGCGCCATCGACGGCCGCGGCAGGGTGTTGCTTCTGGAGCAAGCGGCGCCGCAGATCGAAGCGCGCGTGCGCCCGGCGCGCCAGCGCGCGGAGCGCGGCGCGGTGCGCGGCTTCGAGATCGGCCAGCTCCTGGAGCCGCTCGAGTAGACCAGCGGGAATTTCTGCGCCGATCCGCAGGTCGAGGTCTGCGAGATCTGCGGCCCGGAGCGATGCGAAACGCCCCCGATCCACGTCGACCAACCTATAGTCCGGCCGGCGTGGATCGGGGGCGAGTCCGGTGAGAATCACTCTTCGCTCGGGGCGCTCTCCTCGTCGGCAACTGCGCCACCCGCATCAGCGACGGGACCGACGCCGAGGTGCTCCTTCACGCGCGTCTCGACTTCGGCCGACATGTCCGGGTGGTCCTTCAGATACAGCTTGGCGTTCTCACGCCCCTGCCCGATCCGCTCTTTGCCGTACGAGTACCAGGCGCCTGACTTCTCGATGATTCCCGCCTCCGCCGCGATATCCACCAGCAACGACTCGTGGCTGATCCCTTCGTCGAACATGATGTCGAACTCCGCCTGACGGAACGGCGGCGCCACTTTGTTCTTCACCACCTTCACGCGCACGTGGTTGCCGATGACGACCTCGCGCTCCTTGACCGGCCCGATGCGCCGCATGTCGAGCCGCACCGAGGCGTAGAATTTCAGCGCGCGGCCGCCGCTCGTCGTTTCGGGATTGCCGAACATGATCCCGATCTTCTCGCGCAGCTGATTGATGAAGATCACGGCGGTGCGCGAGCGGTTGATCGCGCCGGCGAGTTTGCGCAGCGCCTGACTCATGAGTCGGGCCTGCAGCCCCGGCAGCGAATCGCCCATCTCCCCCTCGATTTCGGCCTTGGGGACGAGTGCGGCGACGGAATCGACCACCACGACGTCCACCGCGCCCGAACGCACCAGGATTTCGCAGATCTCGAGGCCCTGTTCTCCCGTGTCGGGCTGCGAGACCAGCAGATTCTCGATGTCCACACCCAACTTCTTGGCGTACTCCACATCGAGCGCATGCTCGGCATCGATATAGGCGGCGGCACCGCCTGCGCGCTGGGCGTGCGCGACGACGTGCAGGGCGAGCGTCGTCTTGCCGCTGGATTCGGGCCCGAAGATTTCCGTGACGCGACCACGGGGAATGCCACCGATGCCGATGGCCGCATCGAGATTGATCGCGCCGGTCGAGATTCCGGCCACCCGTACCTGCGGCGAGTCGGCGCCCATCCGCATGATGGAGCCCTTCCCGCACGTCTTCTCGATCTGGGTGATCGCGAGGTTCAGCGCTTTGCGGCGGTCGTCCGTCAGAGAGGGGGAGGACTTGGCCGGCTGCTGTTCTGCCATGGTTGACCTCGACATAGGTGGCGAGCCTCCTGTTAGCGCCGGGGCCATGCCCCGGCGAAGGCCCGAATATATACCGAAACAGCTCTCATCGCCATCCGGGACGGAACGCGTCCTCCAGATGCTCTAACTTGTTGTCAACAATGCCGATACAATCAAAACGATACACGTCGCCGCGCTGGCCATGGCGGTCCATCCAAACCCGAGCGGCCTTCACGATTTCGCGACGCTTGGCGCCGGTGACGGCCTCGAACGGACTGCCGAAGGCGGTCCCCCGCCGCGTCTTCACTTCGAAGAAGGCAACCAGGTAGCCGCGCCGCGCGACAAGGTCCAGCTCGATCCGTCCAACGCGAAAGCGGTGCGCGACGATCTCCCAACCGCAGGCCTGCAAGTAACGGATCGCCTGCTCTTCACCGGCCAGTCCTCGTTGCTGACGAGGATCGCTCCAATGTTCCGGGTCGCTGTGAATGCCGCTCGACACGCCCCGAAATTAGCGGGCTTCGCCAGTCCGCAATAACCGCAAATACGCGTGACGGATCATTTCTAGCTGCTCGAGTTTGCACTCTCGGGTCCGGTCAGCTCGTCCAGTTCTTCGAGGCCCAAGAGCACGTCGCGCGGTTTCGATCCGTTGGCGGGGCCCAGAATCCCAGCGAGCTCCAATTGATCGATGATGCGCGCGGCCCGCCCATACCCGATGCTCATCCGCCGCTGCAGCAACGAGGTCGAGCCGAGCTGGTTCTGAATGCAAACCTCCGCGGCTTGCCGAAAGAGAGGATCGCGTTCCCCGGCTCCCGGCTCCTGGCTCCCGCCTCCTTCTTCCTCTTTCTCCGCCTTCTCGAGCGCCGCCACCTGCTCGTCGATCGATGTACCCGGGGCCTGGACCGTGGCCGCCGCGTGCGCCTTGTACCACTCCATCAGTCGCTCGGTTTCATCGGTCGAGATGAACGCGCCCTGCACGCGCAAGGGCTCGCTCTTTCCCGGCGGCAGAAACAGCATGTCACCGTTGCCGAGCAGGGTTTCCGCACCGTTCTGATCGAGGATCGTCCGGCTGTCAACTTTCGCCGACACGCGAAACGCGATCCGGCAGGGGAAATTTGCCTTGATCAATCCCGTAATGACGTTTACCGACGGACGCTGCGTCGCGAGAATCAAGTGAATGCCGATCGCGCGCGCCTTCTGCGCCAGCACCGCGAGGGGCGTCTCGATCTCGCCCTGGACGGTCAGCATCAAGTCCGCAAGCTCGTCGACGATCAGCACGATGTACGGCAAGATGCCGCCCGTGTACACGGCATCGAGCGGCAGCTCCTTCTGAATCCCGGCTTGCGTCGCCAGGGTTTCGCGCGGCCCTTTGAGTGGGGCTTTGGCTTCGACCTTCTTGTTGAAGTCCGTGATGTTGCGCGCATGATTCGCGTGCAGCAAACGGTAGCGCCGCTCCATCTCCCACACGGCCCATTTCAACACGTTGGCCGCCCTGTGATGACTCGTGACGACCGGCAACCCGAGATGCGGTAGCGCGCTGTACATCGACAACTCGACCATCTTGGGGTCGATCATGAGCAGCTTGAGCTTGTCAGGTCCATGCGCGTAGACCAGGCTCGTGATGATCGCGTTGATGCACACCGATTTTCCCGAGCCCGTCGCGCCGGCGATGAGGAGGTGCGGCATCTTGGTGAGATCGTCCACCACTTCGTCGCCCTCCAGGTTGCGGCCGAGGACGACAGGCAGCACGCGCGCCGCGCGCCGGAATTCCGCGCTGTCGATCATGTCGCGGACGTGCACCAGGCGGGGCGTCGGATTCGGCACCTCGATGCCGATCGCGGCCTTCCCCGGAATCGGTGCCACGATACGGAGCGACTGCGCGCGCATCGCGAGCGCCAGATCGTCGGCGAGCGAGGAGACACGCCCCACCTTCACGCCACGCCCCGGCTCCAGCTCGAAGCGCGTCACCACGGGACCCACGGTCTTGTTGATGATCTGTGCGCCCACGCGGAACGTCTCGAGCGTGTTCACGAGCCGCCGGCCCATGTCCTCGATCTGCGCCGC
>QHTY01000274.1:14899-15380 GCA_003220985.1 Gemmatimonadota bacterium
GGGAACCTTCGGAATGCGGGAGAAGGGAGAAGGGAGAGGTTCGCCGCGGCCCTCGGCAGATTCCCGTTGCTTTTTGACGGGAACCGCCACGTCCATCTCCCTTCTCCCTTCTCTTTTCTTTTGTCGTAACAGCGTCAGTGGATGCCAACCCACGGTCAGGATGCTGACGGCGGACAGGGCGAACAGCCCAGCGAGCACGGCCCCCGCCGTGCCGATTGCGCCTTCCACCCCGTTCGCCAGAAACCCCGGAAATAGCCCGACCAGGCGTTCGCTGCGTGTCCAGCTCGAGTAATCGGGGGGGAAGATCGGACCAATCGCGACCGCGATGCCATAGGGAATGAGGAGAGTGAGGCCCGCGCCGAGCACGGCCGCTCGACCCCACGACAGCGCGCCGAGGCGGTCGAAGGCAGCGAGCGCCCACCCCACGCCGAGGATAGGCAAGACGATCGCGCCCACGCCGAACACCTGCCACAGCGTGTGA
>QHTY01000275.1 GCA_003220985.1 Gemmatimonadota bacterium
CCGGCCCCAACACCGGCTCGCTCGTCCTCAGCAACAACGGATCCATCACCCTCACTGGCGCCGATCTGCGCGACCATTTCGGGATCGCCGAGACGATGAACAAGGTCGGCCGCACCACCGGCTGGACGCAGGGCCAGGTGACCATGACGTGCGCGACGGTCAACGTCTCGGGCACGAATATCAGCCAGATCTGCCAGACGATCGTCGAGAACTCGGTTCAGATCGTCGGCGGCGGGGACAGCGGTTCACCAGTCTACACGTCCAGTAACGCGCTGGCCGGCATTCTGTGGGGCGGCAACTCGTCCGGAACGCTGCTGGTATTCAGCCCGCTGAAGAACGTTCAAGACGAGATCGGACCCCTCCAAGTCAAGTGACAGGATCCGCATAGATGCGCGGCGGGCACGGGTGTCTCGCCACTCGAGTTCACGATATCGGCCCCGGCGCGCGGTCGCGTCGGGGCGAGTGTCTCCATCGTGCTGCGCCTGCACAATGCGTCCGACCGGCCGATCGAAGCGCATTTTCTCGGACGGACGATCGTGTTCGACATTGTGGCCGCACGTGAAGACGGCTCGGTCGCGTGGCGACGGCTCGGCGCGAAGGTGACGCCCAGCATTCTCCAAATCCGCACGCTCGCGCCGGATGAGACCCTGGAATGGCGCGACGCCTGGCGTCCGCGCGAGCCCGGTCGCTACCGGCTACAAGGGGTTCTGCCCTCCGACGAGCCGGACCCGCGCAGAACTCCCTGGGTGGACGTGACCGTCACGCCTTGATCGTGTTCGTCGCCTCGTCCCACGTCACGGGGCCGCGCCGGAAATAGGCCTCGTTCGCCATGTGACAGGCCAGCGCGGCGTTGTGCCCGAACACCACGTCCTCGACCACCGGTTTCCGGGTGCGCACCGCCTCGAAATAGTTCCACAGGTGCGGCCGCGTGTCGTCGAAGTCCGGCGTGCTAAAGGACACGGTTTCGGACAACGCCGGGAGCTCACCAGGTTTCAGATCATTGTCCTTGTGCCACTTCGTCTCGTACGCGTCCCGCAGCGCGCGCGGATAACTGCCCGTGTAATAGCTCGGCCACCGATCCTTGCCGCTCTGCGGTGAGAATGTGAGCGTATTCCCGGACACCTCGAGGACCCCCTTCGATCCCTGGAAGCGGTACTGCTCCGGCATTTCCGTGCCGAGATTCAGGCGCATGTAGACCGGCAGGTCGCCGCTGTAGTAGTAGATCGTGGCGTGCACGTCGGGCATGTTGCGGCCGTCCTTCCAGCGCCGGATGCCACCGACGGACATGGCCTGTTTCGGCGGCTCGTTGACGCCGAGCATGAACATCATGCCGCTGATCAAGTGGACGAGCAGGTCGCCGGCCACGCCCGTGCCGTATTCCTTCCAGCAGCGCCAGCGCGCGAAGATGTTCGCATCGAGCGGGCGCTTGGGGACGTCGTTCTGCCAGGTATCCCAATCGAGGGTTCTGAGTGAGAGGTCGGGTGGTGGCGGGTACTCCCATGCGCCCGTCGGATCATTCCGGCCGAGCCAGCCTTCGATGAGCGTCAGGTCGCCGAGCATGCCCTGCGCAATCATGTCCTTTGCCTTGGCGCAGATCTGCGAGCTGACGCGCTGCGAGCCGACCTGGAGGATGCGCCCGCTCTTCTTCACGGCGTCGACCATCGCGACGCCGTCGGCGGGGGTGTGCGACATCGGCTTCTCGATATAGATGTCTTTCCCCGCGCTGACGGCCTCGACGACCATGCGCCGGTGCCAGTGATCGGGCACCGCCGCGACGATGCAATCGATGTTCTTGTCGTCGAGCAGCCGGCGATACTCGCGCGTGGTCGGCAGATTCGCGCCGACGATTTCCTTCGCGAGCGTATGGCGCCCGTCGTAGAGGTCGGCGGCGCCGGCGCAGACGACTCCCGGCAGGGAAATGGACGTGCCGAGGAGGCCGGACCCTTGCATGCCGACGCCGACCATCCCGAAGCGGACCGTGTCACTGGGCGCAAGCTTGCGGAATGTGAACGGCTGCGCGACGAACGACACACCGGCAGCGGCGGCGCTAGCCTCGAGGAATTCCCGACGAGACCAGGTGGATTTCTTCATGGCGAGCTCCCTGAATGCGGGTTGAGCTGCCTATTATGGTCGCCGATTCTGCCTTGCGCTATCGCGCCGGATAGGTGCCGAGGACGCGGATCCCGAAGGTGAACGCCCGTAATTCCTCGAGCGCTGCCTCGATGCCCTGCCCCGTGTCCACCACGTCAAGATAGAAGAGGTACTCCCAGGGGCGGCCCGGGAGCGGCCGCGACTCGATCTTCGTGAGGTTTAATCCCCGACCCGCAAAGACGCCCAACGCCCGGTACAGCGTGCCCGGCGTGTTGCCCAGCGACAGCATCAACGAGGTCTTCTGCGACTCCGCCGGCTCGCGCGCCGCCGGCTCCCGCGCCACGACGAGAAAGCGTGTGTAGTTCTCAGCATGATCCTCCAACCCTTCCGCAACGACATCGGCCCCATACAGCTCGGCCGCCAGTTTCGAGGCGATGGCCGCATCGGCATCCACCTTGCCTGACATCACATCGCGCACGCTGCCCGCCGTGTCGTATGCCGGTACGGCAACGACCTCCGGGTGCGTCAGGAAGAAGTGGCGGCATTGCGCCAGCGCGACGGGGTGTGATGCCACGCGGCGAATCTGCGGGAGCCTGGTGCGCGGCGGGGCGATCAGACAATGGCGGATGCGCAGCTCCGTTTCGGCCACGACATGCAACTCGTGTACGCTGAGCAGGTCATAATTCTCGTGCACCGACCCCGCGAGTGTGTTTTCGATCGGGACGATGCCGCTGGCTGCGTCGCCCGCTGCGACGGCGCGGAACAGGTCCACGAACGTCGTGCACGGCACGAGCTCGAGCGTCGGCCCATGCGTCTCGAGCGCGGCGGCATGACTGAACGATCCCGCCTCGCCTTGGATGGCGACCGTCCCCCCCGTCCCCCCCGCGTCTTCACGCATCGGTGACGGCTCCCTGACTGCTGCTGGAGACGAGCCGGGCATATTTCGCCAGCACGCCGCTCGTATAGCGCGGCGCCGGCGGTTTCCACTTCGCCTTCCGCGCCGCCAGCTCAGGGTCGGAGACGTTGATGCGCAGCTCGCGTCGCCCCGCGGCCGCGTCGATCGTGATCGAGTCGCCCTCACGCACCAGGGCGAGTGGCCCGCCGAGCGCCGCCTCCGGCGCCACGTGCCCCACGACGAGCCCATGTGTTCCGCCGGAGAACCGCCCATCCGTGATGAGGCCGACACTCCCGCCCAGCCCGGCGCCGATGAGCGCCGCGGTCGGTGCCAGCATCTCGCGCATCCCCGGCCCACCCTTGGGTCCCTCGTAGCGAATCACCACGACGTCGCCGGCGTGAACCGCACCGGCCAGAATCGCCGCGAGACAGGCCTCCTCCGAGTCGAACACACGCGCGGGACCGGTGATTTCGTGCGGGCCGTGGCCGCTGACCTTCGCGACTGCCCCCTCGGGCGCCAGGTTGCCGCGCAGGATCACGATGTGCCCCTGCGGGCTGAGCGGCCGGTCCCACGGATGGATCACATCCTGATCGGGAGACGGGCGCGCGGGCACGTCTTTCAGCACGTGGGCGACGGTCCGGCCATCGATCGTGAGCGCGTCGCCGTGCAGCACCCCATTGGCGAGGAGGATCTTCAGCACCTGCGGAATCCCGCCGGCGCGATGCAGGTCAGTCGTGACATACCGACCCGATGGCTTCAGGTCGCAAAGCACGGGCACGCGCGTGCGGACGGCTTCGAAATCGTCGATGGCGAGCGGCACGCCGGCCGCGCGCGCGATGGCCAACAGATGCAGCACGGCGTTCGTAGACCCGCCGATCGCCATCACCACGGCGATCGCATTCTCGAATGCCTTGCGCGTCAGGATCTGGCGCGGCGTACGGCGCGCGCGCACGGCGTCGAACAACACCTCCGCCGAGCGAGCCGCACTGTCGGCCGTCTCCTGGTCCTCGGCCGCCATCGTCGAGGAGCGCGGCAGACTCATCCCCATCGCTTCGAGTGAGGCGGACATCGTGTTCGCCGTGAACATCCCGCCGCACGACCCCGCGCCGGGACAGGCGCGGCGCTCGATCTCGAGTAGCTCGTCCTGCTGCATCCGCCCCGCCCCGGCCGCTCCCACTGCTTCGAACACGCTTACCACCGTGAGATCGCGCCCTCCATAATGACCGGGCTTGATCGTGCCGCCGTAGACGAAGATGGCCGGAATGTCGAGCCGGGCGATCGCGATCATCGCGCCCGGCATGTTCTTGTCGCAGCCGCCGATCGCGAGGAGCCCATCCATGCGCCGCGCGCCACACGCGGCCTCGATCGAATCAGCGATCACTTCGCGCGAAACGAGCGAGTAGCGCATCCCCTCAGTACCCATCGAGATCCCATCGCTTACCGTGATCGTTCCGAACGTCTGCGGCATCGCGCCCGCCCGCCGCAGCGAGTCCTCGGCGCGCCGAGCCAACCGGTCGAGGCCGGCGTTGCACGGCGTGATGGTGCTGTGGGCGCTCGCGATCCCGACGATCGGCTTTACAAAGTCGCCGTCGCGAAAGCCTACGGCCCGCAGCATGGCGCGGTTGGGCGCGCGCTCCAACCCTTCGGTGATGGACCGGCTGCGAAAATTGTCGCTCATGACCGTCCCTCGAGCGCTTCGGCGAGAATCAGCTGGGAGATCCGTGCGCCCAACTCGCCCGGTCGCACCAGGTCTTGCGTGCGGGCACCAGCGTCGAGTGCCGCTGCGATCGCGCCGTCCACGGCATCGGCGGCGTCGGCGAGCTTGAGCCCATGGCGCAGCAGCAGCGCCACCGTCGCGATCGCGCCGATCGGATTCGCGACGTCCTTGCCCGCGAGCGACGGCGCGGAGCCATGCACCGGCTCGAACAGACCCGGCCCTTCACCGAGCGACGCGGATGGCAGCAGGCCGAGCGAGCCCGCGAGCACCGCCGCTTCATCGCTGAGGATGTCGCCGAACATGTTCTCGGTGAGCACCACGTCGAATGTGGCGGGATCGCTGACCAGCCGCATCGCGGCCGTGTCCACGTACGCGTGCTCCAGCCGGACCGTCGGGTAGTTGCGGGCGACACGCGTGACGGTTTCCCGCCAAAGCTGCGACACCTCGAGGACGTTGGCCTTGTCCACGGACGTGACGAGCCGGCGCCGGCCGCGGGCCGCCTCGAACGCCACGCGTGCGACGCGCTCGATCTCAGCGGCCGTGTAGGCGAGTGTGTTGGTCGCGCTAGTCGGGTAGAGCCCGCCCGTCAGCTCGCGCACCACGAGCAGATCGACGCCGCGCAAACGCTCCGGCTTGAGCGGAGAAGCGCCCACCAGTGCGGGATGGACGGCGACCGGCCGCAGGTTTGCATAGACGTTCAACAGCTTGCGCAGCGCCAGCAGGCCCGTCTCCGGACGCAGCTCGCGGGGCGCATGATCGAGCGACGGATCCCCCACGGCCCCGAGCAGCACTGCGTCGCTCCGCACCACGGCGGCACGCGTCTCGCCCGGCAACGGATCTTTGGCGGCCGCCACGCCGGCCGCGCCGACGGGAAATGTCCGCAGCGCAAAACGAACATCGAACCGCTCCCCTACTGCTTCGAGCACACGCACGGCCTGCGCGATGACTTCCGGCCCGATGCCGTCACCGGGCAAGACCGCGATGGAGTACGTCTTCACGCGTGCGCCCTCTCGTAGGCCGCGATGCGCGGCTCCTCGAGCAGCGTCCGGCCGATCTCGTCGAGGCCAGCGAGCAGCAGCTCGCGACCGTAGGGATCGGCGCGAAAAGCGGCGGAGAAGCCCTCGTCATCCGAGACCACGAGCT
>QHTY01000276.1 GCA_003220985.1 Gemmatimonadota bacterium
CCTTCAGACGATCCTCGAACGTCTCAGGGAAGTGTTACGACGCTTCTGGATGACCATACGTGGACGTCGCGGCACAATCGCCGTTGGCGTCGTAGTCCTGGCGCTCGGCGGCGCCGGGGCGTTCGTGATGCTGCGCCTCCGTGCAGTGGCGCCAGCGCCTGAGGTCACCGAGCAGCCGACCGCGGCAGCGCCCCCACCGCCTTTACAGCCCCCACCGCCCCCACCGCCTCGGCCCCTCCAGTCGGAAGCCGAGGGGTACTACGAGCCGACCTACGAGTTCACGGTCTCCGAGCGGCGCTTCACCCGCCTGACGCTGCGTCCGCAGCCCTTTGTCACGTTCTCGCGGACCGGGACACGGCAGGAAGTGGCATGTAAAGATTCACGGATTGGCCCGGCTGCGGTACACCTGCGCTGCGAGCTCGAGCGCGTCGGCACGGTCACGATCGATGGCCAGTTCACGTCACGCTCGCTCACGAGCCGCCTCGACGCGCCGGTCCTGAATGCCTTGATCACGGTCACCAATACGCGCGGTGAGACGATGTTCAACGCGCGTGAGTCGTTCTATTGGCACGCGCCCGACTGAGGATGGTCGGGGGGATGTTCCGGCGATGGAGCGTGCTCCTTGTTACCATGCTCGCAGCCTTTCATCCGGCAGTCGCTTCGGCTCAGGGGCGTGGCTGGCGGTGGTTTCAATCCTGCTCCACGCCAACCACCATGGTTCTCGAAGCGCGTCTCGACAGCGCATCAGCCTTTCGGACCACATTCCCGGCCTGTTTTCTCGACAAAGCCTCCTGGAATACCAAGGTCCTCCGATTCCACTTCACACCCGGGAGAGCGGTCGAGTGGCCGAACGCATCGGTGTGGCGGGATGGGGATGAGAGGCGCTTTGCGGCAACGACCAGTGCCGGCCGCACCCTTGTCGCGCAAATCTATGAGCAAGGGACCAACACGAGCGGCTCAATCTTGGGAATCGCGATCGGGACCAAGGATTCGGTGACCCCGTTGGACACGGTTCTCTGGCGGGGGGCTCACAACGCCAGCGCGACGGACCAAGTACTGACGGAGCTCGTCCCAGGGCTCGTACTCGTCACTTATCCCCTTGGTTGGCAGCCGAAACCCCTGGTGCGTGTAGATACGACCTGGTGTGCTCCGCCGAGACCAAACGAACCGCTCTTACTCGATGCGCAGTTCTTGCCAGCGCGTGGGAAGAATCGTACCGGGACCGACTCAGACTTTGTGAACCTGGCCAGCCTCTCCGCGTTCGGCGTTCGACGAGTTCCGCGAGACTCGATCGCGATTATCCGGGATGAGGCAGTGTGCCGACGAATCGCCAGGCAGCACGGAAACAACAAGCCGATGCTTATTGTGCGAGTCGGATCGTTCTATCTGGCAGATGACCAGGGGTCGCGCGATGGGCCATCCCCTCTTTGGGAGGTAGCGGTCTACGATAGGAATTGGCGATTGCTGATCAGCTACGGTGAGGGGCAGTGACTCCGGTGGGCAGCATAGGCGCATTTCGTTAGGCGGCGCCGCACTCAATTCTGAGTGAACCTGAAGTGAGGCACGTGGTATAAAGGGTCATGCCGTCGAAACAGGTCCTCCTGGTTCTTGGCGTCATTGCTTTTCTCGCTTGTGGCACACCTACCGGCGGCTGCAGCTGCCAGCCTTTCACATACCAGAGCCACTTCGTTGGCTTCGTCACAGCCAGTGCTGGCCCGGTGAGTGGCACCCGCGTGACCGCGTCGGTCTATGCGAGAGACTGCCGTTCGACAGCAGGGTCGCTTTCCTACCTGGCCGCCTATGGAGCGCTCACGGATTCCCTTGGTCGGTACAGGTTTGAGTTCCAGACCTCAAGGGCCGATACACTGTGCGCGCGACTTGTCGCGCATACGGCCAGTGATAGCTCTGTTCGTGACAGCGTCGCAGTACAGATTCCTCCCGATACGGTCCGCGTAGACTTTGCGTTCCGATGAGCCGTACGCGGACCGCCTAACACGCGCTTGAAGCTGTCGGCGCGTGTAGGATATTGAATGACTACTCTTTCACCAGCGCGCCGCAGCCCAAGCGTGATCCAGTACGCGGCACGGAGACACCTGTGCTCGTAGAGTCCTGCATTCCAGTTATCCCCAGTACCGATCTCGAAAAGAGTCTTCGCTTTTGGGTGAACGGGCTCGGTCTTACCATGGACCGTGCAATGCGTCACGACGGCAAGCTCGTAGGTTGCATGGTGCACAACGAGCATTTGCACTTCTGGCTCAATCAGCGGGCGGGCGCTCCTACTCCACCGGAGGACTATGAAGGGGTTCGGCTCTACTGGGCGCCCACGAACATTGATGCGCTTAGGAAGCGCTTGCAAAGCCTTGGCTATGTCGTCACGGAGCTCACTGATCGCGACTACGGCCAGACTGAGTTCTTTGTGACGGATGACGACGGGTACTCTCATTGTTTCGGAGTAGCAACGGAAAAGGTCGCTCGTGTATGAACGTTCGAGTGCCCCTTCACAAGCGCTTGAAGCTGACGGCGCGCGTAGGTTAAGGAATGAGCCAATGGAAATCCGCTCGATCGGATCTTTCCTCGACTATTGGCGAACCATTCGTGGCCGTACGCGCCGCGTCGTGGCTTGTATTCCTCCGGACCAAATCGAGTGGAGCCCGCATCCCGGCAAGTTCACCTTCGGCGACCTCGTGCGGCATCTCGCCACAATCGAGCGCTATATGTATGCAGAGACGGTGGCGGGACGCCCCAGCCGCTACGCGGGATGCGGCCGCCACCTGGCGGAGGGCTTCGAGGCGGTTGTGGCTTTCCTAGATCGTCTGGGGCTTGAATCGCTGGCGATTTTCGGGACGCTGACGGACGCCGACCTTGAACGGAAATGCCTCACCCCAGCCGGCACGCCGATCACCACTTGGAAATGGCTGCGGGCCATGGTCGAGCACGAAGCCCACCACCGTGGCCAGATCTACTTGATGCTCGGTCTTCTGAACGTCCCCACGCCACCCCTCTACGGCATGACCTCAGAAGAGGTCCAGGCGCGGTCTGCCTAACAGCACTGCGGCGCAGCTTAGGCGTCTCACGTTAGCGCGCACAATGTCATCCAGTCGTAGGAGAGTTAAATGAGAAAACTCATTGCGTCCACATTTATATCACTGGACGGTGTCATGCAGGCGCCAGGAGCGCCGGAGGAAGATCCAACCGAAAACTTTACGTTAGGTGGTTGGACATTCGCTTTCGGAGACGAAGCAATGGATCTTTCTGCGGCAGGTTTCGATGGTAAAGATCGAGAGCTTGTACTCGGTCGCAAGACCTACGAAATATTCGAGGGATATTGGCCTTACCAAACAGAGGATAATCCGATTGCGAGGACGTTCAACGCGGCAAAAAAGCATGTGGCATCCCGCACGTTGAAGTCATTGCGATGGAACAATTCGTCGGTACTTGGCGGTGACGTCGTTTCTGCCATAACCGCGCTCAAGGGGCAGCCCGGACACGACCTTCAAATCATTGGCAGCGGCAATCTAATTCAGACCCTACAAGCTGCATCGCTCATTGATGAATACAATACATGGGTGTACCCCGTCGTTCTCGGCCGTGGAAAGCGACTGTTTGAAAATGGTGCAAGGCCATGTGCACTGCGGCTCGTGGCTTCGAAGATTTCAAAAACTGGCGTTGTGATGTGCACCTATGTTCCAGCTGGAGATATTTCGCTTGGGACAGTTGGCCAAGCCTAGCCGAGTGCGAAAGAGTTGGTCCGGCGCCCCAAGATGGCTACAGATGCGACGTGGCTAAATCTGTCTGCCGCGCGGCTCAGGCGCGGTCCGTTAGGCGGCGGAACCCAATGATTTCAATGGTGGACTCTGTCGTGTGAGGCGTCGACGTCGGATCACACTGGCTGCGGTGCGTCGCCTCGCTCTGGCGCTTCCGGAAGCCGTCGAGCGCTCGCACTTTGATGTGCCCGACTTCCGCGTGCGGAACAAGATCTTCGCGGCATTGCCGGATGGTGACAGGGCCGTGGTCGTAAAGACCGATCCTGCCAATGCCGAAGCCCTCGTCTCTTGGGATGGCATCGCTTTCTGGAACGAGTGGCGGGGCCGCTGGCTTGGAGTGCGGCTCGACCGCGTGTCCTTACCGGTATTGCGGGATTTGCTCAGTGACGCGTGGCGCTTGGTCGCGCCGAAGAAGCTTACGGCGGTTTTGAGAGAGTCGGGCCCGAGGGCGCCGCCTAACAAGCGCTTGAAGCTGGCGGCGCGCGTAGATTAAGGAATGAGTCTTTCTTCAGCGCGCCGCAGCTGAAGCGCGATCCGTTAGGCGGCCACACCGTCGTGAATCAACGACATCTGCTTGCCGGTGTAATCGGATGCATAGCCGTGGCCGGAGTTTTCGTTGGATCCCTTGCCTGGGTGAATAGCGCAACTCATTGCTCGCCTGGATCAGTGTGTGACGTGCCCGTTTACGCGGGGATCGGGGTTGGCATTCTTCTCGCACCGATCGTGTGGTTCAGTGCAGT
>QHTY01000277.1:0-5423 GCA_003220985.1 Gemmatimonadota bacterium
CACGCGCTGTAGGTTGGGGTACCAGCGCCGGGGCGTTTTGTTGTTCGCGTGGCTGATGTTATGTCCCGTGATGGGACCTTTGCCACAAATCTCACACACTCGAGCCATAGTTCGATCCGACAATGAGTTCTAAGGGCGCCGCAAAGAGGCCTAAACCTAAACAGGCCACGCAGGCTCGACAACCCCGCAAGACGGCCGTGATCACCGGCGTCACGGGGCAGGACGGCTCGTATCTCGCCGAGTTGCTGCTCGACAAGGGCTATGAGGTCATCGGCGTCGTGCGGCGCACCTCGCACGACTCCTACGAACGCATCGGCCATCTGCTCGACCGGGTCCACATCGTGGCGGCGGACCTCCTGGACCAGCATTCCCTGACGACGGTCATCCGCGACGCCAAACCCGACGAGGTCTACAATCTCGCCGCGCAGAGCTTCGTCCCGACTTCCTGGAACCAGCCGGTGCTGACCGGCGAATTCACGGCACTCGGCGTCACCCGCCTGCTCGAAGCGATCCGCCTGGCGCACCCCGAGGCGCGCTTCTACCAGGCAAGCTCGTCGGAGATGTTCGGTAAAGCCGTCGAGACACCCCAGCGCGAGACGACGCCATTCTACCCGCGTTCGCCGTACGGCGTCGCCAAGGTCTATGGTCACTGGATCACGGTCAACTACCGCGAGTCGTACGGGATGTATGCGGTCAGCGGGATTCTCTTCAATCATGAGTCGCCGCGCCGCGGCCTCGAGTTCGTCACCCGCAAGGTCAGCGATGCCGTCGCGCGCATGAAGCTCGGCAAGGCGAACGAGCTCCGCCTCGGCAATCTCGATTCCGGCCGCGACTGGGGCTTTGCCGCGGATTACGTCGACGCGATGTGGCGGATGCTCCAGCAGCCGAAGCCAAAAGACTACGTGGTGGGGACCGGGAAGATGCACACCGTGCGGGACCTATGCGCGGCGGCGTTCGGCCACGTCGGGCTCGACTGGAAGAAGCACGTGCAGGTCGACTCCCGGTTCGTCCGGCCCGCCGAAGTGGACACGCTGCTCGCGGACGCGAGCCGGGCGCGGCGCGAGCTGGGCTGGGCACCCCAAGTCAGCTTCGAGCAATTGGTCCAGATGATGGTGGATGCCGATTTGGAGCGGCTGGCGTGAAGGTCCTGGTGACCGGCGCGAACGGCTTTGTGGGACGAACCGTCGTCCGGCGGCTGCTCGCTGACGGCGCGAGCGTCATCGCCGCAGTCGGACCGGGGGCGTCCGGTGGCGCGGTGGCGCCGAATCTCACGAGCGTGTCGCTCGACCTCGGCAACGACGTCTCGATTCGCGAGTGTGTCTCGACGCCGGTCGACGCGGTGATCCACCTTGCCGCCATCGCGTTGAGCCGCGCAGCGGACCGCGATCCAGGGATGGCATGGAGAATAAATGCCGAAGGAACGGCCAAACTCACGTCCGAGCTGGCTGCAGCCGCCGCGCGCTGGCAAACACAGCCGGTCTTTCTCCTGGCGTCGACGGCCGATGTCTACGCGTGGCAACAACGACCTATTAAGGAAGAGGACTGCGTGCAGCCCTCCACGGCCTACGCGACGAGCAAGCTGGGCGCGGAGCTCGCCGCACGGCAAGTCGAGCGCTGCCGCGGGTTGAAGGTCATCATCGCGCGGCCGTTTCTCCACTCCGGGGCGGGGCAGGATGAGACCTTCTGGGTTCCAGCTCGGTCCAAGCTGCTGCGACTCGTGAAGCACACTGGGGCCGTGGCGGTCCCGGTGGGCGATTTGACCGCGGTGCGGGACTTTCTGCACGTGGACGATGTCGCCGACGCCTATGCCCTGTTGCTGCAACGCGGCATGCCGGGAGAGGTGTACAACATCGCTTCTGGTCGAGCCGTCACGCTGGAGGAAATTCATGCGCGACTGGAGCAGCTGATCGGTATCACCCCGAAGCACGAGAGAGATGCCAGCCAAGTGCGCCGTGAGGCGCGGCCGTACCTGGTGGGTGACGCGGCGAAGCTGCGCGCGGCGACCGGTTGGCGACCCGCCCGCACCCTCGACGATATCCTGCGAGACGTCCTCGATGCCCAAACGAACTGACCTCGCACGCATCCTCCTGCTCGGCTCGGGACCGATCGTCATCGGCCAGGCGGCCGAGTTCGACTATTCCGGAACGCAGGCGGTGAAGGCTCTGAAAGAGGAGGGCTACACCGTCATCCTCGTGAATTCGAATCCCGCCACGATCATGACGGACCCGGAGCTGGCCGATCGCACGTACATCGAGCCGGTGACGCCGGACTGGGTGCGCAAGATCATCGAGCGCGAGAAGCCGGATGCCCTGCTGCCGACGATGGGCGGCCAGACCGCGCTCAACGTGGCGATGGCGCTGGCGAACGACGGCACACTGAAGAAGTACAACGTCGAGCTGATCGGGGCCGATGCGCGCGCGATCCGCATGGCCGAAGACCGCGCCGAGTTCAGCGCCGCGATGAAGCGGATCGGCCTGGCGACGCCGGTGGGGCACACCGTAGCGTCCGTCGCGGCCGCTCGTGCAGTCGTCCAGGAGCTCGGCTACCCCGCGATCATCCGTCCGTCCTACACGCTGGGAGGCACGGGCGGCGGCGTTGCGTACAACAGCGCGGAGTTCGACGAGATGGTGGAGCGCGCGCTCGAGCTGTCGCCGGTGCATTCGACCTTGATCGAGCGCAGCGTGCTCGGGTGGAAGGAATTCGAGCTCGAGGTGATGCGCGACGGCCGCGACAACGTGGTGATCGTGTGCTCGATCGAGAACCTCGATCCGATGGGTGTGCACACCGGCGACTCGATCACCGTCGCGCCGGCGATGACGCTCACCGACCGTGAGTACCAGCGCATGCGCGATGCGGCGATCGCGATCATTCGCGAGATCGGCGTCGAGGCGGGCGGCTGCAACATCCAGTTTGCCGTCAATCCGGCCGACGGCGAAATGCTGGTCATCGAAATGAACCCGCGCGTTTCCCGGTCCTCCGCGCTCGCGTCGAAGGCCACCGGGTTCCCCATCGCGCGCATCGGCGCCAAGCTCGCGGTCGGCTATACCCTGGACGAGCTGCCGAACGACATCACGAAGAGCACGCCGGCCTCGTTCGAGCCGGTGCTCGATTACGTCGTCGTGAAAATGCCGCGCTTCGCATTCGAGAAGTTTCCGACGGCCGACTACCGGCTCACGACCCAAATGAAGTCCGTCGGCGAAGCGATGGCGATCGGGCGGACGTTCAAGGAGGCGTTCCAGAAGGGGCTGCGCGCGCTCGAAATCGGCCGGCCGGGATGGGTGCTCGGCGCGATGCCGGCGGACGACCGGCTCACGAGCACCTCGCCGGACGACCTGCGCGTCGCGCTGCGGACCGCGACGCCGGAGCGAATCTTTCAGGTCAAACGCGCGTTCCAGGCGGGCCTCACCGTCGACGACATCGCCCAGGCCTCGGGCATCGATCCATGGTTTCTCTACCAGCTCCAGGAGCTCGTGGATGCGGAACGGTGGTTCGGCGAACTCGCGCGCGTGGGGGCGGCGGAGCTGAAGCGGATGAAGCGGCTGGGGTTCTCCGACTTCCAGCTCGCCGCGCTGCGCAACATCACGGAAGCGGCGATTCGCGAGCAGCGCTGGAGCTTCGGGATTCACCCGGTCTACAAAACGGTGGATACCTGCGCCGGCGAATTCCCCTCCGCCACCCCGTATCTCTATTCGTCCTACGACGAGGAGAACGAGTCCGAGCCGTTTGGGGAGCAGGGGATCGTGATCCTCGGGAGCGGTCCCAATCGCATCGGCCAGGGCGTCGAGTTCGACTACTGCTGCGTTCGCGCCGGCCTCGCGTTCCGCGAGCTGGGGTTCAAGACGATCATGATCAACTCGAACCCCGAAACGGTCTCGACCGACTTTGATATCTCCGACAAACTGTACTTCGAGCCGCTCACGTTCGAAGACGTTCTGGAGATCACGCGCTGGGAGCGTCCCAAAGGTGTGGTCGTCCAGCTCGGTGGCCAGACGCCGTTGCAGCTCACCAAGCCGCTCGAGGCCGCCGGCGTGACGGTGCTCGGCACCTCGCCGGACGCAATCGACATCGCCGAAGATCGCGAGCGCTTCGAGGAGCTGGCGGACAAGCTCGGGGTGAGGCAGCCACCCAATGGGATCGCGCGCTCCGTCGAGGAAGCGGTTGGCGTCGCGCAGCGGATCGGCTATCCGGTGTTGGTCCGGCCGTCGTACGTGCTCGGCGGCCGGGCGATGGAGATCGTATATGACGACGGGTCGCTGCGCGATTACTTCGTCAAGGCGGCGCGCGTTGCCCCGGAGCACCCCGTGCTGATCGACCGGTTCCTCGAAGACGCCTTCGAGGCCGACGTGGACGCCATCGCCGACGGCACACGCTGCGTGATCGGCGGCGTGATGCAGCACATCGAGGATGCCGGGGTCCATTCCGGCGACTCGGCGTGTGTCCTCCCGCCGTACTTGATCGGGGACGGGCAGGTCGAAGAGATGCGGCGGCACACCCAGGCCTTTGCCAAGGCCCTGAACGTCGTCGGCCTGCTCAATGTCCAGTATGCCATCAAAAACGGTGTGGTCTACGTCCTGGAAGTGAACCCCCGCGCCTCGCGCACCGTGCCGTTTGTGAGCAAGGCGACAGGAGTGCCGCTGGCGAAGCTCGCGGCGGCGGTCATCGCGGGGCGGACACTGGACGATTTGGGCGTTCCCGATGAGCTTCCCGTCGCCGGGGTCGCGGTCAAGGAGGCCGTGTTCCCCTTCACGAAGCTGCCCGGCGTGGATACCGTGTTGGGGCCGGAAATGCGGTCCACGGGTGAGGCGATGGGACTGGCCGACAGCTTCGGGATGGCATTCGCCAAGGCGCAGATTGCCGCGGACGGCAGCCTGCCGCTCGAGGGCACGATCTTCGTGACGGTGAATGACCACGACAAGCCGACGGTGTTGCCCATCGCGCGCCGCTTTCACGAGCTGGGATTCCGCATCCTGGCGACCGAGGGGACACAGCGTTATCTCCGGGGCCGCGGCGTGCCGGCGGAGCGCGTCCTGAAAGTGCACGAGGGGCGGCCCAATGCGATCGATCTGATCGTGTCGGGCGAGGTACAGTTGTTGATCAACACGCCGCTCGGGAAGTTCACGCAGGTGGATGACTACGCCATCCGACGCGCCGCGCTGGTGCACCGGGTGCCGTACACGACGACCATGTCCGCGGCGAGTGCCGCGTGTGATGCAATCATTGCGCTCCGCAGCCGGATCGGGAGCGTCAGGAGCTTACAGGAATGGCACGAAAGAGCGAACGGCGAAAGGTCGCCGACCGTCGGCGGGGGGCAAGTAGCGGCAGCAAAGGCGTAGCAAAACCGGCCGCCAAGCCCAAAGCCAAAGCGCCGGAGTCTCTGCCACCGCCCGCGCCCAGAATCAAATTCCGCGGCAAGCTGCTCGAAA
>QHTY01000277.1:5583-5841 GCA_003220985.1 Gemmatimonadota bacterium
CTCGTGAAAGACGGCGGCTTCCCCGGCGTCGTCATCCGGATGGGGAAGGGACTCGACCGGTTCGAAATGAAGGGAGCGACAGCGATCGTCGGGGCCGGTATGCCGACTCCGATCCTGGCGCGCCGTACGGCGGAAGCGGGATTCGTCGGTGTCGAACGCTTCATCGGCATTCCGGGCACCGTGGGCGGCGGGATTTATATGAACGCCGGCTGTCACGGCGCCGAGTTCGCGGAGATCGTGACGGAAGTGTCCGTGATG
>QHTY01000161.1 GCA_003220985.1 Gemmatimonadota bacterium
CCACGGCGCGATCGTGCCCTCGAGCCATGTCAGAATGTCCTCCCACAGTCCCGATTCATGATCGTTGACGAACACGGATGCGGAGATGTGCATGGCGCTCACCAGGACCAGGCCTTCCCGCACCTCGCTCGCCTCGACCTGTTGCGCCACTTCATCGGTGATGTCGATGATCTCCTGACGCCGCTTCGTGTTGAACCAGAGATAGTGAGTATGAGATTTCACAAAGCCTCGTGCGTGGTACGTGGTACGTGGCGCGTGGGATAGAGCCGGGATTCTAGCACCACGCACGACGCACCACGCACCACGCACGGCAGTTTCGGACCGTGTCGAATTGTCACACGCGAGCCGATTCCCTAGATTCGGCGGAATATGGCGCTTCCGTTCAGGCGGCGAATCTTCGTCGTCCTCGTCGTGATGACCGTGGTGCCGACGGTCCTGGCGGTTGCCGGCTGGGTGCTGTCGGTGCGGCGGCTGCTGCCGGCCGCCGGCGCGCGCGCGTCGACGGAGCGCGTCGCCTCCACGGCCCGCCTGTTGCTCGACGGCGTGGACACGCTGCACCTCACCGTCCGCGAGCGCGCGCTGCTGCGTCACCATTTGAACGAAGTATCGGCGTCCGTCAGTCTCGCCCGTCGCGCCGAAACGTTCTTACGCTACTACACGGCCGGCTTCGCCGTGGTCATCGTGCTGCTCGGCGCGGCGGTCCTGTATGCCGCGGTGAATCTGGCCGGTCACTTGTCGCGCCAGCTCTCACGTCCCATCGACGAGCTGGTCGGATGGACGCAGCTCATCCGTCGCCACGAGCCGCTGCCGCGCACGCCGGCGAGCCGCGGGGCACCGGAGTTCGAGGCGCTGCGCCAGGCGCTGCGCGAGCTCGCCGCTGCGCTCGAGGCCGCCCGCGACCGCGAGCTCGAGGCGGAGCGTCTGCGCGCGTTCCGCGAAGTAGCGCGGCGGGTGGCGCACGAAATCAAGAACCCGCTCACGTCGATGCGGATTGCGGTTGACCAAATGCGTCGGACGGTCGGACCGTCGGACAGCCGGGCGGCAACGGCCATGCAAGTCCTCGATGCGGAAACCGACAGGCTCGAACGTCTCGCCCGCGAGTTCTCCGAGTTCGGTCGGCTCCCCGAAGGGCCGCAGAGCGAGGTAGACCTCGTCGAGCTGCTGGAAGAGTTGGGGCGCACAGGCGTTCCCCCGGATATCGACGTCCGACTCACGACGCACGACGGACGACGCACGGTCGTTGGCCACTATGAGCCGCTGCGACGGGCGTTCGCCAATATCTATCGCAACGCCGCCGAGGCGATGAAGGGCCGCGGCGCAATCGATGTGACCGTGACGGGCGACGGCCCGGGGGGGGGCCTCGCGGTCACCATCGCCGATCACGGTCCCGGCATTCCCGCCGAGCTGCGCCCGCGCGTCTTCGAGCCGTACTTCACGACGAAGGACGACGGCACCGGATTGGGCCTCGCGCTCGTGCGGGTCACGCTCGAGGCTCACCGCGGGACGATCTCGGTCAACGAGACTCCGGGCGGTGGAGCGACCTTCGCCATCGTCTTTCCCCCTTCTCTGTTCCCCGTCCCCCGTCCCCGCTCATGAGCCCTCGCGTCCTGCTCGTCGACGACGAAGCGAACATCCGGCGGATGGTCGGGGCGCTCCTGCAGTCCGACGGTTTCGAAACGGTCGAAGCGGCTGACGGCAATGCCGCGATGCTCAAGATCGTGGACGATGCGCCCGACGTCGTGCTGCTCGACCTCATGATGCCGCCGGGCCCCGATGGCCTCGCGACGCTCGAGCAGATCCGCAAGCGCGCGCCGCACGTTCCCGTCGTCATGATGAGCGGCAAGGCGAACCTCGCGGACGCGGTCCGCGCGACGAAGCTCGGCGCGTTTCAATTCCTCGAGAAGCCGCTCACGCCGGAGGGCGTGCTGGTCGCGCTGCGCAGCGCGCTGGAGCTGGGACGCACGCTTGCCGAGAACAAGCGGTTGCACGAGCAGCTGGGCCACGCCGACCCCCTCGTCGGCACCAGTGCGGCGATGGAGGAGTTGCGCGCGCTGATCGCGCGCGTCGCGCCCACGGAGTCGCGCGTCCTGATCACCGGCGAATCGGGCACCGGGAAAGAACTCGTGGCGTCCGCGATCCACCGCCAAAGCGCGCGCGGCAACAAGCCGTTCGTCACCGTCAACAGCGCCGCGCTGCCGCGCGATCTTGTCGAATCGGAGATGTTCGGTCACGAACGCGGCGCCTTCACCGGCGCAACGGAGCGCCGCCAGGGCCGCTTCGAGCTGGCCGACAGCGGCACCCTCTTCTTGGACGAGGTCGGAGATCTGGGCAGCGAAGCACAGGCGAAGCTGCTGCGCGTGCTCGAGAGCGGCGTGGTGGAGCGGGTCGGTGGCGAGCGCCCCTTCGCCGTGAACGTGCGCGTGATCGCGGCGACCAACAAGGATCTGCAGCAGGCGGTCAGACAGGGACAGTTCCGGGAAGACCTGTGGTTCCGCCTGAACGTGCTTCCGATTCACATTCCGGCGTTGCGCGAGCGACCGGAAGACATCGCGCCGCTGGTGCGCCACTTTGCCGAGCGCTGCGCCGCGCGGCTGGGCCGGCCCGTCAAGTTCGATGCGGGCGCCGTGCCGCTGCTGGCGGCCTACGCCTGGCCGGGAAACGTGCGGGAGCTGGCGAACATCGTGGAGCGGCTCGCGATTCTCGCCACCGCGGAGCTCATCACGGCGGCCGAAGTCGCGCGCGTGCTGCCGAGCAACGGCAGTCCGATCGGCACACCGGCGAGCGGCGAGCCGTGGCGCGACATCGCGCTGAGCGACACGCTCGATCAGTACGAGCGCGAGCTGATCGCCAAGGCGCTGTCCGCCGCGCGCGGCAACGTCGCCGAAGCCGCCCGCCGGCTGCAAACCGACCGCGCCAATCTGTATCGCCGCATGCGACGTCTGGGTATCGAGCCTCCAATGCGAGCCGACCTATGATCACTCTGCTGTTAGCGCTGGCCACGGTGCAGGACACGACGATCGTCATTCATCCCGACAGCTCGAGCGTGTCGCTCGAAGCGCGGGCGCTGCCGCGGGTCGTGTCCGACGAAGTCATCGCGTTCTACAACGCGCCGGGGACCACCCGGCTCGTGGGCCGCACCAAGCTGCCGTCCGGCAATGAGTGGCGCGGAAACGTGGCCGTCCGGAACGGACCGGTGCTCGTCGGGGGCCGGATCCAGGGCACGCTCGTGGTGATCAACGGCGACCTCGTGTTCGATACCGGCGCCGAGGTCACCGGCGACGTGATCGTGGTCGGCGGGATCGTCGACGATACGACCAAGGCCCGCATCGGCGGCGAGGTGCGCCAATATCGGGAGCCGCTGCTGTATCGCCTGCGCAAGGACGGCGACGAGCTGGTGTACGCGCCGAATCTCCGGCATCGGCTCTGGAATCCCGGCGCGCAAGTCTCCTGGGGGACAGCCGACTCGCGCTCCGCCCTGACGATCGCGACGGGCGGCACGTTCAACCGGGTGGAGGGGCTGCCGGTCGTGTTCGGACCGCTGTTCGACTGGAAGCTCAAGCGGAATTTCCGGATGCGCATCGATGCCCTGGGGGTGTTTCGCTCCGCCGGCGACCTGTCGGACAAGCGCAGCGATCTCGGCTACATGTTCCGCGGGGAGCTGCGCGCGGGCGACGTGCGATCCGTCGGCCTGGGGTTGCGCGCGTTCGACGTCGTGTCGCCCGTGGAAGACTGGGGCCTGCACAGCGCGGAAATCGGCTGGAGCGCATTCGTCTTTGGACGAGACTACCGCGACTACTACTTGAACAAAGGGTGGGGCGCGCGCGCGTTCGCCCAACCGGAGCGACAGATCGGATTGTCGCTCGAGGTGCGACGCGAGTGGCAGACGAGCGTCGCCAACCAGGATCCGTGGACGGTGTTCCGCAATTCCGAGACCTGGCGTCCCAACCCGTCGATCGACGAGGGTCACTACACGACGATCGCCCTGGGAGGGGTCTTGGACGCCCGCAACGATCCGGAAGAACCAACGTCTGGGTGGCTGATCCGGACGAGCTTCGAGGATTCCCGCAGCACCGACGTCGTCCCCAACACGGGAGTCCCCGCGGGGCTCCGCGACGCGATCCCGACCGGATCCTATCGCTTCGATCGCATTTTCGTCGACATTCGCCATTACGCCCGGATCAGCCCCGGAGGCCGTGTCAACGTCCGGCTCGCCGGCGGCGGGTGGGTTGGCGGCGATCCGCTGCCCTTGCAGCGGCGCCTCTCCCTCGGCGGTCCCGATCCCATGCCCGGTCATCCGTTCCGCGCCGCGGCGTGCAACAACACGTTCACCGATCCGACGCTCGCGCAAGCGAACGTCGCCGCGTGCGATCGCGTCATCTCGGTCCAGACCGAATACCGCGGGCATGTGAAGCTCAATTGGAGCTACAACCCGTCGAAAGACGACAAGGCCGAGCGCGACGAAGGCGGCGGGGGCATGGCGAAGTTCTTCTGGCTCGAAGGGCTCGACGTGGTCGTGTTCGCCGACGCGGGCCAGGCGTGGCTCGTGGGCAGCGGACCCGGACACGTGCCCGCCGACCGGATGCCTTCGTTCTCGAGTTGGCTCGTGGACGCGGGGTTGGGCGTCGATTGGGGCGGATTCGGTGTCTACATAGCCAAGGCGGTCACTACCGGCGAACGGCTGCATCTCACGGTCCGGATCGATCACCGGTTCTAGCGTGCGCCTTGGTCTCGCGGCCCTCCTGCTCATACCGCAGGTGGGAGTCGCGCAAACCCCCACGCTCACGGTCACGCTGCAGGACAACTTGCCGCGGGTGCGCAGCACCGGCTTGCTGGCCGACGGGAAGTTCGTGGAGTTGATGCGCTCGGGCTTTCCATTGCGGCTCCACTACCGGCTCGAGCTGTGGCGCGTGCGCGCCGGCTGGTTCGATCAATTCGTGCGCGAGGTGACGTGGGACGCCGTCGCGCGCAACGATCCGCTCGCCGACGACTATGTCCTCATCCGGCAGGGCGGCACGATCAGCCGCTTCGCGACGTCCGAACAGCTCGCGACCGCGCTCGAAATCCCGTACACCGTGACGCTGCGTCCGAGCTCGACGTCGGGTGGACGCTACTACTTCGTCGCACGACTCGAGGCGACGACACTGAACGACACCGACTTGCAGGAATTGTCGCGGTGGCTCTCGGGCGACGTCGGCCCCGCGGTCTCGGGGCAAGGCAACATCGGCACGGCGCTGGCGCGCGGGGCACAACGGGTGTTGGTGCGGCTCGCGGGGTTACCGCGGCAGCGTCTCGAGGCGCGGAGTCCTACGTTCCGAACTGGCGGTCGATAGCGGCGCGAATGTCCAGCAGCGACTGACCGCGGGCCGCCATCTGGCTCGCGAGCATCGCTTCACCCATGCAAATGTCGCAGAAGGCGCCGTGATCGGACTCGAAGCAGGTCAAGAGCGAGCGGTGTCCCACGTGTTTCGAGCAATCGCAGTGACAATAGACGCCGTCCAATGTCGCCGGCGCGCGCCGCGCCGCCGCGTACGCGTCCCTGGCACCGGGATTCCGAGGAATCGCAAAGTCGGGCAGGATCTTCGCCGCGCTGATGCCGGGGCGGGGATCGGGATGAATGGATCCGCGCGCCGGCCTGGTGAGGAACACGACCCCGGCGAGCGCGATGGCCGCCGCGCCCGCCACCACCCAAGCGGTCTTCGCCACTACAAAGCCTCGAGAGTCGCCAGCACATCGGCTCCGTAGAAGAGCCGGATGTACTTCGCCTGCGTCCGCGTGAGACGACGCACCGCCCACGAGAGGTGCACGAAGTGCGGCTCGTGGGGCGGGCGCAGCGGATGCATGCCCACTTCCTCAGGCAGCAAGTTCCCCTTGCGCGTGTTGCAGCTCGAGCAGGCGGTCAGGACGTTCGTCCAGGCGTTCGTGCCGCCGCGCGAGAGCGGCACCAGGTGATCGCGTGTCAGGCACTCGCGCTGCCGCAGCTCCTGTTGCGAACGGCCGCAGAACTGGCAGCGGTAGTTGTCGCGGGCAAACAGGAATGTGTTGGTGACTTGGCGGCGGAAGCGGCGAGGGACGTGAACGAAGCGAACCAGGCGAATGACGGCGGGACGTGGCACCGCCATTCGCTCGCTATGGACTGGCGTTCCCTCGGCCTCGACGACTTCGGCCTTGCCGTCAATGACCAGTCGCAGCGCCCGGCGCACGGGCACCATGGTCAGCGGCTCGAATGAGGCATTGAGGGCGAGGCAGCGCATGCGATATGCTAATCCGACCGGCAAGTTGCAGCAAGTGACGCGCTTACACGCTCGCTGCTGCTTGAAACAGGCGCCGTAACTCTTCGATTTGAGCCTCCACGGAGGCACGCGACGCACCTCCAGGCGTAGCACGGCTTTCGACGCTTTGCTCCCACGTGCCGAGCTGTGCCAACGCCGGTCCCAGAGCCGGATGGATGTCGGTGGCGACTTTTGCCGGGACCTTGTCGAGCGTCACTCCAGCCTCTTCGGCCGCGCGCACCAACCGGCCAATCAACCCGTGACTTTCCCGAAACGGCACACCTGCCTCGACCAGTAGATCTGCGAGATCTGTGGCCCGCATGGCGGGATCGAGCGCGGCGGCCATGCGATCGACATTGACCGTGAGCGTCTCGATGGCACCGGTGACCGCCGGCAAAACGGTCGCCAGCGTGTCGCACGCGTCGAACAGCAGCGCCTTGTCTTCCTGCAAGTCTTTCTGATATCCGGCGGGGATGCCCTTCAGCGTCGTCAGCAACGCGACGCAATCGCCCAGCAGGCGTCCCGCCTTGCCGCGCGCGAGCTCGAAGACGTCGGGATTGCGTTTCTGCGGCATCAGGCTCGAGCCGGTGCTGAAGTTGTCGGCGAGCGTGACGAATCCAAACTCGCCGCTCGCGTAGGTGATCAGCTCCGCACCGAGGCGCGAGAGGTGCGCGCCGGTGAGTGCGATGGTGAACAACACGTCCGCGACGAAGTCCCGGTCCCCCGTGGCGTCGAGCGCATTGGCGGAGATGGCACGGAAACCGAGTGCCTCCTTGAGCAGCACGCGGTCGACGGGGAATCCCGACCCTGCGAGCGCACCCGAGCCGAGCGGCAGCTCGGCCGTGCGGCGGCGCGCGTCGGCGAGCCGCTGGCGGTCGCGCACCAGCGGCCAGGCGTGCGCGAGGAGCACGTAGGCCCAGCGCACCGGCTGCGCGCGCTGGCCGTGCGTGTAGCCGGGCAGAATCGCGTCGCGGCCGTCCTTGGCTTTCGCAACGAGCGCGCGACCTAAGGCGGCGACGGCCCCATCCAACTCGTCAATCGCGCCGAGTGTCCAGAGCCGCAGGTCGGTCGCGACTTGGTCGTTGCGGGAGCGACCCGTGTGCAGCTTGCCGGCAACCGCACCCACCTCGGCGTAGAGCAACCGCTCGACGAGGGTGTGCACGTCTTCGTCCGGCGCGCCGACGGCGGCTCCATCGGCGAGCTTGTCGGCAACGCGATCGAGGCCCGCGAGCAGCTGCGACTCTTCCGCGGACGTCACCACACCCGCGCGGCACAGCGCGTGCACCCACGCTTTGCTAGCGAAGACGTCTTGTGGCCAGAGGCGATGATCGACGGGAAGGGAGCGGTTTAACGCATCGAGCGCCTCGCTCGGTCCGAGAGCGAAGCGCCCGCCCCACATCTGATGCGTGTCAGCGTGCTGGGACATCCGTCCGTTCGGCGGCTAACCCAGCGGCGATTCTGCTCGCGAGCCCGAACAGCCGGATGAAACCCTCGGCGTCCTTCTGGTTGTAGACGTTGTCCTTGCCGAACGTCGCGTACGACGGCTGGTACAGCGCGAACGGGCTCTCGCGGCCGGCGACGATGACGTTCCCCTTGAACAACTTCAGCCGGACGGTGCCGGTGACGTTCTGTTGCGTGGCGCTGACGAGCGCGTCGAGCGCCTCGCGCTCCGGCGTCCACCAGCGCCCGTCGTACACCAGATCGGCATACCGGAGCGCGAGCTCGTCCTTCATTCTGAGTGTCCGGCGATCGAGCACCATCTGCTCGAGCTCGCGGTGTGCCGCATAGAGCACCGTGCCACCCGGCGTCTCGTACACGCCGCGCGACTTCATCCCCACGAGGCGGTCTTCGACGATGTCGGCGCGTCCAACGCCGTGCTCACCGGCGACCTCGTTCAGCTGCTCGAGCAGCTCGACGGGGCCAAGCGGAACGGCGTCGAGGCTGACCGGATTCCCTGCTTCGAATCCGATCGTCACGACGACCGGTTCATCCGGCGCTGCGAGCGGATTCTTTGTCATGACGAAGATGTGCTCGGGGGCTTCCTGCGACGGATCCTCGAGGATGCCGCCCTCGTGCGAGCAGTGCCACAGGTTGCGATCGGTGGAATACGGCTTCGCGGCGGTGGCCTGCACCGGCACGCCCTTGGCGTGCACATAGGCGATGAGATCTTCGCGGCCCTGGAATTTCCATTCGCGCCACGGCGCGATGATTTGCAGCTCGGGCGCGAGTGCGGCATAGGTCAGCTCGAAGCGGACCTGGTCGTTACCCTTCCCCGTGCAGCCGTGCGCCACGGCGTCGGCGCCGAGCCGTTGTGCGACGGCGACTTGGTGCGCCGCGGTGAGCGGCCGCGCCATCGAGGTGCCGAGCAAGTAGGTGCGCGCGTAGATCGCGCCGGCCCGCAGCGTGGGAAAGACGAAGTCGCGCACGAACTCCTCGCGCAGATCTTCGATGATGCAATCTTCGGCGCCGGAGCGTTTGGCTTTTGCGATCAACCCGTCGAGCTCACCGAGGCCCTGCCCCACGTCGGCGGCAAAGCAGACGACCCGCGCGCCGTAGGTCTCGCGCAGCCAGGGGACGATGGCGGAGGTGTCGAGGCCGCCGGAATAGGCGAGCACGACGAGGGGGCCAGGTTGGCCGTTGTGTTGTTTATGCATAGTGGTGCATAAAAATACATACAGGGAGAGATGCTGCGCAAGGTCTACAAGAAGGAGATCCTTCGAAGCGAAGGATCTGCTTGCTCTACCTACCAACCCCATCCCGCCCTATACCGCGGCTTAACCAGCTCTTCCGGCACGTTAGTCAGCACGGCTCCGGTCGCCGGATTCACGTCGATGGGCTGCGCGGTGCGGACCGCCAGATTGCCGAGTAGCACCATCTCTGTGAGCGGCCCCGAATGGTCGGGGATGTTCGACCCCGCCGGCGGGCCGCCTTTGCACGCCGCGATCCATTCGGCGTACACGCCTTCGGTGCGCGGGTACTTCTGCGGAACCGGATGCGCCGTCACCCCTGCCTGCTTGACCTCATCGAGCAAGCGCGGATGCTCACCGTAAATCCCGGCGATGAGCTTTCCCGCATCGCCGATCCAGAGCTGCCCGCTGGTGTCGAAGGGCCACGCCAGCGGATCCGTGATCTCCTTGGGCCGCGGCGGATAGAGGCTACCGTCGCGCCATACCACCGTCACCGGCGGACGACTGCCCTTCGCCGCGAAGCTGTAGGTGATGCGCGAGCATGCCGGCGCCGTCTCGGGATAGAGCTTGGTGGACTCCGCTTCGATGCGCGTCGGGTAGCCGAGATTGAGCGCCCAGAACGACGCGTCCATCGAATGACAGGCGATGTCGCCGAGCGCGCCGGTTCCGAAATCCCACCAGCCGCGCCACTTGAATGGCGCGTAGGCCGGATTGTACGGCCGCTCGGGCACGGGACCGAGCCACAGATCCCAGTCCAGGGTCGCGGGCGTGTGGTACTCCTCGAGGGGACGATCGATCGCCTGGGGCCAGATCGGCCGGTTGGTCCAGAGCTGGATCTCCCGCACCGTTCCGATGAGACCCGTCTCGACCCACTCGCGAATCAGGCGTGTGCCTTCTTCGGCGTGACCCTGATTCCCCATCTGCGTCGCGACCTTGGCTTTGCGCGCCATGTCTTCGAGCTGCTTGACCTCCCACAGCGTCCGCGCGAGCGGCTTCTGAATCCGGGTGTGCTTGCCGAGCTTCATGGCCGCCATCCCGGCGACGGTGTGCGTGTGATCCGGCGTCGAGACGGTGACCGCGTCGATATTCTTTCCTTCTTTATCGAGCATCACGCGAAAATCCTTGAACCGCTTGGCCAGCGGGAACGCGCTGAACGACTGCGCCGCCTGCCGGTCGTCCACGTCGCACAGGGCGTAGATGTTCTCCGTCTTGCCGACCCCGCGCACGTCGTTCGCTCCCATTCCGCCCACGCCGATGCACGCGATGTTCAGCTTGTCACTCGGCGCCAGCCGATTCCTGCCGCGGGCACCGAGCACGTGCGGCGGGACGATGGTGAAGGAGAGTCCCGTGGCGACGTCGCGCACGAACTTCCGGCGAGAGATGCGTTTCTTGCTCATGGGAGCACCCGAATCTTGATGTTGCGGAAGGCGACCCGAAACTCATGCTCCTGCAGGCCGATGTAGCCTTCGGCGTTGCGCCCGTACCGCGGGTGGGTGGCGAACTTGCTAGCCTTAACTTTCGCCTCCCAGTCCGGGCTGCCGAGTTCATACTCCACGACCTTGACGCCGTTGAGCCATTGCTCGACGTGGTTGCCGTCCACCAGAATGCGCACCTGGTTCCATTCGCCCGCAGGTTTCACAACACCGGCAGGAGACGGATACAATCCGTAGTCCGCGCCCGCGGCAGTGAGGCGCGACTGCCCATCCACGTGTCCGGCGTCGTCGAGGACCTGCATTTCCGGGGCGGTCCAATAAATCGCGTCGTCGTCCTCGCTCGCTCGATAGAAGATCCCGCTGTTGCCTTTCGGAGCGACGTTCCACTCGAGCGACAGCTCGAAATTCCGGAACTTCTCGGTCGTGATGATGTCGGCCGCCGGCCGCACGCGCGTTAGCGCACCTTCACGAACGCCCCAACCCGAGGGCATCGAATCCATCTGCCACCCCCGCCAGCCGGCGGTGCTGTGGCCGTCGAACAAGAGACGCCACCCCGCGGCGCGCTCCTCCGGGGTGAGCGTGTTGAGCCGCATCGCCGCGCTGCCCGAGGGCGCAGTGGCCGACTCGACGGCGGCTGGGGATCGCGTGGACCGAGCGGCCGTGGTGCACGCCGCGACGAGCACCCCAAGACCCCCGACGCAGGAGATCAGGCGCGGTACAGTCAGGTGTTTCACGAGTTTTCCTCGGGTCGTGAGTTCAGGTCGGAATCTGCTTCAACACTAGGCGGCGCTGCGCACCTTGGGAAGTTGCGCGGGCGCAACGGTCAGGCGGGGATTCCCGCCAGTTCTTTCAAGCGCGTCTGGACCGCGCGGCGGGCCCGCTCGCCCCGCGCGATCACGAGGATCGCGTCGTCGCCCGCGATCGTGCCCATCACCTCGGCCCACCCGGCGCCGTCGAGCGCCAGGGCCAGCGCCTGCGCGCCGCCCGTCGTCGTCTTGAGCACGAGCAGCGGGCCGACGCCCTCGGCGGAGACGAGCATGGTGGGCAGCAGCTGCTCGAGATGCGGGCGGACCCCGGGGGTGCCTTCGGCCCCCGCCGCGTAATGCGAGCCGCCATCAGGCGCCGCGACTTTCGCCAGGCCGAGCTCGCGGATATCACGCGACAACGTCGCCTGCGTCACATCGAAGCCTTCCGCCTTGAGACGCTCACGCAGCTGCTCCTGACTGCCAATCGTCTCCCCACGCACAATCCGTAAGATGGCGGCGTGACGCTGGGTTTTCATGTGGCGGAAATCTGGTGGACGATCCGGCCGCTGACTACTGTGAGAAGGGCGGCGGGGGGCGGCGAAGGGCGGCGGAGGGCGGCGAGGGGAAAAACCGCCACATCCGCGGATTTGCCGACATCCAACGATCCGATTTCGGATTGCCAGCCGAGGGCACGCGCTCCGTCTATTGTAACGGCGCGGAGCGCGGCCTCCCCGCGTAGACCCGCCGCGTCGGCCTCCGCCCACAGATCCAGCACACCCACACTGACGACCGAGTCGGTCCCAAGCCCCACGGTAATGCCTTCTTCGACAAAGACCTTCAAGAATGCGCTGCCGTGACGATGCGCAGCGTTGGATCGTGGACAATGAGCGATGGTGGCGCCCCGCCGAGCAAGCGTCCGCACGTCGTCCTGGTCCACCTGGACGCAGTGGATGCACAGGGTCCCCTGCCCAATGACGCCACGCTGATCGATGTACTGAACGGGGGATGTGCCGTGCGCCTGGACCGCTATGCCACGCGCACGCCAAGCGTCCGAGAACGGGCCCGCGCCATCGCGAACGAACAGCGTTTCCTCCCTGGACTCCGCGATGTGCACAGCGACGGGAAGCCGCTCCTTTTTGGCGAACGCGATGACGGCCTCATAGAGCTGCGCGCTCACGGTATACGGCGCATGGGGCGAGACTCCGGCGACAAGCTGCGAGCTGGCGAGTCGGCGAAGTTGCGACACAGCCTTGGTGAGTTCCGTCATGCTGGCGTCGCACTGAGTGGGGTCGGGGCCGAACACTTCCTGATAGAAGATCCCGCGCGCGCCGAGATCGTGCGCTGCGCGCATGACCGCGCCGGTCGAGCCGGTGTCGGCGACGCAGGTTACACCCGTTCTCCAGCATTCCCGAAGGCCGGCGGCAGCGGACTCAAGAAACTGAGGGTGTGGCGTCTTCTCTTTTAGCTCGCGCACGCGGCGAATCCACGCGCTGAACTCGGACTCCGTGTTGCCGCCACCCAGATGCATCAGCTCGAGATGCGTGTGGCAGTTGACGAGGCCCGGCAGAAGCTCGGCATCGGGAAAATGCAGCGACTGCGCGCCCTGCGGCGCTGGCACCTTCTCGTGGGGCCCGACCGCCGCGATTCTTCCGCTCGCGTCAACAAGAACGGCGCCGTCCTCGATGGGTGGCGCCGTCACAGGATGCACGCGGCCGGCTCGGATGCGAAGCACGTATTAAGCGCAGGCTTTAGCCTGTGAACGAATCAGGGAGTCACTCCGACGCCAAACGGCGAATGCACCTGGCACACCTGCGTCGGCTCGGTGCCGGGATAGAACCACTCCCAGCGCCGCACCTCGAGCGGGCAGA
>QHTY01000338.1:0-611 GCA_003220985.1 Gemmatimonadota bacterium
CCATAAGCCCCTGTTCGCCGGGCAGATGGACCACCTCGATTTCGCCAAGGTCGCCAGCAACGACTTCGGCATCCACGCCCTGGAGTACGTCAACCAGTTCTTCAAAGACAAGGCGACGGACCGAAAGTATCTCGCCGCGATGAAGCAGCGCTGCAAGGACCACGGCGTCGAAAGTCGACTCATCATGATCGACGATGAAGGAAACCTGGGCGATCCCGACACGGCGCAGCGCACGAAGGCGGTCGAGAACCACTACAAGTGGGTCGAGGCGGCGAAGTTCCTGGGTTGTTTCGCCATCCGCGTGAACGCCCGCTCCGCGGGCAGCTACGAGGAGCAGCAGGAACGGGCAGCCGACGGGCTCCGCCGCCTGGCAGAATTCGGCGCCCAGCGGACGATCGCCGTCATCGTCGAGAACCACGGTGGACTCTCGTCCAACGGCGAGTGGCTGGCGGGCGTGATGAAGAAGGTGAACCTGCCTAACTGCGGCACGCTCCCCGACTTCGGCAATTTCGGGCTGGGTGACGGTCAGGAGTACGATCGCTACAAGGGCGTCGCGGAGATGATGCCGTTCGCGAAGGCCGTGAGCGCCAAATCGTACGGCTTCGACGAGG
>QHTY01000338.1:633-2675 GCA_003220985.1 Gemmatimonadota bacterium
CAGGGTACCGAAGCTTCCTGGGGATAGAGTACGAAGGGGACAAGCACAGCGAGCCCGAGGGTGTGCGGTTGACCAAGGCGCTGCTCGAGCGGATTCGCGCCGCCTGAGCTGATGACCCGTCCCGGCGTCCGGTACGCCTTGCTGGCGGCGCTCCTGTTCGGCGCAAGCACGCCTGTGGCGAAGGGACTGTTGACGGGCGTCTCACCGCCAGTGCTCGCCGGTCTTCTGTACCTCGGATCCGGGACCGGCCTGAGCGTCCTCTGGTTGTTGCGGCGAGGCGTGCGCCGCGCCTCGGAGGCAGGCCTCGCGCGCCGCGATCTCCCCTGGCTGCTGGGCGCGATCGGGTTTGGCGGCGTACTCGCTCCGCTGTTTCTGTTGGGGGGATTGACGAGCACACCCGCCTCGGCCGCCTCCCTGCTCCTGAATCTCGAGGGTGTCTTTACCGCCCTGCTCGCCTGGTTCGTCTTTCGCGAAAACGTCGACTGGCGCGTGGCGCTCGGGATGGGGGCGATCGTTGCGGGCGGGGCGCTGCTCGCGTGGGAAGGCCGGCTTGAATGGGGCGGTCTTCGCGGACCCCTGGCGATCGCTGCCGCATGCATCTGCTGGGCCATCGACAACAACCTGACGCAGAAAGTGTCGGCGAGTGACCCGATTCAGATCGCCGCGCTGAAGGGCGGCGTCGCCGGCAGCGTGAACCTCGCCCTGGGCCTGCTCCTTACCGGCGCCGCTCCGTCGGCCCCGCGCGCTGCGGCGGCGCTCGTCCTCGGCTTCTTTGGGTATGGCCTCAGTCTCGTGTTCTTCGTGCTCGCCTTGCGCAATCTCGGGAGCGCGCGTACCGGCGCCTACTTCTCGACGGCGCCGTTCGTGGGCGCCGTCCTTTCCATCATTCTCTGGCGCGAGCCTGTCACGCGCCCGCTGGTCGCGGCCGGCATTCTCATGGCCGTGGGGGTCTGGCTGCATCTGAGAGAGCGCCATCAGCACGCTCACACGCACGACCCGCTAACGCACAGCCACGCCCACCACCACGACTTGCACCACCAGCCTCACACACACGTTCACACTCATACGCCGCTCACTCACACACATCCGCATTATCCCGACATTCATCACCGCCACGGCCACGAGTGACCGGCGGCCAATCCCCGGTGGCGGTGATGTCGACCCCAATTAACGGCACGCCCCGTTGTTCGGTACTATCTACTGCGTATTCTCCGACAGCGAGCGTCAGTCATGAACGTGGGCATTTTGGGGTCGGGCGAAGTTGCCAAGACACTGGGCGCCGGCTTCCTCAAGCACGGTCATTCCGTCATGCTCGGCACCCGTGACGTCGCCAAACTCACCGATTGGAAGGCGAAGTACCCGAGCGCCACGCTCGGCTCGTTCGCGCAGGCCGCGACGTTCGGCGAGGCGCTGGTCCTCGCGGTCAAGGGCGCGGCCGCGCTCGACGTCCTGCGACTCGCAGGCTCCGGCATCGCCGGCAAGGTCGTGATGGACACGACCAACCCGATCGCCCCAGCGCCTCCGGTCAACGGCGTGCTCCAGTACTTCACGACCATCAACGAATCGCTGATGGAGCGCCTTCAGAAAGCGCATCCCAATGTGCGGTTCGTGAAGGCGTTCAGCTCGGTCGGCAACGCGCGCATGGTAAATCCTACCTACGCGGCCGGGCGCCCCACCATGTTCATCTGCGGCGACGCCGCCGCCGCCAAGCAGCTCGTGACGGGCATCCTCGATCAGTTCGGTTGGGAAACGCTCGATTTGGGCGGCGCCCTTGCGGCGCGCGCGATCGAACCGCTTTGCATCCTCTGGTGCATCCCCGGCTTTCTCCACAACGAGTGGACGCACGCGTTCAAGGTGCTGCACTCCTAACAACACAACCGAACTGAGTGGTGACCCGCTTCACGCGCAGACGTAACATCTGCGCGTGATCGGGGTCTTCAGAAGGCATGCTCAACAGGAGTGCACCATGAAAAACACACTGCCATTGCTGCTCGTCGCCGGCGCGCTGAGTCTCGCCGGATGCGCGTCGGGTTACACCAGCG
>QHTY01000162.1:0-5783 GCA_003220985.1 Gemmatimonadota bacterium
AAACTCCAGCAGACTCCTCGCATTGCGAGGAGGAGGAACCATGAACGGCCTCGAGCAGTATCCTGCGACGCTCGACATCGACTATCCCGACCGCGACCTGAATCGCCTCACCACCTTCTTCCGGCCGATCGTCGTCATTCCGATCGCGATCATCCTCGCGCTCGTCACCGGACCCACGTTGCGGGTGGGCGCGGCGGACAGGGGCATCGCGATCGAAGCCGGTGGCATTCTCGCCGTCGCGACCGCTCTCATGCTGCTCTTTCGGCGGAAATACCCGCGCTGGTGGTTCGACTGGAACGTCGCCCTCGTCAACTTCACTACCCGCGTCATGGTCTACCTCGCGCTGCTGCACGATGATTATCCGTCCACTGATGAGGAACAAGCCGTCCACATCACGATCCCATACCCTGACACGTCCGCGCTGAATCGCTGGCTGCCGCTCGTCAAATGGTTGCTTGCGATCCCGCACTACGTCGTGCTTTGCTTTCTCGGCATCGGCGCTATCGTGTCCGTCGTCGTGGCCTGGCTCGTGATCCTGTTCACCGGCCGCTACCCGCGCCCACTGTTCGACTTCGTGGTCGGCGTGCTGCGCTGGTGGCTGCGCGTCGGCGCCTACGCGTTCCTGCTCACGACGGACCGTTATCCCCCGTTCCGGCGCACCCCCTAACGGAGAAACCCATGGAGACACAACGCATTCGCATCGAACAGCACAGCGCGATCGGCATGCTCTGGTTCGGCGCCTGGCTGTTCACGATCGGTTTCCTGCATCTATCGTTCTGGAAGGCCCTGCTCGCCCTCGTGGTCTGGCCGTTCTATCTCGGCGGTGCGTTCGCCGCGGCGGGGCACTAGACCAGCACGCGCGCATCCACCGCCCGCACCCGATCGGGCGTGACTCAACGCACTCTCAACGCGTTGAGGATCACGGCCGCGTCGAGCGCTTCCTGCATGACGGCGCCGACGGCCGGCGTAATGTACCCCACGGTCGCGACCACCATCAGCGCGAAGCTCACGCCGAGCCCGACGCCGATGCTCTGCAGGATGATGCGCCGCATGTGGCGACTGATCGCCATCGCATCGCCGAGCCGGGCGATGTCGTCCACCAGCAGCACCACGTCGGCCGCTTCGGCCGACACCGCCGTGCCGTGCGCGCCCATCGCGACGCCCACCGTGGCCGCGGCGAGCGCGGGGGCATCGTTGATCCCATCGCCCACCATCAGCACGTTGCCATAGCGGCGCGCAAGATCGCGCACCGCGGCAACCTTGTCGGCCGGGAGCAAATTGGCCCGGACCGTCCGAATCCCGGCCTGCGCGGCGATCGCCTTGGCCGCCGCTTCGCGGTCGCCGGTCAGCATCACCGTGTCGTTGACCCCGAACACCGCCAGGCGTTGCATCAGAGACGGCACCTGATGGCGGAGCCGGTCCGCAAACTCGATGCTGCCCGCGGGACGGCCGTCGAGCGCGACATGCGCCGCTGTGCCGTCGCCCGGGTTGTCGGGAATCGTCACGCCCGCATCGCGCAAGTGACCAATGGATCCCACGACAACCCGCCGCCCCTCGACGCAGCCCGAGACACCCCGGCCCGGACTTTCACGGAACTCTGTGACCTTGGGGAGCGCCCCATACCGCTCCCGCCCCGCATCCACCACCGCGTGGGCCAGATGATGCGACGAGAGCTGCTCGACCGCGGCCGCAACGCGCAGCACGTCGCCCTCCACGTGGGACACGCTCGGCTGCCCGAGCGTCAGCGTTCCTGTCTTGTCGAACACCACCGCCCGCGCCTGGCCAAGCTGCTCAATGGCGCGACCGTGTTTCACGATTACGCCCAGGTCGGCGGCCCGGCTGATCCCCGCGATCACCGCCACCGGGGTCGCGAGAATCAGCGGGCAGGGCGTGGCCACCACCAGCACCGCGAGAACATTCGTCGCACTGCCGGTCGCCAAGTACGCAATTGCGCACATGAGGAGGGTGAGGGGCGTGAACCACACGGCGAAGCGGTCGGCGATGCGCTGGATCGGCGGCTTCTCTTGGCGGGCGCGTTCCACAAGCACGACGATCTGCTGATACTGACTCTGGGCGCTGGGCCGGAGCGCGCGGACGCGCAGCGCGCCGTCGAGATTGACACTGCCGCTCAGCAGATGCGTCCCCACCACGGCCCGAAGCGGCAGCGGCTCTCCGGTGAGCGCCGATTGGTCCACCGCCGACGTGCCGTCGATCACCTCGGCATCCACGGGGACCAAATCGCCGGGACGCACCAGCAGCCTGTCGCCCACCACGACGGTGTCCACCGCAACGTCGTCGATGTCACCGTTTCGCAGGCGGTGCGCGACTTTGGGGGCGCGCGCCATGAGGGCTTCGAGGGAGCTGGATGCGCGCTGCATCGCATACGCTTCCAACGCTTCGCCGCCCGACTGCATCAGCACGATGACGACGCCCGCGAAGTACTGCCCCAGGATAAGCGCGGTGACGATGGCGAGGGTCGCCACGATATCGGCGGCGAACCGGCCCCGCAGCATGCCGCGCACGGTTTGCCACACGAGCGGCATGCCGCCGGCGAGCAGCGTGACGAGGTAGACGAGATTCGACCGCGTGATCAACCCAGCCGCGAGACCGATGGCGGCAATGATGACCATCGGCCGGCGGCCGAGCGCCCGGGTGAGGCCCAGAACGGCTCGAACCCGAGGTGCGGGCATCTGGCCTCCTCAGTTGGCTGGTAGCGCGGGGATATCCACTTCGAAGCGGGTACTCTGGCCGGCGGCGCTCGACGCGCGAGCCACGCCGCCGTGCAGACGCGCGATGGACGCAACCAGGGCGAGGCCGAGCCCGGTGCCGCCGCCGTCGGTGCGAGTGCGGGCGGGATCAGCGCGATAGAACGGCTCGAACAGATACGGCAAGTCCGCCGCGGCGATACGGGGCCCCGAGTTCTCGACTGCGAATCGCAGACCGCCACCGGCGGGAATCGGCTCGAGCCGCACCTGGATTGTGCCGCCCACGGGCGTGAACTGCAGCGCATTCTCGAGCAGATGATCCACCAATCGTACCATGAGCTCCGGGTCCACGAGCACGGTGGGCTGCGGGACACGGAGTGTGCCCGCGACGCTGAGGTCGCGCTCCGCGAACCGTTGGCGCAGCCGATCGAGCCGTTCTCCGACGAGCCGCTCGACATCCGTCGCCACTCGCTGCGCCGACACCAGGTGAGCCTCGGCTCGCGTCACGAGCAGCAGGTCCTCGCTCAGCTCGGTCAGCCGCTCGATCTCCTCGAGCCCGCTGCGCAGCACGCGCTCGTATTCTCGTTGGCTCCGCGGCGCGCGGAGCGCCACCTCGATTTCGCCGCGTAGCGCGGTGAGCGGCGTCCGCAGCTCGTGACTCACATCCGCCGTCAACCGCCCCTGCGAGGCAAAGCCGCGCTCCAGCCGCTCCAGCATGCGGTTCAAGACCGCCACCAGACCTTCGTATTCCTCGGTATCGGCGTGGGCCAGAATCCGCTGATCCAGCGTCCCCGCTTCGATGCCGGTGGCCTGCGCGGTGATTTCGGTGACTGGTCGAACGGCGGACGATGTGAAGTGCCAGGCGCCCATCAGGGTCGCCGCAGTTCCCGCCACGACGATGGACGCCAGCACCAGCAGCAGATCACGCCGCAATACATCCGGGGGGACGGACTCCTGGAGCGCTCGAGAAGCGGCCCAGTAGAAAGCTCCCGTCGCGAGGAGCAACCCTGCGGCCATCGTCGCCGCAAACCGCAGCGCCAGCTTGCGGCGCAGCGATCCGCTCACGCCTCCGCTCGATCCGGTGTCTGCAGGCGGAACCCCACGCCGCGGACCGTCTCGATCAACTCGTAGCCGGTCGCCTGGCGGAGCTTTCGCCGGAGGTTGCCGACATGCACGTCCACCACGTTGCTCTCGGGATCGAAGTGCATGTCCCACACTTTTTCCAACAATTCCGTGCGGCGCACTACTTCCTCCGGATGCAGCAGGAAATGCTGCAGCAAGTGGAATTCCTTGGGCGTGAGATCCAGACCCTTGCCGTCGACGCGAGCCTTGTGCTTCAACCGATCGAGCTCCACCGGGCCGTACTTCAGTACCTCCGTGCGGCCGGCGCCCCCGCGCCGCACCAACGCGCGTACGCGGGCGAGCAGCTCGTCGAACTTGAACGGCTTGGTGAGATAGTCGTCGGCACCCGCATCGAGTCCGCGGACCACATCCTCCGTGGTATCGCGGGCCGTCAGCATGAGGATCGGGGTGGCTCGCCCCTCACGCCGCAGCTCCGCCGCCATCTGGAGCCCCGTCTTCTTCGGAAGCATGACGTCCAGCACGAGCATGTCGTAGTCGTAGACGTGCGCCAGCATCATTCCTTGATCGCCGTCGCCCGCTACGTCGACGACGTACCCCTCCTCACGCAGGCCTTGTTCGATGAAACCCGCGACCTTCCGGTCGTCCTCCACCACGAGAATCTTCATGAAGAGAGGTTAGCCGGGCGGCGTTGAACCGTTTCTAAAGGATTCATGAAGGAAGCTTCAGGATGAACGTGGCGCCGCCGCTGGGCGTCTCCTCCACTGTAAGCGACCCGCCAAGCGCGGCGGCCAACCGTCGCGAGACGGGGAGGCCAAGGCCGGTACCGAGTCCGGAGTGCGGTTCGAAGCGCTCGAACGGTTCGAAGATGCGCTCCTGCTGCTCGACCGGCACGCCCGGTCCGTGGTCGATCACGGAGAACACGGTCTGCCCGGACCCTTCCGCGACGGCCAGCTCGATCCCCGATGCTTCGGGGCTGTGGCGGATAGCGTTCGACAAGAGATTGAGCAGGATCTGCTCGAGGCGCATCGGATCGGTGCGAATGATCTCACGTGAGCCATCGGTCCGTGCCGCCAGCCGCAATCCCTTGGCGCTTGCCGCCGGCTCGCTCGTGGTCAGCGCCCGTTGTACGGCCGTCCGCACGTCCACGTCCCGCATCACGGGCTGGACCTTGCCGGCGTCGAGGCGCATGAGGTCGAGGAAATTGTTGAGGAGGACGATCGTGTGGTCAGCCGCTTCGTACACCTCGCGCGCCGCTTGCTCCGCGGTGTCGGGAGATTTGCGCCGAACCAGCCGCTCGGCCCACCCATAGACGCCGGTCAGTGCGTTGCGCAGCTCATGATTCATCATCGCAAAAAAGAGATCGCGCTGGCGCTGCATCGCCCGGATCTGGCCGAGCAGCCCCGCATTCTCGACGGCCACGGCGGCCTGCGACGCCAGAAGCACCGCGATCGCTTCGTCTTCGTCGTCGAACTCGGCGGCGCCGATCTTTTCGGTGAGATACAGATTCCCGAACACACCGCCCGGACTCTTCACCGGAACGCCCAGGAACGACTTCATCGGGGGATGGTGCGGTGGGAAACCGTAGCGCTGCGGATGGCGGTTCAAATCGGCGGTCCGAATCGGCTTCGCTTCATGGATCACGTGCCCCAGCAGGCCGTGTCCGCGCGGCAGGTCCCCGATGCGCGTGCGCGTCTCGGCGTCGACTCCGGACGTCACGAACTGTACCAGCGACTGGCGGTCAGCGCCGACGACCCCGAGCGCCGCATACCGGGCTCCGACGACCTCGCGCGCCGCGTCCACGACTTCTTGCAGGACTTGATCGAGCTCGTGGCGCGAGAAGATCGCCACGCCGGCCGCCAGCAGGCGTTCGAATCGCTCCCGTATGCGCGTCGCTTCGAGTTGTGGGGTCACGGCATCACGCGTCAAAATGCTTCTTGGCGCCTACAGTGACAATTCACCATTTGGGCAGCATTCTTACGGGGACAGCGCGCGCCG
>QHTY01000162.1:5812-6342 GCA_003220985.1 Gemmatimonadota bacterium
TGCCTATGTTGCGCTTCAAGACGATCCCCATCCTGCTCTTGCCCTTTGCGCTCGGCGCCTGTGGCGCCTCCCGATCTCCGGTCCCCCTCGTCGGCGCATCCGGCGACATCACGGCACTCGCCGGTGAGTGGGCCGGCGACTACAGCAGCGCGGAATCCGGCCGTAGCGGGAGCATCAGTTTCACGCTCAAAGCTGCGACCGACTCGGCCTTCGGCGATGTGATCATGGTTCCAGCGGGCCTCGGCCGGCCGCTCCAACCGTGGCGCGGGGGCGAGAACATGACGGGCGCCGCGCAGTCGCTCGCATCTACGTTGCTCACGATCCGCTTCGTGCGGGTCGAGCAAGGACACGTGAGTGGCACGCTCGACCCCTACGCGGACCCGCAGACGGGGGCTCGTCTGCTTACCACGTTCAGTGGCGAACTGAAGGGCAATACAATCGCCGGTACGTATACGACCCGGCTGCCGTCCGGCGATACCCAGACGGGACGCTGGTCCGTGCAGCGGCACTAGCGCGATCTAGACCCTTCA
>QHTY01000162.1:6500-19426 GCA_003220985.1 Gemmatimonadota bacterium
AGGTACGCACGATCGAAGATCGCTCCTACCACATGGAACGCTGAGAAGCGGTTCGGACCAGCGTTGACGACGTACATTCGCAGCGGCTCACCCACCCGGACATTGATCGGGTGATGTGCGTACTCTGCCTCGCGACCGTTGAACACGACGTAGTCCGGTGCGAGCCCGAGCAGCTTCTCCCAATCGATGGTGCGCGTCGAATCGGGGAGCACCTTCGTATAGAACTCACTTTGGACGAACACAAATTCCTTCGCGGGCGTCCGGCCCTGCCGCGGATCGACGATAATCGCGCCGTACATGCCGTTCGCGATGTGCAGTGCCACGGGTGCGGTCCCACAGTGATACATGAACGCGCCGGGAACGCGCGCGACGAATCGGTAATGGAGCGAATCGTGCGGCATGAGATTCAGGTACGCCCGGCTCGGCGCGATTTCGGCTGCGTGGAAGTCCAGGCTATGCGGCATCGGCGCTTCGTTCACGAGAGTGAAGTCCACGGTGTCACCTTGAGTGACCCGGAGCACCGGGACGGGCACGCGGCCGTCGAACGTCCAGGCATCATAGGTCACGCCGTCGGCGATCGTGATCTTCGCGTGCTTGATCGCAACGCGCAGGCGGTGTACGCGGCTGGTCGAGCGCGGCGGAGCAACCGGATCGATGGGTGCCGGCTGTGCGGCCGAGCCGATCGGTGCCTCGCCGTGCGACACATCGGCGGGCGCGTTGGTCGGCGGTGTCTCCACGCGCTGAGGTGGCTGATTCTCCCGGCAGGCCAGACTCACCATGGCCATGACAAGACCTGCGACTATGAGGCTCCGACGCATCAGCGGCTCCATTCGTTGGTGCGAGGAGCTTAGCTGGCAACCCCTCGCGTCTTCATGAAGGGTTCGTGAGGGATTCTTTAGACTCGCGGGCCACGGTGGGGGTAGCAAAGGCGGGTCGCTCGAGCGGTTCGAGCCCGAGATACTGGCGGGCGCGATTCAGCGCATCATCGATATTGCCGTGGATGTTGTCTTCGGTGAGCTCGTCGTACAGTCCCGACCGGTCGAGTGCGACAACCGGCTGCGCGTGAACGTCGGACAGAATCACCAGCATCCCTTCCTTACGGCTGCGGTGCACCAGCTCCCGCAGCGCGTGCAGGCCCGTCGAGTCGATGGCCGGCACATGCCGCATGCGTATGATCAGCACCTTCGGTTTGCCCGCGATCCGGCCCACGCGGTCCTTGAACAGCTCCGCGGCGCCGAAGAAGAACGGACCCGTGATCTCGTAGACCTGGACGCCCTCGGGGATCACGCGACTGCGGACCGCGTTGGGGTCGTGCTCGAAATCGTCCACGGGGTCGGTGAATTCGTGGGTCAGCACACTGATGTTCGTCACCTCCGCCATGCGCCGCATGAACAGGAAGGCTGCGAGCACCATGCCGACCTCGATGGCGACTGTCAAATCCACCAGCACCGTGAGCAGGAACGTGGTCAGCAGGACCGCGACGTCGCTCTTGGGCGCGCGGAACTCCGCTATGAATGTGCGCCACTCGCTCATGTGGAACGCGACGACGACCAGGATCGCCGCGAGCGTCGCGAGCGGGATCAGGCCGGCCCAGCGGCCGAAGAAGAGCGTGATCAACAGCAGTGTGATCGCGTGCACCATCCCGGCGATCGGAGTCCGCCCGCCGTTCTTCACGTTCGTCGCCGTGCGCGCGATCGCTCCCGTCGCCGGCATCCCGCCGAACAACGGCGAAGCGATATTAGCAATGCCCTGCGCCACCAGCTCCATGTTGGAGCGATGGCGGCCGCCGATCATGCCGTCCGCCACGACCGCCGACAGCAGCGATTCGATCGCAGCGAGGAGCGCGATCGTGAAGGCCGGGCCCGCGAGGCCGCCGATGATCGCGATCGAGAGGTGCGGGATGCGTGGCGCGGGCAGGCCGGCGTGGATCTCGCCGAACCGAGCGCCGATCGTCTCGACCGGCAGGTGCAGCAGCTGGGCCAGCGCGGTGGTCACGATCAGCGCGACAAACGGCCCGGGAATGCGCGTGGAGATCTTGGGCCACACCAGAATGATCGCGAGCGCGGCGATCGCGATCACGAGCGCCCACGGATTGACCGTATCGAAGGCGTGAACATAGGCGTCCCACTTCGGCAGGAACGCCGATGGGACGGACGTCATCTCGAGACCGAGCAGGTCACGGATCTGACTCGAGAAGATGATCAGCGCGATGCCGCTGGTGAAGCCGATCGTCACCGGATAGGGAATGAACTTGATCGCACCGCCGAGCCGCAGCAGGCCGAAGGCGACGAGGATGAAGCCAGCCATGAGCGTGGCCACGACCAGCCCATCGACGCCGTACTTGAGCACTATCCCTGAGACGATGACGACGAACGCGCCGGTCGGGCCGCCGATCTGCACGCGTGAGCCGCCGAGCAGCGAGATCAGGAATCCGGCAACGATGGCCGTGAAGAGCCCGCGCTCGGGACTGAGACCGCTCGCGATCGCAAAGGCGATGGCGAGCGGCAGCGCCACGATGCCGACGATGACACCGGCGATCACGTCCCGGGTGAATTGCTCCCGGTCGTAGTCTCGCAATGTGGTGACGAACTTGGGGACAAGCACGAGGGCGGGAAGATAATAGATTCGAGTATGCTCGCTTCTCTCGCCTTGATCCTCGCCTGCTCGCAGGGTCTCCCGTCCGATTCCGCAGTCCGTGCGATACTGGCGCCGCGCGTCGCCGCATTCCCCGATAGCGGCAAGCATGGAGCCGGCATCGTCGTGGGTCTGCTCGATGCCAACGGCAAGCGCCGGATCGTGGCGGCGGGTGTGGACGCGGGCGCCGTGTTCGAGATCGGATCGATCACGAAGGTGTTCACGGCGTCGGTGTTGTCCGATATGGTGGCACGCGGCGAAGTGAAGCTCGACGATCCCGTCGCGAACTATCTGCCGCGGGCGGTGCACATGCCGGTGCGGGGCCGTCCCATTTCGCTGCTCGATCTCGCGACTCAAGTCTCGGGCCTGCCGCGGCTGCCCGACAATCTCGCGCCGCGTGATCCGTCCAACCCGTACGCCGATTACAGCGTGCGGCAGCTGTACGAGTTCCTGTCACGCTACCAGCTGCCACGCGATCCCGGCGCCTCGTATGAGTACTCGAACCTCGGCATGGGACTCCTGGGGCACGCGCTCGCACTACGAGCGCGGATGAGTTACGAGCAGCTCGTCGCGCGCCGGCTTCTCACACCCCTCGGCATGCGCGAAACGGCGATCACGCTCACGCCGCCCTTGCGCGCGCGGTTGGCTCCGGGCCACGACGAAGCAGGCAACGTCGCGCCGAACTGGGACCTGCCGACCCTGGCCGGCGCTGGCGCGCTGCGTTCGACCGCAAGCGACATGCTCGCGTTTCTCGCGGCCAATGTCGATACGTCGGCGACGCCTATCGGACGGGCCCTGCGACAAACGCACGACCCACGTCAGGCGACCGACAACCCCAACCTGAAGGTGGGCCTAGCGTGGCACATCTTGTCCCGCCCCAGCGGGAATATCGTCTGGCACAACGGCGGCACCGGCGGCTACCGCACGTTCATCGGCTTCGATCCAGTGCGCCGGATCGGCGTCGTCGTGCTATCCAACTTCAATCGCAGCGTCGACGACCTGGGCTATCATCTGTTGGATGAGTCGTTCCCGCTCGAGCCCCCGCCCGAGCGGCACGCGGAAGTCGCGGTGGACTCGCTGGTTCTGGCCCGGTATGTCGGCGATTACGAGCTCGCGCCCACCTTCCACATCGTGATCACGCGCGAGGCTATGCACCTGTTCTTGCAGGCCACCGCGCAGCCACGGTTTCCGATCTTCGAGGAGTCGGATTCGACGTTTTTCCTGACCGTGGTGGACGCGCAGATCACGTTCCGGCCGGATGGGCTCGTGTTACATCAGAACGGCCAGCATATCCCGGGACGCAAGCTGCATTAGATGGGGAGCACGGCCAGCTGGAGCGTCGCCCCGTACTTCATCGTCGCTGACGTCGTCGCCACTGCCAACTACTACCGCGACAAGCTCGGCTTCACCTACAAGCGCTTCTGGAATGACCCGCCCTCGTTCTGTATGGTGCGACGCAGCGGCGTGATCATCATGCTCGCGCAGCTCGAACAGCCCGGTGGCATTCGCCCGAACCGAACGGTCGATCCCGAGGGCGGAGCCTGGGACGCGTATATCTGGATCGACGATGCGGATGCGCTGCACCAGGAGTTTAAATCGAAGGATGTGAAGATCGCGCGAGGTCCGATTGACCAGCCCTACGGCTGCCGGGACTTCGAAATCGATGACTGCAACGGGTATCGACTCTGCTTCGGGCACGACATCGAAGCGCGCTGAGCCTCTACATCGCGATCCTCACCAGGTGCGCGCCGGCGCCGAGGACGCCGGCAAGGCCAGCGCGGATCGAGTCAGGCGCGCCCACGAAGGAGAGCAGGACTTGGTGCTGTTCGCTCGTGAAGAAGAGCGGACCGCCGATGGGGGTTATCGTGGGCCCTTTGTCCTCCCGTACGACGCTCCCCCCCACTTTCGCAACCGGCACCTCGCTGACCGAAACGATCTCATCCCAAGACCTCAACGTGTTGAACCAGCCGGCGGAGCCCTTCAGCTCGGCGCTCAGGGCAGCGTCGTGAACCGAGAGATCCACGTCCTCATAGTAGGTGTCGACGCCCATCTCCGCCGCATGGTGCAGCACCGCATGCAGGTCCGCCGCGGCATCGTCGAGCTGCACGGTGGCGATCGTGTTGTGTAACCCGGAGCCAGGCTCCCCGGTCACCTGAAAGTCCAGGCGCTGCTGTCCATCCGTCACGAAGCCGGTCGCGGTCGCCACGCCCTGTGCGTCCGCCACGTTGTGACTGATGGTGTAGTCGACCAACGGCCCGCCGCCGCCGGGCCCCGTAACCACGCCGCGCACCGCCGTCGTACCCGGCGCGCTGGCGTCGAACAGATCGAGCTGCCCAATGGCCGTGGCCGGGCACGCGATCGACCCGTCCGGAGCACGCCGGTAGAGCACGACCCGGACGCCCGTGGCCGGGGCGCCGGAGTCGCCGCTCTCGGCGTAGCGCTGCGACGCGCAGGTGAACGCGAGCGTCTTCCCGAGCAACGAATCAGGAATGAGCGGCGCACCCGCCGCAGGTGCAGCCAATGGCCCCGCGAACCGAAATACCCCGAGTGAATGCACGAGCGGCGACGCGAGAACAGTGTTGACCACGGCGAGGCTCGTGCGGAGCTCGCTCAGGTCGCTGAGTGGGCCGGTGGCCTCGCCGCACCCCGCAGCGGTGAGCGCCAGCAATATCCAGGTGATCCGTCTCATGGGCTCCATCTTCATCTTCCTTTACCCCGCCAGCCTGGTTCGGCGTCACCGTCTTTCAACGTGTGAATTAGTTCGGCGGTGTTCCGTCAAGCACATCTCGAACCTTACGCGCTAGCACGTCAGGGCTGAAAGGCTTCTGGAGGAACGCCGCATCGAGTTCCAGCAGTCCATGCTGCCGGATTGCCTCGCCGGTATAGCCCGACACGAACAACACCTTGAGGTCGCGGCGCTGTGCAGTAAGCCGAACCGCGAGCTCACGCCCGTTCACCCCAGGCATCACCACATCGGTCAGCAGCAGATCAATGCGTTTCACGTACCGCTGCGCAAGATTGGTGGCTGCGCCGGCGTTCTCTGCCGCCAAGACGGTGTACCCGCGCGCCTCCAAGATCCGCGTTGTGAGCCCGCGCACCTCCGCTTGATCCTCCACGACCAATACCGTCTCCGATCCCACGGCAAGTGTAGCCGGAGTCTGCGAGACCGCCTTCTCCGGAGTACCCGCTACACGCGGTAAATAGATTTTGAAAGTCGTTCCCTGGCCTACCTCACTGTAGGCCCAGATATATCCGCTGCTCTGCTTCACGATGCTGTATACCGTGGCCAGACCGAGGCCGGTCCCCCTCCCCGGCTCCTTGGTGGTGAAGAACGGCTCAAACAGGCGGGCTTTCGTGGCGGCATCCATGCCGACCCCGGTGTCGTGAACCGCGAGCAGGACGTACGGGCCTGGCTGCGTCAGCGTGTGTGCTTCCGGTTGCCGTGGATCGAGATCGACATCCGCCGTTTCGATCGTCACGCGACCGCCGTTCGGCATGGCATCACGCGCATTGACGACGAGATTCACGATCGCCTGCTGCAATTGACCGGGGTCGGCCTGCACGGCTCCAACTTCGGAAGCGAGTTGCGTGTGCAACTCGATATCCTCACCGATGAGCCTGCCCAGCATCCGTTGCAGATCTCCGACAACGGCGTTGAGGTCGAGGATTTGCGGCTCGAGCACCTGTTGCCGACTGAAGACGAGGAGTTGCCGAGTCAGCCCGGCGGCTCGTTTGGCGGCTTTTTCGATTTCCTGAACGTCGAGGCGCGTGCGGGCATCCATGCCGCCATCCTCGAGCAGGAGCCCGCTGGTACCGAGAATCGCGGTCAGCAGGTTATTGAAGTCGTGCGCGATCCCGCCAGCCAATCGCCCCACCGCTTCCATCTTTTGCGCCTGGCGGTATTGGACTTCGAGACGACGCATCTCTGTCAGATCGGCCGCGATCAGCAGCGTGCCGGTCACGCGCCCGCCGGCATCTTGCAGCGGGGCAGCGGCGAGACTGACGGTCACCGGCGTTCCGTCCTTCTTGCTGGCGGTGGTCTCGATCCCACGCAGTGTTTCGCCTCGGAAGACTCGCTCCCGCACGCCCTGCTGGTGCGCCGCACCCTGCGTGATCATGGCGAGCGGACCACCGATGACGTCGTCCGCCTTCCACCCGTACAGCGTCTCGGCCGCGGGATTCCAGCTGCGCACGTTTCCGCCGGCGTCGACAGTGTAAATCGCCAACGGCGAGCTGTTGATCACAGCCTGCAGATGGCCGTGTGCTTCTCGGAGCGCGCCTTCCGCCTTCAGCCGCCGCGCGACCGCCGGACTCATGAACAGGCCGGTAATCGCCAAAACGCCAACGTAGATCAGCAGGGCGACGTCGGTGCTCGGGATGCTGTGCATCACGAAGGGGCCACCGCCGCGGACCGTGTGCGCGACGGCCAGGAGCGCCACAGTAAGAGTCAGCAGCGTAGCACCCCGCGGGCCAAATCGAAGTGCGGCCCCAATCACAAAAGGAAACAGGAGGTACGGGTACTGTGCCGGCTGGAGAAACGACGGCGATACCAGGTTGCCGAAAACGACTGCTGCCGCAAGCACGGCGCCGCCCACAAGCGCGAGGAGCTTGAGAGTAGCCCGACGGTCCATCCGCGCCACGGACGGGCCGAGCCAGGTGAGCAACACCGGAGTGGTCACCAACGCGCCGAGATAATCGCCCGCCCACCACAGGCCAAACGCTGAAACGACGCCGCTACTCGATATCACGTGGGCGAGCCACAGGGTCGTGACTCCCGTTGCGGCGCTCGCGAGCGTTCCGAGCGGGGCCGCGACCCCGACCAGAGTCCGGACGCTGCTCAGTTCATCGAACCGCACCTGAGGGCCGTCGCGACGCAAGAGCAGATACGCGGCCGTCGCTGCCTCGGTGGCGTTTCCGCACGCGATGCCGAATGCCGCAAGGGTGGGAATGCTCGTCGTCGCATTCGCGAGGAAAGCTCCCGCCAAAACAGCAGGCCAATAGCGGAGGCCAAAAAGCACCAAGGCGGCAATCGCGAGTCCCGTCGGCGGCCAGACGGGCGAGATGGAGGGACCGATCGTCGCGTAGCGCAAGCCGAGCTTCGCGACGACGAAGTAGGCTGCTGTGAGGAGGACCGCGCGGAACAACCACGGGATTGCGCCGAGTCGGACCGGAGGAGGCCGCATGCCGGACTACAAGATATAGAGGCGCCGGTCGGAATCGAACCGACGAATCGAGGTTTTGCAGACCTCTGCCTTACCACTTGGCTACGGCGCCGGGCGTCAAAAACTCACCAAAAGGGACTGCTCCATCAAGTCCGCAGCGCGAGCCAGCACCCGCTGCTCCTCCTCTGATAGCTGCATAACACCTTGCATGAGTCGCTCCACCCGCCGCGCGCGGCCCCTTTGCAGCAGCCGCTTCCCCGCCGCCGTCGCCGCGACGAGCTGTACCCGGCCATCCGCAGGATCATTGACGCGTCGCACCAGGCCCCGACGCTCCAACCCGTCAACCAGTCGCGTGATGGTGGGGCGGCGCACCTGCTCCGCCTCCGCGAGCGCGCTCATGGTGATCGGACCACGGAATACGATGACCGATAATGCCGACGCCCGTGGGCCTGACAGGCCCAGCGCCCTGTCCTCCACCCGCAGGCGCCGCAGCAGATGGATGGCCGCCGAGTGCAGGCGGTCGGCGATCGCCCGCACGGGGGCTTGACGGGAAGCGCTCTCCATAATTACTTAGCTAAAGCTAACTACTTCCCTCAGGAGGGGCAATGGCCGCCGCCGCACTGTCGGAAATCGCGCAGGTCACCAATGTCGTCCACGACATCGATCGCGCCGTCAAATTCCACCGCGACGTACTCGGCCTGCCGCTGTTGTTCCAGGCGCCGCCGTCGCTCGCGTTCTTCCAATGCGGCTCGGTGCGGCTGATGCTGTCGCCGCCGGAGAATCCCGAGCAGGACCATCCCGGGTCTTTCCTCTATTTCCGCGTGCAGGACATCGAAAGCGTGCATCGCACGCTGGCAGGCAAGGGCGTGAAATTCGTCGACGCGCCGCACCGCGTCCACGAAGCGGCCGACTACGACTTATGGATGGCGTTCTTTCACGACCCCGACTTGAACCCCATGGCGCTCATGGAGGAGAAACCAAAGCCCCCCCGGAAGGCTTCCTGAACGACGACGCCACCGCCACGCTGGCGACCAGGATGTTCGCGCCAATGATTGGCAGTGAGTGGATCAACAGGCCGTACAGCGCCCACAGCCCTGCGGCGACGCCCTGCACTCGGCGTAAAGACTTCGGTCCTCGTGTGAAGTACGAAACCATGAAGACGGCCGTCGCCAACCAGCCGATCCAGTCGACGTTCGTCATCATACCTGCCGGCCCTTCAGCAGCTCGAGGACGTCGAGATGTCCCTTCATGGCCGCGAGACCGGCCGCTTTCGTACGATCCGCCCCCCGCGCGAGCAGGAGCCGAACCGTCTCGGTCTGGCCGAAGAACGCGGCGAGCTCGAGCGGCGAGAATCCGTCGCTCGACTTCGCTACGAGGAGCGCGGGATCGCGATCCAGCCACTGCGTGACCCGCGAGATGTCGCCGACCGACGCCGCGTCGAAAATGTCGAGCTCGGGTCGGGCCGCGAGCAGCACCGCGACCGCTTCGTTTTTGTGATGGTACTGGGCGATCAAGACCGGGGAGTGACCCCGCGCGTTGCGGACGTTCGCGAGGCTGGGATCGGCGGTGAGTAGCGCCTGCAGCCTGCCGGTATCGCCGGCCCGCACCACGTCAAAGATTTCCTGCGACGGCTCGTCCCCCATGTCGCGCTCCCCCCCCTCCCCGCCCGCCCCGGTTAGAACGAAAAGCCCTTTCGCAACGTGATCGCCCAGCGCTTTCCTTTGACTCCTTGGCCAAACCGGTACCCGAAGGCTAACTCGCCCGCTCGCCCGCGCACCGCCCGCGTTGGCCCAAACCGGAGCGAGAGGCCGGCATCGCCGCCCTGTCGAGCGGGCTCAGTGTCGTACCACGCCCCGCCATAGTCTAGAAACGGCGCCAGCCCGAGCGCCATCAGGCCAAGAATGTCGTCGGCCACGAGGATGCGGTCCTCGAGCACGAACCACGTCGTGCGCGTACCCGTGAACTCATGGATGCCGAACAGCCGCGGCCCCTTCTGCACCACCCACGGATCGAACTCCGCGCCCGGTTTGGGATGTGTCACCACGCCGGCCTCGGCGTGCACGATCCAGGTGTGACGGGGGATGTTCTGGCTGACGACGGTCACCTCCGCCAGCGTCCGCGTCGTGTCCAATCCATTGGCCGCGACGCGTACAACGGCAAAGCCGCGCTTCCAGACGGCCGACGTCTGGCCGCTGAATTCGTAGCCCACGCCGGACTGCAACACGATGCCGGCCCGGAGCGTGGGCGAGAGGTCGACGTCTTCACGGCGCGCGTAGGAGTTGAAGTGCTCGAGCACGCGGAACCGCACCGCGCCGAGCTCCACACCAGCCCGCGCGGTCGTGAACACCGAGTATGGCACCCGCGAGGTGCCCGTGGCGCCGAAATCCTCGCGCCGCCATTCCCATCCTCCCCAGATCCGCATGTACTTGTGCGTCGTCGCCGCTGCCGCGATCCCGGCCATGAGCCCGACGCGAAACAGGCGATGGCTCGTGCTGTCGAGCAGCACGTCGTCGCGGAAGCGCAGCACCCGCTCGTGGGCGAATTCGCCGTAGGTCTCGACCGAATGCGGCGCCGCCGTTTCGTGGAACGGCAGTCCGAACTGCCATTCGCCGCGGTGGCCGTCGGAGAGGTCGCTGTAGCGTGCCTTGAGCAGCGTCCGGCGGCCGAAGAAATGCGGGTTGATGAATTCGAAATCGAGGCGGCTGCGGTCGGGATTGCGGCCATAGATGAGCGCCAGCTCTGTCGCCGTGCCGAGAAAATTGCGCTCGATAAAACCCACGTCCCAGGTGTTGTCGCCGCCCACGCTGGTGAAGCTCGCCTGCGGTTGCGTGCTCCAGCCGTCCGCGGTCACGGCCCGGAGGGCGAGCTTGCCGTCCCACTGGCGCACCGTATCGACGCGCACCTGACGAAACACGCCGAGGTTCCGCAGCCCCCGTTCACTTTCCTCGACGCGCGCGAGATCGAAGGGATCGCCGCGATTGAGCAACAGGCGCCTGCGGATGACCGACTGCCGCGTGCGCATGTGCAGCTTGTTCGCCAGGCGGGCGACCCAGTCGGGCGCCGCGTCCTCGCGGTCGAAAATGTTGCGGTTCTCGATGATGATCGAGTCGATCGTCTGGGGATCGGACGGCCGGACGGCCGGACTGACAGACTGCAATACCAAGAGCACGCTCAGCAGCATCAGGGGCGCACTCCATGGATGCGCTGGCGTAGGCGGTACCGCTCATGCCGGCGGGAATCATCCCAGGCGGTGAAATACAGGCTCGCGTCGATCCGCCCGGCGAGCTGCCGCGATCCTCGCGTCTGGATCACGTAGGTCCCACGCACCGAGTCGGGGCGGAGCGGCCGGCACAGACACGTGACCGTTGCATACGCGGGTATGGAATCGCCAAGGGAATACCGATGATTGGCGGACAAACGACGCACGTCGCCAAGATCGAGCGCGACGGTCAGCGAATACTCATCCCCCACCGCTTCACTGGGATCGAAATCGAATCGCGCGAGCACGACGTCGTGCCGCTCCGTGATGCTCGTGTCAACGCGCAGCCGGATGAGGGTGTAGTGCGGGTCCGTGTCGACGACGATGCGGCCATGCTGATCCCACTCCCCGGCGTGCTGTTCGCCTTGTGTATCGCCCGGCTGCGGAAGGATATCGCACGCGCTCCCCGAGACCCCTGCGCCAATGATCAGTACACACTCAAGTACCGCTCGAGCTCCCACTCACTGACCTTTCCAATGTATTCCTGCCACTCGCCCCACTTGGCTTCGACGAACCGCTCATAAATGTGCGGGCCGAGGGCATCGCGAATGACGTCATCCTTCTCGAGCATGTCGAGCGCCTCGTGCAGATCCCGCGGCAGCTCGTCGATGCGGTATTTGCGCCGTTCGCGAAAGCTCATCTCAAAGATGTTCTTATTCACGGGGTCCGGCGGCGTGAGCTTTTTCTGGACGCCGTCGATACCGGCTGCAAGCTGCACCGCCAGCGCGAGATACGGGTTCGCCGAGGGATCGGGCATCCGCAGCTCGCAGCGTGTGCCGGTGCCGCGACGATCGGGAATGCGCACGAGCGGCGAGCGGTTGCGCATCGACCACGCGACGTTTACCGGCGCCTCATACCCCGGCACCAGCCGTTTGTAGCTGTTCACGAGCGGATTCGTCACGGCGCAGAATCCCCGCGCGTGTGTCAGCAGTCCCGCAATGTAGGACAGCGCCACATCCGACAGCTCCCACTGCGCTTTCGGATCGTGGAACGCGTTGCTGCCCTTGCGGAACAGCGACTGGTGTGTGTGCATGCCCGAGCCGTTCTGTCCGAAGATCGGCTTGGGCATGAACGTGGCGAGGAAGCCATGCCGATACGCCACGTTTCGCACGATGAAGCGAAACGTGGCGAGGTTGTCGGCGGTTGCGAGCGCCTCGGCGTACCGAAAGTCGATCTCGTGCTGCCCCGGCGCCACTTCATGATGGCCCGCTTCGACCTCGAACCCCATGGCGACGAGCTCTTTCACGATCAGCCGGCGAATCTCTTCGGCACGATCGACCGGCGTCTGGTCGAAGTAGCCGCCGTGATCGTGCGTGATCGTCGTGGGCTCGCCGTCCGCATCCAGCTGAAAGATGAAGAATTCGGCCTCGACGCCGGCCATCATCTCGTAGCCCAGCGCCTTGGCCTTGGCGATCTGGCGCTGCAGCGCCTGGCGCGTGCAGCCGGCAAACGACGACCCATCGGGATTGTAAATGTCACAGATCACGCGGGCGACCTTCCCGGCGGCGTCGCCGTTCGGAAGCACGCGAAACGTCTTCAGATCGGGCCGCAGCACCATGTCGGATTCCTCGATCCGGACGAATCCCTCGATGGACGAGCCGTCGAACATGATGTCGCCCTCGAGCGCCTTCTCAAACTGGCTCTGCGGCACCTCGACGTTCTTGTTGACGCCGAGGATGTCGGTGAACTGGAGACGCAGCGACGAGACGTCCTGCTTCTTGGCTACGTCGAGGATTTCACGTTTGGTCGGCATAGAGGGCGGCAAAAGGCGGCAAAGGACGGCACAAGCCTTTGCCGCCCTGTGCCGCCCTCTGCCGCCGTTTTTTAGTTACGCGTCGTAGTAAAGGAAGAATTCGTATGGATGAGGACGC
>QHTY01000278.1:0-3116 GCA_003220985.1 Gemmatimonadota bacterium
ACGGCGATGAACTAGGGGCTGGCCGACGTCGAATCCAACTTTGCGAAGTTCTCGGACGACGAGGATCTGGAAATAATCGGGCGTCACCGCGGGCAAGTCGCTCACGACGGAATCCTACCATTGCGCAGTCCAATCAGCGACCCTTGACGCATTGTGCTTCCCTGGTCATCCTCGTGCGCTCCGGGGGAGCGGGGGAGCATGAGCGAAACGTCGGCAGGCGTCGAAATCAGGCAACTGCACAAGCGTTTCAAGGGCGGTGACCACGACGCGGTGGACGGCGTAGATCTGTCCATTCGCGAGGGGGAGCTGCTCGTGCTGCTCGGCCCCTCGGGCTGCGGCAAGACGACACTACTCCGGATGATCGCCGGCCTCGAGCATCCGAACGCGGGCGAGATCTACATCGGCGGCCGGCGCGTGGATCAGAGCGTGCCGCCGCGCGCGCGCGGCATCGCGATGGTCTTCCAGAGCTACGCCCTCTACCCGCACCGCACCGTGTTCGGCAACATCGCGTTCCCGCTCGAAGCGGCACGCCTCCCGCGCGCGGCCATCACCGAGAAAGTCCGTTGAGCGGCAGACCTGTTCGGGATCGCCGGCTACCTGGAGCGCTACCCGCGGCAGCTCTCGGGTGGTGAGCGCCAGCGCGTGGCGCTGTGCCGCGCGCTGGTGCGCGATCCGCAGGTCTTCCTGCTCGACGAGCCGCTCGCCAACCTGGACGCCAAGCTTCGGAACACCGCCCGCGACGAGCTGAAACGGTTCCAGCGCCAGATCAAGCGTACCACCGTCTACGTGACGCACGATCAAGTCGAAGCGATGGGCTTGGGTGACCGCATCGCGGTCATGGACCGCGGCAAGGTGCGGCAGGTGGGGACACCGCACCAGGTTTACGAGGACCCGGTCGACACGTTCGTGGCGACGTTTCTCGGCCAGCCGCCCATGAATCTGGTCGAGCAACCCGGCGGCGGCGGCAGGACGCTCCTGGGGTTCCGGCCCGAGCACCTGCTGCCGAGCGACCACTTTGGCGACCGGGAGCCACTCCACCCGATTCCGCTCATCGTGCGGCGGGTTGAGTACCTGGGCTCGGATCGGTATGTCTACGCGACCGTGGAGTTTGCCCCCGCGGCAACCGTGATCGCCAAGCTGCCCGCGAACATCGGACGGGCCATTCCGGAAGAAGAAGGAGGGCGGCTCGATTTCGCGGTGCCCGCGCGGGCCCTCTGCTATTTCGATGCCGAGACGGGGGCGCGAGTGCGCCGGTGAAGCTCGCCGATCGCGAAGATCTGCTCGGCGCGGCGATGCTCAGCCCTGCCCTCGCGTACGTGATCCTCCTCGTGGGCGTCCCGTTCGTGCTCGCCATTCTGCTCAGCTTCTCGAGCGCAACCGCGGGAAGCCTGACGTTCAATTGGGTCGGGTTTCGCAACTACGCCACCATTCTCGCGGACCCGATCTTTCTCCGCTCGCTTCGCAATACGGCAATCGTGACGATCGGATCGCAGGTGCTCGTCATCGTGCTCGCGACGGCCGCCGCGCAGGTATTCCGGGCCACCTTCCGCGGCAAACGCCTCGCCCGGCTCGTGCTGCTGTTGCCATGGGCCGTGCCCGTCTCGCTCGCCGCGATCGCGTGGACCTGGATCTTCGACTCGACGTTCAGCGTGATCAACTGGACGCTCAGGGTGACCGGGCTGCTCCACGGCTGGCTGTACTGGCTCGGAGAGCCTGGGCTCGCGCTCTGCGCGATCATCATCGTGCAGGCGTGGCGTATTTTCCCGTTCGCCACGGTGATCGTGCTCGCGGGACTCTCGTCGATTCCGCAGGACGTTGTCGAGGCATCCATCGTGGACGGCGCGGGCTTCTGGCGACGGCTCTTCCGGGTCGAGCTCCCGCTCCTGCTTCCGGTCATCGCCGTCGCTGTGTTGTTCGGGGTCGTCTACACCGCCACCGATCTCGGCGTCGTCTACATCCTGACGGGCGGGGGCCCGGCGAATACCACACAGGTCCTGCCCACGCTCGCCTTCCAGCGCGGCGTGCTGGGTGCCGACCTCGGCCAGGGTGCCGCCATCGCCGTATTCCTCGTGCCGTTTCTGATCGTGGTTGCCGTCCTCATGCTGCGGGTCGCCCGCCGGACCGAAGTCGGCGGCGGGGCGGGGGCGGGGGCGGGGGCACGATGAAACGGCTCGGGCTGTACGCGGCGGCCCTGGGGTTCATGGCGTTCGCCGGTTTTCCGTTCTACTGGATGTTCATCACGGCCTTCAAACAGAACCGCGATCTGTACGTCGGGGCGTTCGACACACAGCACGTCCCCTGGATCTTCAATGACCCGCCCACCTTCGAGCACGTGCGCTTCCTGTTCGGCCAAACGGACTTCCTGCGCTGGGTCGCAAATACGCTGCTCGTCACCGTGGCCGTGGTGATCATCACCGTGCTGGTGGCGGTGCCGGCTACAGCCTGGCGCGTCTCACTGGACGCTGGGGCGAGCGCCTCGGCATGGGCATCTTCTTCACCTACCTGATCCCCCCCACCCTGCTCTTCATCCCGTTCTCCCGCGTGATCTCGGCTCTAGGCTTGCAGAACTCGCTCGGCGCGTTGATCCTCATCTACCCAACCATGACGATTCCATTCTGCACCTGGCTCGTGATGGGATTCATGCGGTCGGTGCCGTGGGACATCGAAGAACAGGCGATGATCGACGGCTACAGCAGGCTGGCTGTAATCTTGCGGGTAGCGCCGCGTCTCATCCTTCCGGGCATCTTGACCGTGGTCGTCTTCACGTTCACGTTGGTAATGCAAGAATTCGTGTACGCGCTGACGTTTATCAGCTCGGTCGACCGCATGACCGTCAGCTTGGGCGTCCCCATCGCGCTGGTACGCGGCGATGTATACCACTGGGGCTCCCTCATGGCCGCTGCATTGTTCACGAGCATTCCGCTCGCAGTCATCTACAACCTCTTCATCGATCGATTCATTCAGGGCTTCACCATGGGTGCCGTGAAGGGCTGACGTGTCGTGCACGCAAGTTCACCCGAGGAGGAAATCATGAGGATGCGACTGGCGTGGGTCTCGGTGCTCGTAGTGGTCGGACTGGTGGCACTTGGGGGTGCGCAATCCGCGGCAGCCCAAGG
>QHTY01000278.1:3121-3849 GCA_003220985.1 Gemmatimonadota bacterium
TGAAGCTCGGGGAAGGCGAAACGTTGACGATCAGCGGATTCATCAACTCCACGTGGTTCATGAACAACGGGTTCTTTGGATTCGGCAACGGCCAGAACGCCGAGTTTGCGAACCCTGTGCAACCGGCCGCGGACAAGACCTACCTGGACGGCGATGTGCGCAATACGCGCATCAACTTCACCTTCAGCGGGTCCCCGGTGATGGGGAAGTGGTCGCCGCGCGCGACGCTGGAGGCCGACTTCTTCGGCGCATTCAATGGGGCGCCGCCGTTCGGCGACGAGCAACCCCAAATGCGGATTCGCTTCGCGTACGCCGACCTCACGAACGGCCCCACCACGCTCCGCATCGGCCAGTTCTGGTCGCCGCTGTTCGGCGAGGTGCCCGTCTCCGTCACACACCTCGCCTTCCCGCTCGGGTATGGGGCAACGGGGATGATCGGCTGGCGTTATCCGGGGATCTTTCTGTATCACGACCTGAACCCTGGCAAACCGACGACCGTCCAGTTGGTTCTCGCAGCTATGGAGGGCAACGGCCCCGACGTCGGCGGCGGCATCGGCAGCGGCGAAGCGTCGGCGACACCGCAATTCGAGGCGCGGCTGAATTTCGCTCATCGCAAGCCCAACTTCAGTTGGAGCGCCTACGTCGTCGGCCACGTGGATTCGAAGGACACGACGGCCGTCGGTGTCGCCACCGGCAACAACCTCTCGGGTACAGGCTTCGAGGCCGGC
>QHTY01000278.1:3935-14673 GCA_003220985.1 Gemmatimonadota bacterium
TCGCGCACATCACCCAGCAGGGCAACGTGAAGGGCTGGGGCATGTGGGTACAGGGGGGATACGAGCTCACGCCGCACTGGGGCGCTTGGCTCTACTACGGCATGGATGATCCCGATGAAGCGAACTCGCCCAGTCTACCGGCGGCGAACCCGCGCATCAAGAACGAGGATCTCTCCGGCATGCTGCGGTTCCGGGCGGGTCGCTATCAACTCGGCGTCGAGTACTTCCGCGCTACCACGACGTATGGCGGGGCAACCGGGAAGCAGAAAGCCTCCCAGGTCTCCCTGAGCGTGCTGTATTCGATCTAAAAGGATTCAGGAGTCAGGAGCCGGGAGTCAGGGTCTGACTCCTGACTCCTGACTCCTGACTCCTGACTCCCGATTCCTGTTCTCCGCATTTCCATTAATGGAGGGTAGATCCATGACCAGGCGGAAAGGGATGGATCGGCGGCAATTCGTCACCACGGCCGGCGCCGCCGCAGCGGCGGTCGCGCTCGGTCCGACCATCCTGATCAAGCGCCCGCAGAAGTCGCTCAAGATCATGCAGTGGAGCCACTTCGTCCCCACGTACGACACCTGGTTCGACAAGTACGCGAAGGACTGGGGCACGCAGAAGGGTGTCGAGGTTACGGTGGACCACATCTCCCTGGCGGACCTGACGACACGCGCTAACGCCGAGGTCGCGGCTCAACAGGGTCACGACCTCTTTCAGTTTTTGTCGCCGCCGGGCGCGTTCGAGCCGCAGGTGCTCGACATGGCCGACGTGGTACGCGACGCCGCGCGGGCGCATGGGCCGATCATCGACCTGTGCAAGCGCGCGACGTACAATCCGGTCACGCGTAAGTGGATCGGCTTCAGCGACAACTACGTGCCGGATCCAGGTGACTACCTGAAGAGTATCTGGACCGAGATCGGCATGCCCGATGGGCCGACGACGTGGGAAGACCTGGTCACGGCGGGGCCACAGATCAGGGTCAAGCATCCCGAGATTCAGATCCCGATCGGCATCGGGATGTCGCAGGAGCTCGATACCAACATGGCGTCGCGCGCCATGCTCTGGTCGTTCGACGGGTCGATCCAGGACGCCGACGAGAATGTGGTCCTGAAGTCGGACCACGCGCTCGAGGCCCTAAACTTCGCCAAACGGCTCTACGAGGCGGGGATGACGCCCGCGGTATTGAGCTGGAACGCCGCGTCCAACAATCAAGCCCTGAACGCGCGGCAGACCTCCTACATCCTGAACTCGATCTCCGCGTATCGCACGGCGCAGGACAACAAGCTCCCGATCGCCGACGACATCTTTTTCGTGCCGGCGCTGAAAGGGCCGCGCGGCACGGGATGGGCGTGCGAGCACGTGATGGGGATCTACGCGATCTGGAAATTCGCGCAGAGTCCCGACGTGGCGAAGCAGTTCCTGCTCGACTTGGTGGCGCACAATCGCGAAGCCATCTTGGCGAGCAAGCTCTACAATTTCCCGTCCTTCCCTGGTGCCGTCGCGGAGCCTCGTACACCGCTGGTCAGAAAGCCCGCGATGGGCGACGACTGGATGAAGCAACACATGTCGAACGACCCATTCGGCTCGAATCCGCCGACGAAGCTCCAGCCCATCAGCACGGCGCTCCGGTGGGCCACGAATATCGGCCATCCGGGCCCGGCGAATCCGGCCGAGAGCGAGGTGTTCGACACGTTCGTGCTGCCCACCATGTTCGCCAACGCGGCGACCGGCCGGATGACTCCCGAGCAGGCGCTCGACGACGCGCACAAACAGGTGAAAACGATTTTCGAGAAGTGGCGGGCGAAGGGGCTGGTTGCGGGCGGGGCCGGCGACAAGGCGTAAGCATCCGGGTTGCAGCTCGACTTGAACCTCCACCTTCCGAGGGCGTCTATGACCGCTCCTCAGCTTTCGTTCAAAGAACTTCGCCGGGTCGTCATCGCCGCAGCAGTCGGGAACGTCATCGAATGGTACGACTTCTACATCTTCGGCAGTCTGGCGGCGCTTCTCGCCCCGAAATTCTTCGCACAGAGCGCCTCGGGCTCGGATCTCATCAAGTACGTTGGAACGTTCACGGCCGGGTTCCTCATTCGCCCGGTCGGGGCATTCCTCTTCGGACGCATCGGAGACTTGATCGGCCGGAAGTACACCTTCTTGATCACACTGAGCGGCATGGGCCTCGCCACGGCACTCATCGGTCTGGTGCCGACTTATGCGCAGATCGGCGCGACGGCCGGCGTCCTCCTCCTCGGCCTGCGTCTGATTCAAGGTCTGTGTCTCGGGGGTGAGTACGGCGGCGCCATCACGTATGTCGCCGAGTACGCGCCCGATGAAAAGCGCGGGTACTACACCGGTTGGCTCCAGACCTCGCCCACACTGGGCATCGTGGTGTCTCTTGTCGTCATCATCGCGACGCGCGAGATCGTCGGGCCCACGGCGTGGCCTGCATGGGGGTGGCGGATCCCGTTCCTCCTCTCTCTGCTCATGATCGCGATCGCGATCTATATCCGGTTGCAGCTGCAGGAGACGCCGATCTTCCAGGCGATCAAGGCGAAGGGGCAGACGGCCAAGAATCCCTGGAAAGAGGCGTTCCTCAGCCAGAACATCAAATACGTCCTCATTGCGAGCGCGGTCGTGATCGGCGAGGGGGTCGTGTGGTACAGCGGCCAGTTCTGGGCGCTGTATTTCCTGCAGCAGGTCCGCAAACCCGATACCCTGTCACCGGCGATCATAGCCGGCGTGGGGCTCCTCATCGCCACTCCGTCGCTGATCTTCTTCGGGTGGTTGTCTGACCGGATCGGGCGAAAGCCGATCATCCTCGCCGGATTCGCGCTCGCCGCGCTGACCTACTACCCGCTCTACATCGCGCTCGGGCACACCGCCAACCCGGCGAACACGAACTGGGTGCTGTCCATCCTGATCGTGGCCGTCATGGTGTCCTACGTCGGGATGGTGTACGGGCCGATCGGCGCGTTCCTCGCCGAGTATTTCCCGGCACGCATCCGGTATACGTCGGTCTCGGTGCCCTATCACATCGGTAACGGGTGGGGCGGCGGCCTGGTCCCAGTCATCACGACCGCAGCGTACCTGAAGGCGGGGATCGGCGCGGCGTTGATCTATCCGATCGCCGTGCCCTCGATCGCGTTCATTCTCAGTCTGTTCCTGATGCCCGAGACGCGGAAGATCAAAATCTGGGAGCCGGCGGAGGTGCGGGCGGGCGCGAGGGGCTGAGGCGGAGTCTCGCAAAGCGAAGCGCCCCGACCCAGTCGGTCGGGGCGCTTCTTTTCATGCGCGCATCACTTCACGATCGTCAGGCCGTGCGGCACCCCGCCCGGGAACACGTAGGCGTACAGCAGCACGATCACACCGACGACCGCACCCAGCGCGAGCGAATGCCAGAACACCCACCGGAAGATCGTTCCCTCGTTGCCCACCTGATTCGTGGCCGACGTCGCCACGGTGATGGACTGCGCGTCCACCATCTTGCCCATCACGCCGCCCGCCGAGTTGGCCGCGCACATCAACACTGGGTCGAGTCCGAGCTGCTGTGACGTGATCCGCTGCAGACTCCCGAACAGCGCGTTCGACGACGTGTCGCTGCCCGTGAGGGCCACCCCCAGCCACCCCAGGAACGTGCCGAAGAAGGGATAGAACCATCCGCTCCGCGTGAAGGCGAGCCCGAGCACCGCGTCGAGCCCGGAGGCGATGACGGCCAGCTTCATGCGCTTCAGCGTAGACCAGAAGATCTTCGCGAGTTGGACCGGCCCGACGCCGCGGGCGAGGCCCGCGATGATCGCTGCGATGAAGCACCCGGTTCCGGTGGCCGAGAGCCAGTTGAAATCAAAGCGCGCGGCCTCTGGCGTCAGTTTGGCCACGACTGGCGCGGCGCGCGACACGCCGTTGTGCAGCAGTGGGACGTTCCAGACCGGCGTCGTGGCCCGATTGATGGCGCCCTTGATCGCCGGCAGGCCCCACGCGAACACGGTGAGCGACAGGATCGCGAACGGCATCCACGCCTTGAGAATCTGGCCGGCGGTGTACTTGCGCGCGGGCGTCGCTCCCGCCGGCGCCGCGGCGCGCTCCCCCTCGAATCTCCAGACGCGCTTCGGTCGCCAGAACCGGAGGAAGACCACGGTCGCGAGGAGCGAAACGACGCCCCCGGCGATGTCGACCAGGTTCGAGTCCACGTGGTTGGACCAGAGATACTGCGTGACGCTGAACGACGCGCCCACCACGAGGATCGCGGGCAGCACTTCGAAGGTCTCGGCCCACCCCACCATCGCGCGCACGAGCCAGAACGGCACGATCATACCCGTGATGGGGAGGATGCGGCCGATCATCGCGCTCAAGTCCGACTCCGGCAGACCCGAGACCGCCGCCAGGGTGTGCACCGGCGTGCCGATCGCTCCCCACGCCACGGGCGACGTGTTGGCGATCAAGTTGAGCGCGGCCGCGTGGAACGGCTTGAACCCGAGTCCGATCATGAAGGCGCCCGCGATCGCGACCGGCGCCCCGAAGCCCGCTGCACCTTCGATGAACGCTCCGAAGCAGAACGCCACGAGCAGCAACTGCAGTCGGCGGTCGGCGGTGATCCCGGCCACCGATTCCTTCATGATCTCGAACTGGCCCGTGAACACCGTGATGTCGTACAGATACACCGCCGCAAGCACGATCCACGCGATCTTCAGCACGCCGAACCCGACACCGTACAGGAAGCTCATGCCGGCGAGCGACGCCGGCATCCCGAAAACCAGCACGGCCACGAGCACTGCGGTGGCGGCGCCGGCGATGGCACACCAGTGGGGCTTCACCCGCAGCCCCGCCAGCAGGCCGAACAACACCAGAATCGGTAGTGCGGCGACGAGAGTGGAGAAGACCCAATTGTGCAGCGGATCGTAGACCTGGGTCCACGTCATGGCTCAGTCCCCGGGGTCGCTGGAGGCGGGTTAAACGATCCGCTTTGTGCCCCGCAGTCAAGCCGGGTCGAATCAGCCCAGTTTATCCGTTCATTCGACCTGTCCGAATTTCGCAATGTCGTCCGGCAGCTCTTCGCGCGTAGTCGTCGCGTCCTTGCCCTGCACCATCACGCGAATCTGCTCCACGACATCCGGGTTGGCGAGGGTCGTCACGTCGCCGACGTCTCGACGGTTCGAGATCGCCGCCAGCACTCGGCGCATGATTTTCCCGGAGCGCGTCTTGGGCATATCGGGAACGATGTACACGCGTTTGGGCCGTGCGATCTTGCCGATCACTTCTTCGTTGGCCTTGATCACGCGATCGACGATCGCCTGGCTCGGTTGCACACCCGGCTTGACCGCGACGTAAACCTCGGGCACGCGTCCCTTCAACTCGTCCTGGACGGGCACGACAGCCGCCTCGGCGATTTCCGGCACCGTGAGACACGCCGACTCGATTTCTTTCGTGCCGAGCCGGTGACCGGCGACGTTGATCACGTCGTCGATGCGGCCGAGGATGCGGTAATAGCCATCGCTGGCCTCCAGCGCGCCGTCGCCGGCCATGAACGGCCAGTCGCGCCAGTCTTTGCTTTTCGGATTCCTGTTGTACTTGCCGAAGTATGTCTTCACGTAGCGATCGCGGTCGCCCCAGATCGTCTGCATGATCCCCGGCCAGGGATTGCGGATACAGATATTGCCTGCTTTCCCAGAGCCCTTCAGGATCTCCGCGCCGGTCTCATCGTAAATGACCGGATGAATCCCCGGCGCGGCGGGGCCGCAGCTGCCCGGTTTCATCGGATGAATCGCGGGCATGGTGGTGCCGAGGATTCCCCCCGTTTCGGTCATCCACCACGTATCGGTGATGACGGCTTCGCCCTTACCGACTTCATCGTAATACCAGCGCCAGGCTTCCGGCTCGATGGGCTCGCCCACCGTGGTCATCGACTTGAAGTGGTACTTGTATTTGCGGGGCTCCTGGGGCCCTAGCTTGCGCAGCATCCGGATCGCCGTCGGCGCGGTGTGGAAGATGTTTACACCCAGCCGCTCGGCGATTCGCCACGGCCGGCCCGCGTCGGGGAAGGTTGGCACCCCTTCGTACATCACGCTCGTCGCCGCGTTCGCCAGCGGCCCGTACACGATGTAGGAATGCCCGGTGATCCAGCCGATATCGGCCATGCACCAGTAGATGTCTTCGGGATGAATGTCGAGGACCCACTTGGAGGTGGCGGTGACGTACGCGAGGTAGCCGGCGATGCTGTGCTGCGCGCCCTTGGGCTTGCCCGTGGTGCCGCTCGAGTACATCAGGAACAGCGCCCCATCCGACGGCAGGGCGAGCGGCTCCACACTCTGTCCTTTGTACTGCCGGAGCAGCTCGTTCATGAAGAAGTCGCGACCTGGGACCATCGGCGTTTTCGCGGAGTACTTCCCGGGGTAGCGCTGCCACACCAGAACCTTCTCGACAGCCTGCCCCAACTCGTTCGCCGTTTGCACCGCGATGTCCGCATTCACTTTGTGATCGACCAGCGTGCCGTTGCGCCAGTAGCTGTCCATCGTGATCAGCACCCGGCTGCCGGAATCCTGAATACGGGAGCCGCACGCCTGACCACTGAACCCGCCGAACACCTGGGAGTGGATGATTCCGAGGCGCGCGCACGCCAGCATCGTGATCGGGAGCTCGGGCACCATCGGCATGTGGAACGTGACACGGTCGCCGGCCTTGAGCCCGAGCCCGCGGAGCAGCGCTGCCAATTCATTGACGCGGTCGTACAGCTCCTGATACGTGACGGACACGTCCGGCTCTTTCTCCGGCTCGGGCACGAAGATGAATGCCGCCTTGTTCCCGTACTTGGCGAGATTGCGGTCCACGCAGTTGTAGCAGGCGTTGATCTTTCCGCCGGCGAACCACTTCCAGAACGGGGCCTCGCTCGTGTCCAGCACCGTGCGATACGGCTCGAACCACGTCAGCATATCCGCGTACGCCTTGAAACAGTCGGGAAACTTGTCGAGGGTGAACTGCTCGAAGATTTTGGGGTCGCGCATGTTCGCCTGCGCCTTGAACTTCTCGGAAGGCTGGTAGTACTCTTCCTCCTTCCAGTGCACCGCGATCTGTGCTTCACTGACCTCGGTGAGCTCCTGCTTTTCAACTTTCTTCGCCATCTGATCAGTCTCCTCGCCGACACCGCTCCATCACGTTCGAGACGCAGGCTCTGTAACGCGGCGATAAAGTGACGCCGTTTCAGTGGTCCTGCAACCGGGGTTGCGTCTCCTCGGAAGGGTGTACATGCTTAATCGGTCTGCTGCTGCATCTGCCCTAACCGCGACGTCCTAGCGCGGGGAGGATCCAACCTATGCAGGTCAGTCGTCGCGACTTCCTACGTGTCACCGCCGGCGCCGGCGCCGGTACAGCCATCGGTGGATTGGTCGGGCTCGGCGCCACACTCGCGCCCGCGCGCGCCCAGGCACAGGAACTTCGCATTCGAGACGCCAAGGCGGTCCCGAGCATCTGCCCGTTCTGCTCCGTAGGATGCGCCACCCTGGTCCACGTGAAGGGCGACCGCATCGTCAACATCGAGGGCGATCCGCGCAGCCCGCACAACGAAGGCACGCTCTGTCCCAAGGGCGCCGCGATCTACCAGCTGCACGTCAACCCCAACCGCCAGACGAAATGCCTCCACCGCAAGCCGGGCGCCTCGAGCTGGGAGGTCGTCGAGCTCGAGTGGGCGATGGACCGCGTTGCCGAGCTCACCAAGAAGACGCGAGACGACACGTTCATCGAGAAGCTGCCGAACGGCAAAGTCGTGAACATGTCGCCCGCCATCTTTGCCCTCGGCGGTGCGACGCTCGACAACGAATTCAACCATGTGTGCCAGAAGTTCTGGCGCGGGCTCGGCGTCGTCGCGATCGAGAATCAGGCCAGGATATGACACAGCTCTAGCGTCCCCGGTCTGGGGACACGGTTCGGTCGGGGCGCGGCGACCCTGTATCCGCGCAACCTCGAGCACACCGACTGCTTCGTGATCATGGGTTCGAACATGGCGGAGTGCCATCCGGGGCGTTCCGCTGGCCCATGAAAGCCAAGCTCAACGGCGCCAAGCTCATTCACGTCGATCCGCGCTTCACCCGCACCAGTGCAGTCGCCGATCTCCATGTCCCGATCCGCGCGGGCTCGGACATCGCGTTCCTCGGCGGGCTGATCAACTACGTCATCAACTCGCAGCGCTGGAACACGGATCCCTTCTTCAAAGAGTTCGTCGTCAACTACACGAACGCGGCGACGATCATCAACGACGACTTCAAGGATACCGAAGACCTCGAGGGCGTGTTCTCGGGCCTCAAGGGGTTCAAGGAGCCCGACTTCTGGCCCGAGAACGGCAACCGCGGCGCGTACGACAACGCCAGCTGGGCGTACAATCGTGGGCCGAAGGGGCCGGGCCCGGCCACGAAAGACCTGATCGCCAAGCGCGCCGGCCCGCCATTCGACGACCTGGTCCGCTCGCTCAAGCCGGGGCCCGCCGAGCGCGACGCGACCCTCCAGAACCCGCGCTGCGCGTTCCAGATCCTGAAGCGGCACTTCAGCCGCTACACGCCGGAAATGGTGGAGCAAATCTGCGGCTCGCCGAAAGAGAAGTTCATCAAAGTGGCCGAGGCGCTGCTCGAGAATTCCGGCCGCGACCGGACCAGCGCGTTCGCGTACGCGGTCGCCTGGACCCAGCACACCTACGGCGTCCAGATGATCGGCTGCTGCGCGTTGCTCCAGCTCCTGCTCGGCAACATTGGACGACCGGGCGCAGGCGTGATGGCGCTGCGCGGCCACGCCGCGATCCAGGGCTCGACCGACGTGCCCACGCTGTACCACAGTGGCGGCCGAGACGGCACCGACGAGCTACTACGGCAACACGCCCAAGTTCCTCGTGTCATATCTGAAGTCGATGTATGGCGCGGCGGCGACCGCAGAGAACGACTTTGGCTACGACTGGCACCCCAAGATCCTCGGCGATCACTCGCACATCGCCATGTTCTCCGCCATGGCGAACGGGCGCGTGAAAGGGATGTGCTGCGTCGGACAAAACCCCGCGACCTCGCTGAACGGCGGGGCGACGCGACGCGCCCTGCGGCAGCTCGACTGGCTCGTGGTCAAGGACAACTGGCTCACCGAGACGGCCACGCACTGGTACCTCGCGCCGGAAGTGAAGAATGGTGAGGTGAAGAGCGCGGACATCAAGACCGAGGTGTTCTTCTTCCCGTCGACGCAGATCGCGGAATACGACGGCAGCTACACCAACACCCAGCGCATGCTGCAGTGGCACTCGTTCGCGACCAAAGCGCCGGGGGACTGCCGCACCGATAGCTGGTTCTACCACAACCTCGCCAAGCGGCTGCGGAAGGCCTACGCGAACAGTACGCTGCCGCGCGACCAGGGCTGGAAGAATCTCACGTGGGACTTTGACCCCGATCCCGCCGACCCGGCCTATGGCACGGCGCTCTACCCGGGTGAGATCAGTGCCCTCAAGGTGCTGCGCGAAATCAACGGGTATCAGACGGCCGACCCGAAACAGCACCTGAAGGGATTCGGCGATTTGAAGGATGACGGCTCCACGACGTGCGCGTCATGGATCTACTGCGGTTGCTATCCGGCGCCGGATCAGAACATGACCGCGCGCCGCGAGCCTGATCCGCCGGGCGTTCCGGGCGCACATCTCAAGTGGGGATGGGCGTGGCCCGCGAATCGGCGAGTCATGTACAACCGTGCGTCCGCGGACCTGAAGGGCAATCCCTGGAGCGAGCGCAAGCGGTGGGTCTGGTGGGATCCGAACTTCGTGAACCCGCCCGATCCCAAGACGGGCAAGCCAGTGCCGCACGGCAAATGGGTCGGCTACGACACGCCCGACTTCGCCGCGACCAAGGCTCCGGACGCGCAGCCCAAGCCGGACGGCATCGGGCTCGATGCCCTGTCGGGAACGCAGCCGTTCATCATGCGGGCAGACGGCCGTGGCTGGCTGTTCGTGCCGGCGGGGCTCGTGGACGGACCGTTGCCGACGCATTACGAGCCGCATGAGTCGCCTGTGCAGAACCTCCTCTATCCCAAGCAGCAGAGCAGCCCGGTGCACAAGGTGTGGTCGCTGGGTAAGCCCTGGAATCCGATCGCGGTAGTCGGCGATCCCAAGTTCCCGTACGTCATCAGCACGTATCGATTGACAGAACACTACCTCGCCGGCGCCATGAGTCGCTGGCTGCCGTGGCTCGCCGAGCTGATGCCGGAGCTGTTCATCGAGATCGGCAAAGGGCTCGCGCAGGAGAAGGGAATCAAGAATCTCGACTGGGTCGTGGTGTCGAGTCCGCGTGGCCACATCAGGGCCAAGGCGCTCGTCACCGACCGTATCGGCGTGATGAAGATCGCCGGTAAGACCATCCACCACGTCGGGATGCCCTGGCACTGGGGCTGGATGGGGTTGAGCACCGGCGACGTCGTCAACGACCTCACGGCCTGGGTATCCACGAAGGCAAGGCGTTCGTCTGCAACGTGGAGCGGGCGTGATATGGTGACCATCACCCGCCGCCGCCCGGCTACCGCGGCCACCGAGCCGATGGGCTTCTTCACCGACACGACTGTCTGTATCGGCTGCAAGGCGTGCGAGGTCGCGTGCAAAAACTGGAATCAGCTGCCTTCCACACACGGCGGCGTGTCGGAAATGTCGGGCGACAGCTACGACAACACGCGCAAGCTCGACGGCACGCACTGGCGCCACGTCAAGTTCATCGAGCAGTTCGACGGCCCCTACAACGGCCGCTGG
>QHTY01000279.1 GCA_003220985.1 Gemmatimonadota bacterium
CGGTTCGACATTCGCGAGGACGCTCTCCCTGGTGCCGTTTACGACGCCGATCGCGACGCCCGTTCGGTGGACAGCGGGAAGCATGCCGATGTGGGAACTCGTCGCGTCATTGGTGATTCTCGCCATTGCGATCGTGGGAGTTACCTGGGTAGCGGCGAGAATCTATCGGGTCGGCATTCTCATGACCGGCAAGCGGCCAAATCTGAAGGAACTGATGAGGTGGGTCAGGGCCTAGACGTCGAGGAAGACGCCTAAGGGAGGCGCCGAGACGCCGAGACGCTGAGGGGATTCGAGGGGCGAGGCGCTAGAAAGGCACGACGTGCATGAATATGGTGACGCGCCTTTGTCCTCCTCGTTTATCGTCTCGCATGTCTCACTACAAGACTCTCAAGGCGTGGCAGCATGCTCAGCGACTCGCCATCGAGGGTGTTCGGACGGCTCGGACCTTTCCAGACTATGAGCAGTCGGGACTCGCAGACCAACTTCGTCGTGCCTGTTACAGCGTGCCGCTCAACATTGCTGAGGGCAACACCCGCCAAGGCTCCCGCGAAGCGCGCCGCTTCTTTGATACGGCGCGAGGTTCGTTAGCGGAGGTTGAAACAATCCTCGAAATGGCACGAGAGCTTGGTTACATCACACCGGCGGACTTCGGGCGGCTCGAAGCGTTGACCAACGAGACAGGGCGGACCTTGTACGGATTGCTTCGGAAGATCAGCGGTGCTGCCAGCAGGCAACTCCCCCCTCGCTCCTCACAGCCCCTCAGCGTCTCGGCGTCTCGGCGTCTCCCCTAGGCGTCTCCCTCGACGTCTCCGCATCTGGCCCGGTATACTTCGGGCTATGTCGACGGACTACGATGTCCTGATTGTCGGCGGTGGGCACGCCGGTACCGAAGCCGCCGCTATGGCTGCTCGCCTGGGCGCCAGGACTCTCCTACTCACTTCTGTGCTGGACACAATCGGCCAGATGAGCTGCAATCCCGCGATCGGCGGCATCGCAAAGGGTACCGTCGTCCGCGAGGTCGACGCCCTCGGTGGTGTCATGGGTCGCGCCGCCGATCGCGCGACAATCCAATTCCGGATGTTGAATCGCTCGAAGGGTCCCGCCGTCTGGGCCCCGCGCGCGCAGGCGGACCGCACCCTGTACAAGCGCGCGGTTCGATTTCTGCTCGAGCAATTCCCTGCCCTCGAGCTCTCGCAGGGCATGGTCACAAACCTGCTCTTCGATCAGGGCGGCACTCGGATCAGTGGCGTCGAGACTGGCGATGGGCGGCGGTTCACAGCGCACGCCGTCATCATCACCGCCGGCACATTCCTGCGTGGCCGGATTCACCTCGGCACCGATACTCAGATTCCCGCCGGACGGGCCGGCGATGCCCCCTCCATAGAGATGGCACAAGTAATTGCTAATGCAGGGCTTACAGTATCACGATTCAAGACCGGGACGCCACCGCGCGTGGATGGTCGGTCCGTGAACTGGAGTAAGGTCGAGCGCCAGGACGGCGACCGGGACGACTTCCGTTTCTCCTTCCACGAGCGCGTCGAGCGGCCGCGTCAGGTCCCATGCTGGATCACATGGGCCGGCGAGGAAGTGAAGGAAATCATCCAGCGACACCTGAAGGAATCGGCGCTGTACGGCGGTGCCATCAGTGGTCGCGGGCCGCGCTATTGCCCGTCCGTCGAAGACAAGATCGTGAAGTTCCCAGCGGCGAAGCGCCACCAGATCTTCCTCGAGCCCGAGGGCCTCGACACGACCGAGCTGTACGTAAACGGGCTCTCCACTTCCCTGCCCGCCCGAGTGCAGCTCGAGTTCCTGCACGTGGTCCCCGGGCTCGAGCGCGCGCGCATGACGCGCCCCGGCTATGCGATCGAGTATGACTACTATCCGCCGACCCAGCTCACGCCGTGGCTCGAGGTGAAGAGCGTCGAGCATCTTTTCTTCGCCGGTCAGATCAACGGAACGACCGGTTATGAGGAAGCGGCCGGCCAAGGGGTCGTGGCCGGCATCAACGCCGTCCGCCGTATCCGCGGCGAGGAGGCCGTCGTCCTCGGTCGCAATGACGCGTACATCGGAGTGCTCGTCGATGACCTCGTCACGCGCGGCGTGGACGAGCCATATCGACTATTCACGTCCCGGTCCGAGTTTCGGTTGTTGCTCCGCCAGGACAACGCGCTGCGGCGACTGCTCCCGCTCGCCGAGCGACTTGGTCTCCTGACGGATGCGGAGCTGCGGGCAGCCGAACGGCGCCTCGCCGAGGAAGAGAGGATCTTCGATCTCGCACGAGCGACAACGATCACACCCGAGCAAGCGGCAGGGCCTCTCGAGGAGAGTGGAACGCGGCTGACGGAGAGCGAGCGCATTGCGGTCGTCGCGAAGCGCCCAGGCGTGTCGCTCGGGCGATTGCTCGTGGCCACGGGCATCGCAGACGCGTCGGTGGACGCGGTGCTCGCTGCGGAAGTCGAGATCAAGTACGACGGCTATCTGGCGCGAGAGCGCGAGGCCGCAGCCCGCCTTGCCGAGCTCGCGTCGTTCGTCCTGCCGCCGGACCTGCCTTATCTGGAGCTTCGGACACTCGCCACGGAAGCGCGACAGAAGCTCGATCGCGTGCGGCCCACCTCGTTGGCGCAGGCCGCGCGCATTCCTGGAGTCACACCCAGCGACCTTCACAATCTCGTGCTCGCAGCGACCCGCTGGCGTCGGAGGGTCGCCTAGGCCGATTGTTGCAGTTTCACGTGAAACGTATGCTCTTTCGTTTCACGTGAAACAGACATATATTGGACACGCGCGGAATTTCTAGCTATATAAGCTATTAACCTCCAACGAGTTACAATGTCACGCGTAATCGCGATCGCGAACCAAAAAGGCGGCGTGGGTAAAACGACGACCGCCGTCAATCTCGCGGCGTCGCTCGCGACGGCCGAGCGAAAGACGCTCCTCATCGACGCGGATCCGCAGGGCAATTCGACGAGCGGCGTGGGCATCGAGCGCGATCGCATTCGCCATTCGCTCTACGAGGCGCTCATCGACGGCTCGCCGCTCGTCCAATCGCGGTTCCCGCACGTGCATTTCCCGTACCTCGATGTGGTTCCCGCAACCCAGGATCTGGTGGGCGCCGAAATCGAGCTCGTCAATCAGAACGGACGCGAGGCGCGCATGCGCGAGGCGCTCCGCGATCTGCGGGATGACTACGGCTACGTCATCATCGACTGCCCGCCGTCGCTCGGGCTCCTCACGCTGAACATGCTGACCGCCGCCGACAGTCTCGTCATCCCGATTCAGTGCGAGTACTACGCGCTCGAAGGGTTGTCGCAGCTCCTGAACACGGTGAAGCTCGTACAACGCAATTTCAATCCGGCGCTCGCGATCGAGGGCGTGCTGCTGACGATGTACGATGCGCGACTGAATCTCTGCAAGCAGGTCGCCGAAGAAGCGAAGGAGTATTTCGGTGGCCGCATGTTCACCGTCACCATCCCCCGCAACGTGCGCCTGGCGGAAGCGCCGAGCTTCGGCAAGCCGATCGTGTTGTACGATGTGCAGTCGGTCGGCGCGAAGAGTTACCTGGCCGTCGCGCAGGAATTGATTCATCGGGTCGAAGAAGGCGCTCCACCTTCGCCAAGCCTCCCCGCCATTGAATCGCTGCCTCCCCCGGAGGTGCCCGCATGACGGAAACCGCCGCAGGTAGACGTCGTCTCGGTCGGGGACTCGAGGCGCTCTTAGGGCCGACGCGCGAAGAAGCAGAGCGCGAAGGCAGCCTCGTTGAGCTCCCCATCCGCGACATCAAGCCCAACCCGTTCCAACCGCGCAAGACCGTTGACCCGGCCGCCCTGGAAGAATTGGTGTCTTCCATCAAACAAGCCGGTCTGCTACAGCCGGTCGTGGTACGGCGCGCGAATGGGGGGGGGGGCGGGGGGGGCGGCTATGAGCTGATTGCCGGGGAGCGGCGCCTGCGCGCGTGCCAGCAGCTGGGCTGGGAGCGCATCCCCGCCGTGCAGCGCGATGCGGACGATCGCACACTGCTCACCCTGGCGCTGATCGAGAACCTGCAACGTGACGATCTCTCGCCGGTGGACGAGGCGCGCGGGTACGAGCGGCTGATCGCGGAATTCAAGCTCGCCCAGCAGGATGTCGCGGACGCGGTTGGTCGCGACCGTTCGACGGTGGCCAATGCCCTGCGCTTGCTCAAGCTGCCGGAGGTGGTGTTGCAGATGCTGCACGAGGGCCAGCTGTCGGTGGGGCACGCGCGCGCGTTGCTCGCATTAGAGGATCCGCGGATCGCCACGAATCTCGCGCCCGAAGCAGTGGCACAGGGCCTCTCGGTGCGCGACGTTGAAGAGCACCCGAGCGCCGGCCGCGGATGAAGCGTGGCCTCGGCGGCGCGCCCGAAGTGCGTCGCGTCGAGGACGCGCTCCGCCGCCGGCTCGGCAGCGACGTGCGCGTGACTTTGCGCGCCAAAGGCAAAGGTCAAATTCATGTGTCGTTCTACTCGAACGACGATCTCGCTCGACTGCTCGAACTCATCCTCGGGGCCCCATTCGACGGATGAAGAGAGGTACCCGCGGTGTCACGGTCGTCGTCCACGCCGACGGCGATCTGGAATCCAAGCAGTATCGCTTCCCACGCTGGATCGTGCTCGCGGGGAAGTGGGGGGCCGGCGCGATTGCGGTGCTGGTCGTGTTGTTCTTTGCGTTCGCCGGGCCCATCACGCGCAACGCCGCGCGCGTGCCGGGGCTGGAGCGCGAGGTGTCGCGGCTGCGTGTCGAGAACAGTCGCGTGCAGCAGCTCGCCTCCTCGTTGAATCGCGCTGAAGCGAACTATCAAGAGCTGCGTCAGATGCTCGGCGTGAAGGCGCCCGCCCCAGCGGGCAAGGGCGGCAGCGTCGCTCGGACTGCCGATCTCACGACGGCGATGCGCGCGGTCCCGATCCGCGCGTCGTTGCCCGGTGCGACGACACGCTATGAGACGGGAGCCTCGATTCCGTCCCACTGGCCGCTCGACCTACCGGGGTTCGTGACGCGCGGCCAGGTGCGCCCCGGCGTCGTGGATGAGTCACATCCGGGGATCGACATTGCCGTCCCGGTCGGCACCCCGATCCGCGCCTCCGGTGGCGGCACCGTGACGGCCGCGGGCTATGATCCCGACTACGGGCTGTTCGTCCTCTTGCGACATCCGTCGGGGTATGAGACGATGTATGGTCACACGTCACGGCTGCTGGCCGCGGAAGGCGACGATGTTCAGGCCGGACAAGTGATCGGTCTGTCCGGAAACTCCGGGCGGTCCACAGCACCGCACCTGCATTTCGAGATTCGTCACGACGGCAAGTCCGTCGATCCGCTTGACCTCGTGAAGGAGAGGGGGACGCGCTGATGGCGGTGTTCTCGGAAAAGACTCCTGGATCCGGTGGCGCCCGCGAAGGCGTGCCCGGTCTGTCGATCATCGGCGCCGGCATGCGGGTGGTGGGCGATATCTCGGCGGACGGGGTCGTGAAGATAGAGGGCTCGGTAAACGGCACGGTCCGCGCCGCGAAGCAGGTTCTCGTGGCCCGGGGCGGGGAAGTAGAGGGGGACGTCATAAGTCGCGAGGCCATCATCGGCGGCGAGGTGCGCGGAGCGATCTATGCCGAAGAACGGGTGGAGCTGCAGGCCACCAGCGTCGTTCATGGCGACGTGCACACCAAGAAGTTGCTGATTCAGGAAGGTGGAGAGATCAACGGCGTCCTAAGAATGGGTGAGGACGCCGGCCAGCCTCCGCAGGTCACTCAGCGCAGCGGTCAAGCTTTAGTGCGGGCATAGATATCCACACGGCTAGGCGTCTCGGATGTGGATTCTCTAATCTGTTACGTGGCTATCACTTACTGGACTGCCGCGTGTGGAAAGTTCGCCAACTGCTTCGATAGTGTACCTACGGTGTCTTAAGTGCGCCTAGACACTCTCGTCGGCTTCCTCGATGAGTATCTCCACATTGCCGAGGAACGTGCTGACGCCACCGAAGCGCTCAATGGACTCCAGGTCAGCAACTCGGGCGAGGTCACGCGCCTGGCCGCGGCCGTGGACCTCTGCGAGGCGACGGTCCGACATGCGGCCGAGCAGCGCACCGAGTGTCTTTTGGTCCACCACGGGCTCTTTTGGGGCGGTCTCCGGCCGCTCATCGGACCAGCCTACCGTCGCGTTGCCGGTCTCATCAAAGCCAACATCGCGCTGTACGCGGCGCATCTGCCGCTAGATCGCCATCCTGACGTTGGCAATAACCATGTATTGGCCCGGCTACTCGACATCAAGGTCCGGGGGGACTTCGGATCGTATCACGGCGCGCCGGCGGGTGTGTGGGGCGAGTACCGAGGGACGCGCGACGAGCTGACGTGGGCGTTAACCAGAACGCTGGGGACCGCGCCCAAGCTGTTTGCGTTCGGACCTGAGCGTGTGCAGCGGATCGGCATCGTCACAGGATCGGGAGGCTCGCTGATCCCTCAGGCGGCTGCGGCTGGACTCGACACGTTCGTGACCGGCGAAGGCCAGCACTGGACGTTCTTTGATGCTGAAGAGCTTGGCCTCAACGTTTTCTACGCGGGCCATTATGCCACCGAGACTGTCGGCGTGAAGGCGCTCGCCGAGCACGTCTCCAAGAAGTTCGATTTGCCCTGGGTCTTTCTGGATCATCCTACCGGTTTGTGAATCCGCGGCGGGTCCTGGCTGTCCTCGCCATCGCCGAGCTGCTGGCAATGGCTCCGTGGTTCAGCGCGTCCGCCGTCGCGCCGACGCTCGCAGGGGTTTGGCAGCTCTCGCCTGCCGAGACCGCCTGGCTCACGATCTCGGTGCAGCTGGGATTTGTGGCCGGCGCCATGGTCAGCGCGGTCTTCACATTGGCAGACCGGCTTTCAGCCCGGCGCCTGGTTGCTGGCTCAGCAGTGTGTGCGGCCGTCGCGACATTGGGAGTGGCGGCCGCGGGCGACATTAAGGTAGGTGTCGCCTGCAGGCTGCTCACCGGTGCCGCGCTGGCCGGTGTCTATCCGCCGGGGATGAAGATCGCCGCGGGTTGGTTTAAAGAAGGAAGAGGACTGGCCATCGGCGTTCTCGTCGGCGCGCTCACCCTGGGCTCGGCGAGTCCACATCTCGTCCGCTGGGCGGTCGCCCCGGCAGCTTGGCGCGTCGTGCTGGCGGTTGCGGCGGTGAGTGCGATCGCTGGAGGACTCTTGGTGCTGCGCGTGCCGAGCGACGGACCCTTCGCCGCACCTTCGCCGCCGTTTTCTCTCGCCGCCGCTCCTCGGATTCTAAAAGACCCGGCTACCCTGCTTGCGAATGTCGGCTATCTGGGTCACATGTGGGAGTTGTATGCGATGTGGACGTGGATCGCGGCGTTCGTGGCGGCGAGCGAGCACGCGCGCCGCGGAGCGCAGGTCGATGTCACCGGTGTCGCTGCGCTGGTGACGTTCGCAGTCGTGGGCAGCGGCGCCGCCGGCTGTTGGCTCGGAGGGAAGTACGCCGATCGCTGGGGCCGCACGCTCGTGACGAGTGCGGCAATGGTTGTGTCGGGCAGCTGTGCGGTTCTGGTGGGACTCTTCTTCGGCGCGTCCCTGGCTGCCCTGCTGCCAGTACTCTTGCTGTGGGGGATCACTGTTGTGGCCGACTCCGCGCAGTTTTCCGCGGCGGTCAGCGAGCTGGCGCCGCGCGACTACGTCGGTACAGCCTTGACGCTCCAAACCTGTCTGGGATTTCTCCTCACGTGTGCGACGATTTACTTGTTACCGAACATCGCCGGAGCGATCGGGTGGCGCTGGAGCATGAGTGTCCTGGCG
>QHTY01000163.1:0-17470 GCA_003220985.1 Gemmatimonadota bacterium
GTCGAACCCGTGAACGAGATCACCGGCACCTCGGGATGCTCGACCAACGCTCGGCCGACCACGGAGCCCTGCCCATGCACGAGCTGGATGACTTCTGGTGGCAGCCCTGCTTCGAGCAGAATCTCCACGAGCAGATGGGCGGTGTGCGGCACATCCTCGGCCGGCTTGAAGACCACGGCGTTGCCGCAGAGGAGCGCCGGAAACATCTTCCACGTCGGAATCGCGAGCGGAAAGTTGAACGGCGTGATCAGTCCCGCGATGCCGATCGGCCGGCGATAGCTCATTGCCCACTTGCTCCGCAGCTCGGACGGGACGACACGGCCGAACAGGCGCCGGCCCTCGGTGGCGGCGTAAAACGCCGTATCGATCCCCTCCTGGACGTCGCCGCCGGTCTCCGCGACCACTTTTCCCATTTCGCGTGTCATCGCTCGTGCGATCGCATCCTTGCGCAGGGCGAGCAGCTGGCCCACGCGCTGCAGCACTTGCCCCCGAATCGGTGCGGGGGTCTTGGACCACAGGGCGAACCCGCGCTTGGCCGACGTGATCGCGCGCTTCAGATCATCTGGTCCCGAGCGTGGAAAGCGACCGATGACGTCGTTCCAATCAGCGGGGTTGCGATTCTCGAAGTATTCGCCCGTGGACGGGGCGACCCAATCACCGGCGATGAAATTCTTGAACTCAGCAGGCGCGGTCATGGCGTTGGCGGTTCGGGACAGAAGAATGGAACGGGAGTTTTTCCGTACAGACGGGGCAACAGTTGACGACCGGCAAGCCCGAGCCCCCAGATGATCAGAATGATCGACAGTGTGTGCGCGATGCCCAGCCGGCGTTTCCAGGACGTCAACGCGCTCCACACGCCGGCGACCGTCACTGCCGTCGCACCAATAAGATAGAAGACGAGCTTCAGGCCGCACGCATGGGAGTAGGGCCACACGATCATCCCAATCCCCAACGCGAGTCTGAGACCCACGCGCATCCACGTCGTGATCCAGGCACGCCCCCGCGCCGGACTGGCGGGCAGCGTTCCCCCGGCCCCCACGGCCCCCACCCCCAGCCCCGGGCGTGGCGAAACGGGAACCGTAGGCACGCCGCGGCCCAGCGTGGGCTCAGCCTCCGGCAATTTGGCCAGCAGCCTGTCGACCTCGCGCATCTCGCGATCCCAGTCGCGGTCTTTCTGGTCCTTCTCCTTCACGAGACTCCTCCTTCGTTACCGCGCGACAGGCCATAGCGCTCGATCTTCTTGTACAAATTGCTGCGTGGCATCTGCAATGTGCGCGCCGTCTCCGATACGTTCCAGTCGTTCTCTTGCAATTTGCCGAGCAGGAAGGCGCGCTCTGCCGACTGCTTGAATTCCTCGAACGTGGCGGCGCGCAACCAGCCTGCGTCGCCTCCGGATGCCGCGGCACCCGTCCCCCGTCCCCCGTCCCGCTTCCCGACCAGCTTCTCGACGTCAGCCGCTGCGACCGTGGGTCCCGCGGCGAGGATGAGCAACCGCTCGACCGCGTTCTTGAGCTCGCGGACGTTGCCCGGCCAGTCGTGGGCGGTGAGCCGTTCCACCGCGGCCGTCTCGAACTCCTTCGCAGCCAACCCTTCTTTCGTCAGCTCGGCGGTGAAGTGCGTGATGAGCTGAGCAACATCGGCGCGGCGTTCCCTGAGTGGCGGCACATGGATCGGAATGACATTGAGTCGATGCAGCAGGTCTTCGCGGAACCGTCCGTGCTCGATCTCGGCGGCGAGATTCTTGTTCGTCGCGGCGATCACCCGGACGTCGACCGGCAGCGCCTTCCCGGACCCCACACGCGAAATCACGCCCTCCTGCAGCGCGCGCAGCACTTTCGCCTGCGCCGAGAGGCTCATGTCGCCGATTTCGTCGAGAAACAGCGTGCCGCCGTCGGCGAGCTCGAATTTGCCGGCCCTGTCCGCGAAGGCACCGGTAAAGCTCCCTTTCATGTGGCCGAACAGCTCGCTCTCGATCAGCTCGGTGGGGATGGCCGCGCAGTTGACCTCGACGAATGGACCGGAGGCGCGCGGCGGGAGGCTGAGCGCGTGAATCGCGCGCGCCACCAGCTCCTTGCCTGTGCCGTTCTCGCCCGTGATCAGTACGCGCGCCGGCGTGGGCCCGACCTTCTCGATCAACCCGATGACGTGGCGAATCGCTTTGCTCGACCCTACGATCTCATACTGGGCCCGGACTTCCTGCTTGAGCCGCACGTTTTCGTTGACCAGCACGACATGCTGCAGCGCATTGCGGAGCGTCAGCAGGATGCGATCGGTGTCGAGCGGTTTCTCCAGAAAGTCGTACGCGCCGAGCTGCGTCGCTTCGACCGCGGTCTGGATCGTGCCGTGGCCCGAGATCATGACGACTTGTGCCTGGGCATCGAGCTGGCGGATCCGCTTCAGCGACTCGAGCCCGTCCATCCCTTCCATCTTTACGTCGAGAAACACGAGATGCGGCTTGAATTCCGGGTAGACCCGGATCGCCTCGTGCCCGGATGCGCACGCCTGCACCTCGATCTCCTCGTATTCGAGGACCTGCTTCAGGGCCTCGCGGATCCCTTTCTCATCGTCGACGATCATCACGCGGCGCGGGCTCACGACCCGGACCTCGGCCGCTTGTACAGCACGACGCCCGTCGTGTGCACCTGCACGGCCGTCACGGCGGGATCCACCTTGACCGGTACGGAGCCGTTGGGTGACGCCCCGGCCATCTGCTTCGTCAACTGTTTCACAAACGGCCCCGGAATCTCGATGCCGCGCAGCGTGATTTCGGTGATGTCGTACAACGCGGTCCCAGGGCGCCCGATCGAGACCGTGCCGGCCATGCGCAGCGGCTCGTGCTCACCGAACATCCCGGCGAAGGGTCCGAGCGTTCCCGGCGGCAAGGCGCGTGTGTCGAGACGCGCATGGAGGATCAGCGTTCCTTCCTGGAGCTCGACGCGCAATGAGTCGTACATCTTGCGCACGTTCCAATCGATCCCGGCGCCGATCAGTGACGCCATTTCGTTCGGGTTCAGCACCACGGAATCGGGGCCGGTGGCAGTCCGCAGCGTCCCGACTTTGGCCTTGCCGGACGCGACCGCCTTGGGCGTCGGCGCGCCGACCGCGGTGTCGGCAACGGGGGGCAAGGCCGTCGAACGTCCGAACCAGCGCACGACGGTGGACATGATCGGCTCGCGGAACCACCACGCGAGCGCGAGCACACCGATGATGGCGATCGCGCAGCCGAGTCTGAGCGCGCCCTTAAGACAGCCGTCCATGATGTCTGACCTGATACACCGGGCCATCCTGTTGGAGTGTGCTCTGCATCAGATCCACCTCGGCCACGGTGACCGTCTCGTCGAAGGCCAGCGCCGCCAAGATCTCGGCGAGTCCTTTGAAGTCGCGCGGCCGCGCATCGCGCGCCGCGCGCCCCAGCGTGACGTGCGGACGAAACGCGCGCGCCTCCGTCGGAAAGCCGAGCGGCGCAAACGCTTGCTCCACGCCATGCTGCAACAGCTCGAGTCCCGGCTCCGGGGTGATGCCCGCCCACAGGACGTGCGGGCGGTGATAATCGGGAAACACACCAAAGCCGGTCAGCTGCAGCGTCAGCGGACGTGGCTCACCGCGACTGCCCGCCGCCTGTTTCAGCGCGGCCACGAGCTCCGGTTCCCGCCTTTCCTCGACTTCGCCGAGAAACTTGAGACTGAGGTGAATGTTCTCGGGACGAACCCATTTCACCGGGAGTTTCTCTCGGGGGTCGCGCAGCGGCGCGAGCGCATCCCAGAGCCCTTGGCGCACGCCCTGCGGAAAATTCAGGGCGACGAACGCTCTAACAGGCTCCCCCGGCGATACCCGCGCGGGTCGACCTCCACCCGCGCGAACCCAAGGTTCGTGAGATGATCGGTGATCGCGTGGCGCCGCGCTTCGATCCAGGAAATCCAGGACGGCTCCACTTCGATGCGCGCGACCTCCCCGTGATGCCGCACGCGCAGGTCCCCCACGACGCCGAGCTCGCGCAGAAACGCCTCGCTCTGCTCCACCTGCCGTAAGCGCGACGGCGTGATTGAGAGACCGTACTGCACGCGACTCGAAAGACACGGCGCGGCGGGAGCATCCCACGTCGGCAACCCGAGCTCGCGCGATGCGGCGCGGATTTCCGCTTTCGTGAGTCCCACCTCGGCGAGCGGGGAACGCACCCCCGCCTTGTCGCCGGCAGCCTTCCCCGGCCGATGCTCCTTCAGATCGTCGGCATTGGTGCCGTCGCACACGATGGCGAGCCCGTGCTCGCGCGCCAGCGGCACGAGCCGATTCCACAGCTCGGTCTTGCAGAAGAAACAGCGGTTGGTCGGGTTGGCGAGATAGTTCGCGTCCTCGAGCTCGTGTGTGTGGATCTCGATGAGCGGGATGTCGAATCGCGCCGCCACGTCGATGGCGGTCTGCCACTGGGCCGCAGGATAGGACGCGCTGCGACCGATCGCCGCCACCATGCGGCTCTTTCCCAACTCCTGGCGCAGCACGACGGCCAGCAGCGCCGAATCGACGCCTCCCGAATAACCAAGCAAAACCGAGGGGAAACCGCGAACGAGGGCGCGGAGCGACTCCATGGTCCCAATAGTACCCCAGCCACTGTCCTAATCCAAGGACAATTTGCCGCGCAAAACCAGATATTCCGTCAGGTCGGAACTGGTTACACTTATGATGCGTTCACTCCAAAAGCATTTCAGCAACGGATAGTCGGACAAACCCGTGGAGAGCTTCCCAAATGCCCCCCAAGAATGAGCTCGACACCACCGACCGACGCATTCTCCGCATCCTCGCCCAAGACGGTCGAGCCAGCTATCAGGCGGTTGCCGACGAGATCGGGCTATCGCGACCCGCCATCATGGAGCGCGTCAAGCGACTGGAGGAGTCGGGCTACATCCGCGGGTATCGCGTCCAGCTCGACCGCGCCAAGGTCGGTTTCCCCGTGACCGCGTTTGTCGCCGTGCGGTATGGCTCGAGCGACTACGTCGGCGATGAGCCGCGCATGCGCGAGATGGAGAAACATCCGGGTGTGCTCGAGTGCCATCACATCGCCGGTGACGATTGCTACATCCTCAAAGTCGTGGCGCCCGATCTCGAGGGCGTCCAAGAGATCCTCCGCGATTTGCGCGGGCCAAACCCCCAAATGAACACGCGCACGACGATCGTGCTGTCGACCCTGTTCGAAAAGCCGGGATTCATTCCCACCGAGCCCGACTGATGGCAACGCTCAAAGGCAAGGCGCTCATCGCCTATCTCGTCGTCTGCGTCTTCTGGGGCTCGACCTACCTCGCGATCAAGGTCGGCGTCACCGATCTGCCGCCGTTTCTGTTTGCGGGCCTCCGGTTCCTCGTCGCTGGACTGCTGCTGCTCGTCATCGCCCGCGCGCTCGGCGATCCATTGCCGCGGCGGACTGATTGGCGCACGCTGGCCATCGTCGGCCTGCTGCTGCTCGCGGGCGGCAATGCGTTCGTCGTCTGGTCGGAGCAGTATATCGGATCGGGGATCGCCAGCATCTTCGTTGTGACCGTGGCGATGTGGACGGCGCTGTTCGACGCCATTATCCCGGGCGGTGCCTCGGAACTGAATTGGCGAATCATCGCCGGTTTGTTGCTCGGGTTCCTCGGCACCATGCTGTTGGTCGGCGCGACGCCGGCGGAGATTCTGGCGGCCGACAAGCGCGGGCCGATCGCGCTCACGCTGGCGAGTGCGTCGTGGTCCGTCGGCACGGTCTACGCGAAGCGCCATCCGACGCAGGCGAGCCCCTACATGGGGGCGGCATTCCAGATGATCGTTGGCGGTGTCACGGTCGCGCTCGTCGGAACGGTCCTCGGGGAATGGGCGTCGTGGCACCTGAGCACACGTGGCATTGGGGCCATCGCGTACCTCGTCGTGTTCGGATCGATCCTGGGCTACAGCGCGTACTCCTACGCGTTGCGACACGCCTCCGCGACGATCGTCGGCACGTACGCCTACGTGAACCCCGTGATTGCGGTGCTGCTCGGCTGGCTGCTGTTGCACGAGCCGGTACACCCGCGCACGTTCATCGCGATGGGCATGATCCTGGGAGCTGTCGTCTGGATTCAGTTCTCGCACAAGCTGGCGGTCGGGCGGTCTGGCGGTCGGGCGGTCGCTACCGATGCAGATACTCTCCGCGCCGTGACCGACCGACCGCCCAGTCGTGCACCGCAAACCGAAGAGCAACCGTCATGACCGTCCCGACCGCCGCTTTTCCCAAGGACGCCGTCCTCCTCACCATCGACGTCCAGAACGGCATGGACGTCTTTCGCGAGAAATACCACCGCAACAACCCCGATCTCGAACGCAACATCGCACGGCTCCAGCAGGCGTGGCGTGAGAGCGGCCGGCCGTTGATTCACGTGCAGCACATTTCGAAGCTGCCGAATTCACCGCTCCGGCCCGGACAACCGGGGGTTGAGATCAAGGACGAAGTGCGGCCGCTCCCCGGAGAGCCGGTCGTGCAGAAGTCGGTCAACAGCGCCTTCATCGGTACAACGCTCGAAGCCGACTTGCGGCGTCGTGGCATAACGACGCTGGTGATGGTCGGGCTACAGACGAACATGTGCGTGTCGACGACCGCACGGATGGCCGGCAACCTGGGCTTCACCACCTACGTCGTATCGGATGCGACGGCGACCTTCGACAACACCGGACCGGACGGGAAGCGCTATGCATCCGAGCTGCTGCACGACGTCGCGCTGGCCGACCTGCACGGCGAGTTTGCGACCGTCGTCGACACGGCGACCATACTCCGACAGACGGCGCGGGAGGTCGCGTGACGATTCGCAAAGTCAATCTCGCCGAGATGTTCGGGCGGTTTCAGGATCAGTGGAGTCCCAAGATCGTCGGCGAAGTGAACGACTGTCTCGTAAAGCTCACGAAGCTCAAAGGCGAGTTCGTCTGGCATCATCACGAGCGCGAGGATGAGCTGTTTCTCGTGGTCAAGGGCAGACTGCGGCTGAAGCTCCGAGACAAAGACATCGTGCTCGGGCCCGGTGAGTTCGCCATCATCCCGCACGGCGTCGAGCACTTGCCGGTTGCGGAGGAAGAAACCCACGTCTTGCTGTTCGAGCCCAACTCGACGCTTAACACGGGAAACGTCCGCAATGACCGCACCGTCCCAGAGCTCGACCGGCTCTAAGCTGATCGCGCGTATCTGGCATGGCGTGACTGAAGCCGCCCGCGCCGACGAGTACGCTGATTACCTCCAACGCACCGGTGCAGCAGAGTGCCGGGCGACGCCCGGCAATCGTGGCGTGTACGTCCTCCAGCGGATCAAGCAGAACCGAGCCGAGTTTACGTTCATCTCGTTGTGGGAATCCGTAGATGCCATCCGTCGCTTTGCGGGTGATGACTACGAGAAGGCGCATTACTATCCGAAGGACCGCGACTTCCTCCTCGAGCTCGAGCCGTTCGTCGACCACTACCAAGTGTTGGACGCTCCCCCACTGTGACCGAGCCGGAGACCTCGCTCGACCCCGCCGACGACCGCGGGTGGGACGAGCTGCGCCACCTCGGCCACCTGATGGTGGACGAGATGCTCGAATTCCTGCGGACCGCGCGCGAGCGTCCCGTCTGGCGGCCGGTGCCCGCCGAGGTGCGCAAGCGGCTGTCTGGAGCCGCGCCGCGCAACCCGACGCCCGCCGCAAAGGTCTATGAGGAGTTCAAGCGCGACGTGTTGCCCTACCCCACCGGCAACATCCATCCACGCTTCTGGGGCTGGGTGATCGGCACCGGCACCCCGCTCGCCATGCTCGCCGACATGCTCGCCTCGGGCATGAATCCGCAGGTCGCCGAGTTCGATGACTCGTCCGCGGTCGTCGAAAACCAGGTCATCGGCTGGCTGGTCGAGCTGCTCGGCCTTCCCGCCGGCACGCACGGGCTGCTCGTTTCCGGCGGCTCCATGGCGAATCTCGTGGGACTGGCTGTCGCCCGGAACGCCCGCGCTGGGTTCGATGTCCGCGAGCGCGGGCTGCAGAACGGGGCGGGCGGGGAGGGCGCGGCACCGCGGCTGAGCGTCTATGCGTCCACCGAAACGCACTCGTCCGTCCGGAAGGCAGTGGAGCTGCTGGGACTGGGCCACGACGCGCTGCGCGCAATCCCGATAGCAGCGGATTACACCATCGACGTCGCTGCCCTCCGTGAGCAGCTGGCCGCCGACAAAGCCGCCGGTTGGCGACCCATCTGCATTGTGGGCAACGCCGGCACCGTGAATACCGGCGCGACCGATGATCTGGGCGCGCTGGCGGCCTTGAGTCGTGAGGCAGGCGCGTGGTTCCACGTGGACGGCGCGTTCGGGGCGCTGGCGGCGCTCGTGCCCGCGCTGCGCCCGCTCGTGAGCGGGCTGGAGCAAGCCGATTCGCTCGCCTTCGACCTGCACAAGTGGCTTTACATGCCGTACGAAGTTGGCTGCACCCTCGTTCGCGATCAAACCGCACATCGCGCCACCTTCAACGTGACGCCCGCGTACCTCGCCTCGTTCGATCGCGGGATCGCGGCGGGGGGGTTCCCGTTCGCGGAGCGTGGCGTGCAGCTGTCGCGCGGCTTCCGGGCGCTCAAGGTGTGGATGTCGTTCAAGACGCACGGCGTGGATGCATTCGCCCAGCTCATCCACCAGAACGTGCGCCAGGCCCATTATTTGGCGGGGCTCGTCACCAAGCACCCACGGCTGGAGCTGCTCGCGCCTGCGCCGCTCAACGTGGTCTGTTTCCGATTCGTCGTGCCTCGCGCTGATGACGCGACCCTGAATGCGTTGAACAAGGAGATTCTGCTCCGCATCCAAGAGAGCGGCGTGGCGATCCCGTCGCAGACCATGCTGAACGGCAAGTTCGCGATCCGTGTCGCGATCACGAACCACCGCAGCCGCCGCGAGGATTTCGATCTGTTGGTGCGTGCGGTCGTCGAGACCGGCACGGCGCTCCGCAGCGACTAGCCAGGTTCCTCGCTGGTGCCGACGACCTTCCCTTCGATCGGGTTGCTGAACGAGCGGACGGTGTGATAGGCGAGCTCGATGTCCTTGGCTTGGCCGAACTCGGTCAGAATGTCGTCCCAAATCGCTGACACCGTGCCGCGGCGGCGACGCGGTTCGATGAGATACCGAATCGTGAGCAGAATTCCAGATGGGGTGGTGTTGGTGTACACGATCGGCGTCAGCTTCTTGTAGTTGATGAGGTACTGCTGCGAAGCGGCGAGCAGATCCCGCTCGGCCTCGGCGGTGAGGTGCTCGGCGTGCCTGAAGGCAATCGCGGTCAGGATCTCTTTCGCCTTGCGCCAGTTGCTCTCGTACGTCACCAGCACCGGCACTTCATTCCAGACGTACCTGAACCCCTTGTCGTAATTCGCGACCGCTTCGGTGAATACCAGCTGATTGGGAAGGTGGACGATGCGTCCCGTGCTCTGGTCCGCATCCACCCATCCGCCGATCTCGTTGAGCGTGAACTGAAACAGATGTACGTCGATCACATCACCCTTGTGCTTGGCAATTTCGATGCGATCGCCCACCTCGAACGGGCGACTCCACACGAGAAACGCCCAGCCGGCGAGATTCGCGAGCGGGTCTTTGAGCGCGATCGCAATGCCGGCGGACACGATGCCGAGGAACGTGGCGAGTGACTTGAAGCCTTCGAGCCACTCGCGGCCGATGACCAGCACCGCGATGGCGAGGAAGAGATACGTGACGCTCTTGCGCCAGCGATAGCGCGTCCACGGATCGGTAAAGCGCCGGTAGACGACGGCCAGAACCACCCGCTCCAGGAGCCACAAGCCGGCGATGACGACGATTGTGACGAGGAGATGGCTCTGTACCGCGGGACTCAGGCCGAAGCGGTTCTGCAACCAGTCGCGCACGGTGGCCAAAACTATGGGCCCGTCTCATTTTAGGCCACCCGATGGAACAGCTCCACGTCCTGCGCGACCTCGCCGTCATCGTCGCCGGTTCACTGCTGGTCATTTTGGTGTTCTACCGCCTCAAGCTCCCCGCGCTCCCCGGCTTCATCGTCGCCGGGATCCTGCTCGGTCCCAACGCGCTGGGACTCGTGTCAGATCCGCACGATGTGGAGGGACTCGCTGAAGTCGGCGTGATCCTCCTGCTGTTCACGATCGGCATCGAGTTCTCGCTCAGCCGGTTGAAGGAGATGGGGCGGCAAGTTCTCGCCGGCGGTTTCTCGCAGATGGGTTTTACGGTCTTGGCGACGCTGGCGGTCGGCCTCGGCTTCTTGGGCAGCTGGCGGGTGGCACTGTTTCTCGCGTTCCTGATCGCGCTGTCGAGTACCGCCATCGTGCTGAAGGTGCTGACCGATACCAGTGAGATCGACGCCCCGCACGGCCGTCTCGCGACCGGCGTCTTGATTTTTCAGGATCTCTGCGTGGTGCCGATCATGCTGGTGCTGCCATTCCTCGCGGGGAAGGCAGAAGGCGGTGTGGTTGGCCTGCTCGTGGCGTTGGGAAAGGCAGCGCTTGTCGTCGTCGGGGTCATCATTGCCGCGCGCACGATTGTGCCGCGCGCCCTCGCGGAGATTCTCAAGACCCGCAGCCGCGAGCTGTTTCTGATCGCCGTCATTCTGATCGGCACGCTCACGGCGCTCGGGACAGCCGCCGCGGGGGCTTCGCTCGCCTTGGGCGCGTTTTTGGCCGGCCTCATCATCTCCGAGTCCGACTACGGCTACCAGGCGCTGGCCGAGCTCATGCCGTTCCGCGACATCTTCATCTCGCTGTTCTTCTTGGCAGTCGGCATGCTGGTCCAGCTCGATACCATCAGGGCGCACATCGGTCTCACCCTGATTGCCGTCGCGGTGATCATGGGTGGCAAGACGCTGTCGGCGGCTATCGGCCCCGCCGTGATGGGCTACTCGGGTCGGGTCGCGTTGTTGGCTGGCGTCGCCGTGTCGCAGATCGGCGAGTTCTCGTTTGTGCTGGCGAAAGAAGGCCGAGTCGCGGGACTCCTCCCGGATCTCTTGTATCAACAGTTCCTCGGCGTGGCGGTGATCACGATGCTCGTGACCCCGTTCCTGCTGCAGGGCGGTCCGGCGCTGCTCGATGCGCTCGAGAGAGTGGTCCCACTCGATCGACTGCTCCCCGGATTTCGACCGCGCGGCCTCACGTCCGTGCACGACCAGGTCAAGGATCATGTCGTCGTCGCGGGCTACGGGTTGAACGGGCGCAACCTGACTGCCGCGCTACGGTCGGTTCACGCCCCGTATCTCATCGTCGAGCTGAATGCGCAGACGGTGCGGAAGGCGCGTGCCGACGGCGAGCCGGCATTTTATGGCGACGCCACGCGCGAGGAGATTCTGCGGGCGCTCGGCGCGGATCGCGCCCGTATGCTCGTGATCGCGATCTCCGATCCGGCGGCGACGCGCCGCATGGTGCGGGTCGCGCGCGAGATCAACCCCAAGCTCCACATCATCGCGCGCACGCGGTACGTCGTCGAGATTCCGGAGCTCACGCGCCTCGGCGCCAATGTCGTCATTCCCGAGGAATTCGAGACGTCAATCGAGATCTTCGCGCGCGTGCTGGCGCATTACAATGTCCCGCGTGAAGAGATCGAGCGCTTGGTCAGCGAAATCCGGGCGTCGCACTACGAGGCATTGCGGCCCGGGGCCCGGCCGCGCCTCACGCTGACCGGCACGCTCAGCCGGATGCCGCAGATGCATGTCGAGCGAATCGTCCTTGCAGCCAACGCGCCGGCGGTCGGCCTGACGGTCGCCGAGACGGCGCTGCGCTCCAAGACCGGCGCGTTGATTCTCGCGCTGCGGCGCGGGGAGAGTGATCTGGCGACGCCGGACGCGGATTTCCGGCTCGAGGCCGGCGACGTGCTCGTGGTGGTCGGACAGGCGCAGCAGATCAAGAGCGCCTATCGCCTCCTCGCTGGGAGCGAGCCGAGCTGAAGCTCAGCGTGAGCACCGTCACTGGTTAACGCGCGATCACGCAGTACCGTCTGCAGATCATGGGCGCATGCCGCCGGCTCTTACTCTTCGGTCTCACGGCCGCCATCGCCGGGTGCGGCGACAAGGGACCCGGGACCGCTCCCGCCACCGCGGGACGTGTTCCGTTGCCCCAGCTCGGCATCGGCACCTACAAAGGATTCGTGGGCGGGCTCTACGCCGCCGGCGCGAACGTCGAGCCGGCCGCACACGCGGCCGCCGGGCAGTCGCGCGCACAGACCATCGTTCCACTCGACACCTCGGGGGCGCTGAGTACCGGCGGGAAAATCGTGTTGCTGTCGCTCGGCATGTCGAACACGACACAGGAGTTTTGCTCCGGAAGCTCCACGACCACGAATTGCAGCAGCTGGAGCTTCATGGGGCAAGCCGCGGCCGATCCGAGCGTCAACCACACGACGCTGGCGATCGTGAATGGCGCGCGCGGCGGCCAAGACGCCCAGGCGTGGGATGCGACGACTGACGCCAATTACGACACCGTCCGGCTGAACCGCCTGGGTCCTTTGGGTCTCACCGAGCGGCAGGTCCAGATCGTCTGGGTCAAACAGGCCGACGCCGGACCGCAGGACTCGTTGCCGTCGGCCCAGTCCGACGCCTACCAGCTCGAGTCGCGGCTGGGCAACATCGCCCGGGCGCTGAGGTCACATTATCCGAATTTGAAAATCATTTTCTGCTACGCCACAACGACGCTTAATCCTGAGCCGTTCGCCTACGAGTCGGGCTTCGCGGTGAAGTGGTTGATGCAGGCGCAGATCGAACAGATGTCGAACGGCGGGACGGTGACCGACGCGCGCGCCGGCGATTTGAACTACAACAGCGGCGCGGCGTGGCTCGCCTGGGGGCCGTATCTCTGGGCCGACGGCATGACGCCGCGCCAAGGCGACGGTCTGGTGTGGCAGAGTACGGATTTCGTGCAAGATGGGACGCATCCGTCGCAGAGCGGCCAACAGAAGGTCGGGACGATGGTGCTCGCGTTCTTCAAAACCTCGCCGTTCACCAAATGCTGGTTCGTCAACGGAGGCACGTGCCCCTAGCGCCGTAACGCGATAAGATCATGCCATCCCGTTCTCGCGGAGATGCCATGGTCACCGTCATTCCCGCTCTCCTGATCGCCACGCTCCAACAACCCACGTCTCTGACAATCGGCTCGGCCACCGCCCGGCCCGGACAGGCCACGTCAGGATTCATCGAGGTGCCGGCCGGTGTGGATACCGCGACGCGCATTCCTATCACCATCGTGCGCGGCGCGCAGTCGGGACCGACGCTGGCGTTGATCGCGGGCACCCATGGCTCAGAAGTCGCGCCGATAATCGCGCTCCAGCGCGTGCGCACCATGATCGATCCGGCAGCTCTGCGCGGCACCGTGCTCATCGTCCACGTCGCCAACATGCCCTCGTTCCTCGGCCGCACGATCTACTACAGCCCGATCGACCGGAAGAACTTGAACCGCGTCTACCCCGGGAAGCCCGACGGCACCGTTTCGGAGCGGATTGCCTACGCGATCACGAATCAAATCATCGAGCGCGCGGACTATCTCGTGGACCTGCACGCCGGCGATGGCAACGAGTCCCTGCGACCCTACAGCTACTGGAGTCCGCTTGGCCTCAACGCGCGAGCTGATTCGATTGCGCGGGAGATGGCGCTGGCCTTCGGGAGCGATCATATCGTCGTCGACACGGCGCGGCCGCGCGACGTCCGCGCGTCGGTCTACACGCAGAATACGGCGCAATTACGCGGGAAGCCGGCCATCACGACCGAGACCGGCTATCTCGGCATTCCCGCCGAAGACATGGTCCAGCGCAACGTGGATGGCGTGTTCCGGCTGCTGCGGTATTTGCGAATGGTGCCGGGCGACGTCGAGCTCGTTCGCAACCCGCTGTTTTTTGATCGTACCGAGGTGCTCCGCAGTCCGGCGACGGGAGTCTGGCATGCGAAGGTCGAGCGCGGGCAGAGCGTGCAGAAAGGCGCGCTGGTCGGGATCCTCACCGACTTCTTCGGTGCAACACAAGCCGAGATTCGAGCACCCTTCGGAGGGATCGTGCTATACATTGTCGCCACGCCCGCGATGTCACAGGGTGAGCCGCTGGGGATGATCGGGGAGCCGCGACTCGAGCGTTAAGCCACGCCGCGCCGATCGAGACTGCGATACTGGATCGCCTCACCCACGTGCTTGGGCTCGAGCGCCGCCGCTTCATCGAGGTCAGCGACGGTACGCGCGATCTTGAGAATCCGGTGGTACGCGCGCGCCGACAGTCCAAGCCGCGTAATCGCCGTCTTGAGCAGCGCATCCGCGCCGTCCGACACGCGGCAATGCGCGCGGATGTCCCGCGGCGCCATGTGCGCGTTGGCATAGATCCCCGGCCGGTTGGCGAACCGCTCACGCTGCACCATGCGTGCGCGATCGACCCGCTCGCGCATGGCCTCGCTCGGTTCTCCTCCGCCCTCCGCCGTGAGCGCCTTGTACCTCACCGCCGGAACCTCGAGATGGATGTCGATGCGATCGAGCAATGGGCCCGAGACGCGCGCCAGATAGCGCTGCACGACCAGCGATCCACAGGCACACGTGTGATGCGGATCGCCGAACCAGCCGCACGGACAGGGATTCATCGCCGCCGCCAGCATGAAGCGGGCCGGATACGACAGGCTCATCGCCGCACGCGCGATCGTCACCACACCATCCTCCATCGGTTGGCGCAACACTTCGAGCACGTTCTTGCGAAACTCCGGCAGCTCGTCCAGAAACAGCACGCCCCCATGCGCCAGGCTCACCTCGCCGGGGCGCGGATACGAGCCGCCGCCAATCAGACCGGCGTCGGAGATCGTATGATGCGGCGCCCGGAACGGTCGCCGCGCGACCAGCGACTCTCCCAACGGCAGCGTGCCTGCCACCGAATGGATCTTGGTCGTCTCGAGCGCCTCGTCGAGACTCATTTTGGGGAGAACGGTGGGCAGCCGGCGGGCGAGCATCGTCTTCCCCGAACCCGGTGGGCCGACCATCAAGATGTTGTGACCGCCCGCCGCGGCGACCTCGAGGGCGCGCTTCGCGTGCGGCTGCCCCTTCACTTCGGCGAAGTCGACGTCGTCCCTGGCGCGCTCGGCAAACAGCCGGGCCACATCGATCGACGCGCCCGGCAGCTCGGCCCTGCCATCGAGAAAGTCCGCGATCTCGGCCAGGCAGCTCGCACCCAAAACCCGCAAGCCGTCGACGACTCCCGCTTCTGACAGGTTCTCACGCGGTAAGATGAGCGCGTCCACGCCGGCAGCTCGAGCGGCGAGCGCCACGGGCAACGCGCCGCGCACGGGGCGGATGGCCCCCTCCAGGCCGAGCTCTCCAAGCACGGCGATCTTGCCGAGCCGCTCCCCCTTCACCTGTTCGGTCGCAGCGAGAATCCCCAGCGCGATGGGCAAGTCGAAGGCGGAACCCTCCTTCCTTATATCGGCAGGCGCCAGATTGACGGTGATGCGCCGGAGCGGGAACGTGTAACCGGTGTTGGCGAGGGCCGCCGAAACGCGGTCGCGGCCTTCCTTTACAGCACCTTGCGGCAATCCGACGGTCACGAACGTGGGGAGACCGCTGGCGATGTCGGTTTCGACCTCCACCAAGTACGCATCGATCCCCAGGACGGCGGCGGAGCGGACGCGCGCGAGCATCACCCAGGCTACGTTTAGCAGCGTCGGGCACATACCCAAAAGCCCGCCGTGCGGGTCTAAATGACGCCACGGGGAGGATATGCGTATAGAGGTGATGACTTTTCGAACATTGTTGCTCGCGGGACTCGCGGGGACGCTCGCGGCGACCACGGCGTGTGGCCCGAGTCAGGGCGGCGCTCCTCCGAAGGTCCCCGTCAGCGTCGCGCGGGCTGAACGCCGCGCCCTACCATACGAGCTAGATGCGACTGGCGCTGTCGAGCCAATCCGTTCCGTCGATGTTCTGCCGCAAGTCAACGGCACGATCCTGCACGTGCGCTTCGCCGAGGGAGACGAGGTCGCCCCCGGACAGGTGCTGTTCGAGATCGATCCGCGTCCCTACCAGGCGGCCTTGCAACAGGCCGAAGGCGCGCTGCTACGCGACCTGACGAACGCCATCGCTGCCGCGCGCGAGGCCGCTCGTTACAAGACGCTGGCGACCACCAATACCGTCACGCAGGAAGACTACGAGGCGAAACAGTCGGCAGCAGACGCGGCGGCAGCAGCGGTTCGCTCCGACTCGGCGTCTGCGGCGATTGCACGGCTCAATCTGGAGTATGCGACGGTGCGCGCGTCGATTGGCGGGCGCACCGGACGTCTCCTCCTCCATGAAGGCAATCTGGTCCGCGCAGGCAGCGACGCGCTCGTCTCGATCGTGCAGCTGCGTCCCATCCTGGTGCGTTTCCCCGTCCCGGCGACGAACCTGCCCGCGTTACGCCAGCGCGCCGGTCAGGAGCTGAAAGTGATCGCCTTGCCGGCGCGCGATTCAGCGTCGGCGGTGCAAGGCATGCTTTCCTTTGTAGACAACCAGGTCGATACCGCGACCGGCATGGTGTTACTGAAGGCCCGTTTTCCCAATCGCGACGGCGCGCTGTGGCCCGGCGAGTATGTCACCGTTACGCTGGTGCTGGGCATGCAGAATGACGCGGTCGTGGTGCCGAGTCAGGCGGTCATGCAGGGTCAACAGGGGACCTACGTCTTCGTCGTCAACAATGACGGCACCGCGGCGACGCAGCCCGTGACCGTAGAACGCACCCTCGACAGTCTCAGCGTGATTGCGGGCGTGCCGGCGGGCACCCTGGTGGTGACTGATGGTCAGCTGCGTCTCACGCCGAACGCCAAAGTCGACATCCGCGGTGGCCCCACCACGGAGACCGCGGGGGGCGGGGGCGGTTCGGACTCGGGGCACCCGAAGTGAACATCTCGGGGCTGTTTATTCGTCGCCCCGTCGCGACCACGCTCGTGATGTTCGGCATTCTCATGTTCGGGCTGATGGCGTACCGGCTGCTGCCCGTGAGCGACCTCCCGAACGTCGACTTCCCCACGATCACGGTCTCGGCGGGGCTCCCGGGTGCGAGTCCGCAGACGATGGCGGCGGCGGTGGCCACGCCGCTCGAGAAGCAGTTCTCGACGATCGCCGGTATCGATGCAATGACGTCGTCGAGCACGCTCGGTGGCACGAACATCACCTTGCAATTCACCCTGTCGCGCAACATCGACGCCGCTGCCCAGGACGTGCAGGCGGCAATCTCCAAGACCCTGCGGCAACTGCCGCCGGGCATGCAGCCGCCGTCGTACAACAAGTCGAATCCGGCGGACTCGCCGATCCTGTACCTGGCCCTGACGTCCAGCACCCTCCAGCTGTCCACGCTCGACGAGTACGCCGAGACATTCCTCGCGCAGCGCCTGTCGACCGTCAGTGGCGTCGCGCAGGTCCAGGTGTTCGGTTCCGCGAAATACGCCGTACGCATTCAGGTCGATCCCAAGGCGCTCGCCGCGCGTGGAATCGGACTGGATGAAGTGACGGCAGCGGTGTCGGCCGG
>QHTY01000163.1:17563-27164 GCA_003220985.1 Gemmatimonadota bacterium
AACGGCGCCCCTGTACGTCTCCAAGACGTGGCACGTGTGCTCGACGACGTTTAGGACTCGCGCAACGCGAGCTGGTACGACGGCCGGCGCGCCGTCGTGCTCGCGATTCAACGCCAGCCCGGGACGAACACCGTGCAAGTCGCGGACGCGGTGAAAACGATGGTCACGTCGCTGTCCGCGCAGCTCCCCGCGTCTGTCCAAGTGAATACGCTGTACGACCGGTCGGTCTCGATCCGCCAGTCGGTGAATGACGTACAGCTGACCCTCTTCGTCACGTTGTGCCTTGTCGTGCTCGTGATCTTCCTGTTCCTGAAGAACCTGTCGGCCACCGTCATCCCGAGCCTGTCGCTGCCGTTTTCGATCATCGGCACGTTCTCCGTGATGTACCTGATGGGCTACAGTCTCGACAACCTGTCACTGATGGCCCTCACGCTGTCGGTCGGGTTTGTGGTGGACGACGCCATCGTGATGCTCGAAAACATCGTCCGTCACATGGAGATGGGAAAACGGCCGATGCAGGCGGCGCTGGAAGGCGCCCGTGAGATCGGGTTCACGATCTTGTCGATGACGTTGTCGCTGACCGCTGTCTTCATCCCGGTGCTGCTCATGGGCGGCATCATCGGCCGGCTGTTCCATGAATTCGCCGTGACGATTGGCGTCGCCATCTTGGTCTCCGGGTTCGTGTCGCTGACGCTCACCCCTATGCTGTGCAGCCGCTTCCTCCGTCCCCCCAAGGAAGAGCGCCACGGCCGCTGGTACGAAGCGACGGAACGCGTGTACCGGCGCGGCCTGGGGTGGTACCAGCGGTCGCTGGCGTGGGTCATGGATCGCCGGCCCCTCGCGCTCGTCTTCTCGGCGGGCATCCTGGTCGCCACGGCCGTGCTGTTCGTGGTTGTCCCCAAGGGGTTCATTCCGACCGAAGACACCGGCCAAATCCAGGGAACCACCGAGACACTCGAAGGCAGCTCGTACGAGAACATGCGCGACCACCAACAGGCCGTTGCCGACATCCTGACCCACGACCCGAACGTGGCGCACTTCATGTCGTCGGTCGGCGGCGGCACGATGAATCAGGGCCGGCTGAGTATCCGGCTCAAACCGCGCAATCAACGGCTGCCCGCGGATCAGGTGGCCCGCGAGCTGAATCCCAAGCTCAACAGTGTCCCCGGCGTACGCACCTACCTGCAGGTGCCCGCCTCCATCCGCATCGGCGGGCGGCCGACCAAGACCCAATACCAGTTCACGCTGCAGAGCGCCGACATGGACGCCCTGTACGACAACGCAGCGAAGCTCGAGCGTGCCCTACACCGCATCCCCACGCTGCAGGACGTGACCACGGACCTGCAGATCAAGAACCCACAGGTGAGCGTGCGCATCGATCGCGATCGCGCGACGAGTCTCGGCGTGACGGTGCAGCAGATCGAACAGGCGTTGTACGACGCCTATGGCTCGCGCCAGGTGTCAACGATCTACACGCCAAACAACCAGTACTGGGTGATTCTGGAGCTGCTGCCCGAGTACCAGCGGGATCCCTCGGCGCTCCAGCTGCTCTACCTGCGCTCGCAAACCGGCAAGCTGATTCCGCTGACCTCCGTCGCTTCCGCGTCTAACGACGTCGGTCCGCTCAGCGTGAATCACAGCGGCCAGCTGCCGTCGGTCACCCTCTCATTCAACCTGCCGCCCGGCGTCTCCCTCGGGGCCGCGGTGAATGACGTACAAAAGGCCGCGCGGCAGACCTTGCCGTCCACGATCAGCACCGGCTTCTCGGGCACTGCGCAGGCGTTTCAGGCGAGCCAGCAGGGACTCGTGTTCCTGTTACTGCTCGCCGTCGTCGTGATCTACATCGTGCTCGGGATTCTCTACGAAAGCTTCATCCACCCGCTCACGATCCTGTCCGGTCTCCCATTCGCCGGATTCGGGGCGTTGCTCACGCTGTTCATCTTTCGCACTGAGCTGAGCGTCTACGCGTTCGTGGGTGTGATCATGCTGGTGGGGCTCGTCAAGAAGAACGCGATCATGATGATCGACTTCGCCCTAGATGCCGAGCGGACCGAGGGCAAGTCCCCACGCGACGCCATTATCGAGGCGTGCAGCGTCCGGTTCCGGCCGATCATGATGACGACGATGGCGGCGTTGATGGGGACGCTGCCCATCGCGATCGGCTGGGGCGCCGGCGGCGAATCGCGGCGGCCCCTCGGTCTCGCCGTCGTGGGCGGGCTGGCCTTCTCTCAGCTCATCACGCTGTACGTGACGCCGGTCGTGTACACCTACCTTGACACCTTACAACATCGCCTCGGGCGCCGTGCGCGGCGGGCGTCCGTCGAGGAGCCGGCCGCCGCCGACTGATTACGGCTTCGCGACCGCGTCGACGCGGACGCTGGCGGTAAGGCCGCTCCCAATCACGAACTGGTAGCTTCCCACCCGCTGCGCCTTTAGCATGATGATCACGGCCGTGTCGGCCGACTCGAGGCTGACGAGCTGGAGATCCTGCTGGCGCACGTTGAGGCGCGCGCGACCGGCGCGCAGCGCCTGACCCAGGGCATCGATCGACGTGAGATTGCCGTACAGGTCACGAGCCCGCAGTCGGAGCGTAAAAGGCGTAGCAACCGGCACCGTGATCGCGCGCCCGTTGACCACCTCGCCGTTGCGGTCGAGGATCAGCGTATCGATGGGCCCCGGCTGCGCCCGCAGCGTCACGACCCGCTCGAGTGAATCGATGCTTGCGAAGACAGCCGACTCCCCCGTCTTGTTACCCAAGACGACATCCACGCGGACCTGACCGGTCGAGTCGACGACCGCCGACTCCGGCGTGACGCGGCCGTTCAACGCGCGGAAGCGGACGGTACGGCCGGCCGCGGGAGCTCCCTGAACGGTTCGCGCGCGGAAAACTACCGGCTCACCCAGCGGGCTTCCCACGCCGCCCGACGTCGTGGCGAGCGGCAGGAATCCGGTGTTGATCCCGGACAGTCCGGCTGTCGCCGCGATCTCCACCTCCGTCGGTGGAAGCCCGCGAACCCGGACCTGCACCGTCGCCCCGCGCGAGACCGATTTGGGCGTTACGGCAAACGTCGCGCGCCCGCCGGAATCGGTGACTGACGTCAGCGGGCCGCCCGTCCCGCCGACGAGGTCGACCGGCTCACCTGACACCGGATTTCCGAGCGAGTCCGTGACCGCCGCCACGATCGCTGCGGTGGTGTCTTCGCTCCGAAACACGATGTAGTCGGGCGTCACACGCATCCGTCCGGCTTTGGCGGAGCGGACGGAAAGGAGGACGCCAGGCTGGCCCGGAAGCGTCGCGCCGGCGCCGCTGCGAATCTCGAATTGATGCGTGCCCGCGCGCGACACGGCCGGCAGCCGGAAGACGGCGATGCCGCTGTCGTCGGTGACCGCTGACGCGTCCCGCGATAGGCCGAGTGCGGTGGTCCCTCGCAACGCCAAGGTCGTGCGCCGTAGCGGCGTGCGGCCACGACTCAGGCGCACGCGCACACTCGCCGCGGTCCCCGCGGTGGTGACGACCTCGCCGGGTTGGGCGACGGCGGTGATCGGTTGGGCCGTCTCGGTGCTTGCGGACACCGACGCGTTAGCGGCACGACGAGTGTCGCAGGCGGCGGCGCTGGCGATCACCTCGCCGCCGGCTCCGGCGTTGCGCAGATCCGCCCAATCGCGCTCCGTCGGACGGAACGTCAGGCAGCTGCGACGCACGACATCCGCGACTTCAGTCTGGGCGAACATGGGATTCGTGAGCAGCCGGATCAACTCGGTCTTGTCGAGCGGCGGTGGTGATTGCGCCCCCCCCGCGGTCGCCGCGGCCAGCGAGGCCAGCACGATCAGGATCCCTCTCAGCCGCGAGGGCACGCTATGGCCGGGCGCAGGATGAGCGTTCGAACTTCACTTCGACGCCGCGGACGTCCGCGTAGAGACGCTTGTCACGCGCGTCGCGCCCGGCGTCGGACCCTGCGAGCAGATCCTTCCGTGCCACATTGTATCCGAGCCACGCATCCTCCACCTGCGTGAGGCCGCGCGCGAGTCCGCTGCACGGCATGCGGTGCGTGTCATACATGGTCGCTCGCATGTTGAACGCCGTAAGCGCGAGGGCAAGCGTGTCAGCGCGCCGGTCGAGCAACGCGGTATCACTGACAGGCACCGCGCCGGCGGCCCCCCTCTCGGAGCCGCGGCCGCCTGCTGCACCGGAGCGGGATCCGAGCAAACCGTAGATGGCGGTCACGAGTACGGCACCGGCAAGCCCCGAAGCGATGTATGTGTACCAACGAACCCTCGGCGCGGTATGCGAGCCGGGAGCGGCAGACGGTGCGGACTCTCCGGCGGCGGGAAGCTCGTCATCGACATCGGTTGCGTCGGAGGGAAGCAGGACCGGATGATTGATGCGACTCGGCGTCTGCGTTGCGGGAATCGTGGGCGTTGGAGGAGTGCCGAGCCTCACGACCGGCTCATAGGCGGGCGCGCCTGCTGGTCGTGTGCCGGAGACGGGATGTGTGTCGGCCATGAATCATTCCCTCCTTAGCGATCCTCGAGGGGCAAGTACCGTACCCATCGCTGCGCTCTGTAAGCTCCGCCCAATCAGCGAGTTGGAGTGCTGACGCCGGTGATTGTAAGCGAAGTGAAACACTTCCCGCCGCAGGCATGCCGGTTGTAAGCGAAATGAAACACCTCCGGCAGCACGTATGTTGAGGCCGTGAGCGCGGTTCATTTGGCTGCTATGAGTCGCCGCGGCGGCGACGACGCCCAGTTTCCCTTTAGCGTCCCGGCGATCCGGGCGCTCGACGGGCTGTCGCTCGAGCGGCCCGTCACATTCTTCGTCGGCGAAAACGGCTCTGGAAAATCGACGCTGCTCGAGGGTATCGCCGCGGCCGCGCGACTCCCGACAGTAGGCAGTGCGGAGGTGCTGCAGGATGACACGCTCGAAGCGCAACGACGGCTGGGCAAAGCACTCCGGCTCAGCTGGGCCAGACGCACGGTGCGTGGATTCTTTCTGCGTGCGGAAGATTTCTTTGGGTTCACGAAACGGCTCGCGCGCATGCGCGCCGAATTGATCGTGGAGATGCGCGAAGCGGCAGCGCTGTACAAGGCGGGCGGCCGCTCGCAGGCGGCGCTCGGCTTGAAGCAAGGGCCGCTGCAGGCATCGATCGCCGAACTGGAAAAGCGCTACGGTGCTCAGCTCGACGCCAACTCACATGGTGAAAGCTTTCTCAAGCTGTTTCAATCACGGTTTGTGCCCGGCGGCCTGTACTTGCTGGACGAGCCGGAGGCACCGCTCTCACCGCAGAGCCAGCTCGCCCTCCTCGCAATGATTGGCGACATGATCTCGCACGACGCACAGTTCATCATCGCCACCCATTCGCCGCTGCTGCTCGCGTTCCCGGACGCGCAGATCTATACGTTCGATCGGATACCCGTGCGGGCGGTCGCGTACGAAGATCTCGATCACGTGCGCATTACACGAGATTTTCTAAACGCACCCGATCGTTATTTGAATCAGATCCTGAAAAAGGACCCCCCTCTCCACTGAGTGAAGAGGGGGTTAGGGTGAGGTCGGGGACGGCAGGGGAGATTACCGAATCCCGATCGACACCCCGATCTGATAGACGCGCATATCCACCGGCGTCGTGACTTGGCGTGCGCTGAAGCTGCCGTCAGGATTCTGCGTCAGGCCGCCCGCCGGCACATAGGTCACACGATCGTGGCGCACGCCGCGGGCACCGATATCGATCGCGATCGGAGTGCGACCGGCGCTAAGACCGAGCAGCAAGCCGCCGCCCGCGGACCGCATCCACGTGGTGTGGCCGTCGAGGTAGTCGCTCGCAGAGCAGCCGCAGCTGCTGTAGCTCGCGTTGCTCCAGAACAGCGACCCGCCCATGGTCGCAAATCCGTAGACGCGGAACGCGCCACTGCCCAGCGTCAGCTGGGGTCCCGCGCCGATCGTGCCGATTTGTGAAGTGGTGGTAACGCCGTAACTCTGGTATTGCGCATCGTAGGCCATCCAGGAGGCGTCGATCCGGAGCCCCAGCGCGCCGCCGCTCGTGACGCCGAAGATCGACAATCCGCCCGCGACGTCCCCATTGCGGCGAAACTCGCCGAGCGGCTGTGCCACGACAAAGTCGGCGCCAAATGCACCGCGGTCGCGAACCTCCCGGAGCGCGGACCGCTGGCCGAGGAGAGGACCTGCAATCAGACCGAGGCTCAGCACCGCCATCCCGATGCGCCGCATATCGCCGCCCTGTGAGAGTGGAATCGTCTACGCCGTGGCGGAAAGGCAATGCACGTGCCAAGCTTTTCGCGCTTTGACGAACGCTTGCCGTGACCTCTAAAAGGGACATTTGGGAGTGGCGATGGACCAGATCAGCTACGACGATTTTGCGAAGATCGACATCCGCGTCGGCCAGATCGTGCAGGCGGACGAGTTTCCGCAGGCGCGCAAACCGGCGTACAAACTCCGCATCGATTTTGGTCCCGAGATCGGTGTGAAAAACTCGAGCGCGCAGATCACGAAGTACTACGACCCACAGGATCTGGTGGGTAAGCTCGTGCTGGGCGTGATCAACTTCCCGCCTCGGCAGATCGCGACGTTTTTTTCGGAGGTCCTGACCTTAGGCGTGATTCTTGGGGAGGGCGATATCTGCCTGGTGCACCCCGACCGCGACGTGCCGCTGGGCTCCCGCATTGCCTGAGCTTTTTCCGAACCGCCGCTCGACGTAATCCTCGAGAATGCGCAGGAAATCGGCGACGATCGAGTCGCCTTTCAGCGTGACTCTGAGCGCGCCGTCCACGTACACCGGCGCGCGCGGCTCCTCGGCAGTGCCGGGCAACGAAATGCCGATGTCGGCGTGCTTCGACTCTCCGGGTCCGTTGACCACACAGCCCATTACCGCCACGCGCAGTTCTTCCGAGCCTGGATAGCGGGCCTGCCACGCGGGCCGCTGCTGGCGCAGATATGTCTGAATCTCCTCAGCCATCTCCTGGAAGAATGTCGACGTCGTGCGGCCGCAGCCGGGACAAGCGGTCACCTGGGGCGTAAAGCTCCGCAATCCGAGCGATTGCAGGACCTGCTGCGCGACCTGCACCTCTTCCGTGCGGTCGCCTCCGGGACGGGGCGTGAGCGAGACGCGAATCGTGTCGCCGATGCCCTCCTGGAGAAGGATGGAGAGCCCCGCCGTACTCGCGACGACTCCCTTCGTCCCCATTCCCGCTTCTGTGAGACCGAGATGCAGCGGGTAGTCGGAACGCGGTGCGAGCATCCGATACACCGCCACGAGATCCTGCACACCGGAGACCTTGGCCGACAGGATGACGCGGTCGTGGGGCAGCCCGGATTCTTCGGCCAGCTCTGCCGAGCGCATCGCGCTCTCGACCATCGCATCCATCGTGACGTCGCGTGCATCGCGCGGCTCGGCGAGCTTCGCGTTGCGGCGAGCTTCGCGTTGGCATCCATCATCTCGGTGAGCAGCTGCTGGTCCAGGCTGCCCCAGTTGACGCCGATGCGGACCGGCTTCCCTTCGTTCACAGCGACCTGGATGATCGTGCGGAAGTTGTCGTCGCGGCGCTTGGTGCCGACGTTCCCCGGATTGATGCGGTACTTCGCAAGCGCCCGGGCGCAGGCGGGATGCTTCGTCAGCAGCAGGTGGCCGTTGTAATGGAAGTCGCCGATCACGGGAACGTCCACCTCGGCAACGATGGCGGGCACGGCGCGGGCCGCTTCATCGGTGTTCACCGTCACGCGCACCAGCTCGCTGCCGGCCGCGTGCAGCGCGCGCACCTGCGCGGCCGTCGCGGCGGGATCGGCGGTGTCGGTATTGGTCATCGACTGGACGACGATCGGCTGGGCGCTGCCCACCGGTACGCCGCCCACGGTGACCGTCACGGTGGAGCGTCGCGTGCTCACGGGGATGAAATATAGCGTCCCCGCGAGTTTACTCGGGCAGTCCGGCTAGAGAATCTTGTCCTGCAGCACGATCCGCAGATTGAGACTCGTGATCCGGATCCGGCCGGCCATATTGGGGCCGATGTTGGTGGTGATGCGGGCGCGAATCCCCACCCACACCGTGTCGCTTTGGAAGACCGAATCGGCCAGCGAAACGGAGGAGGGCGGCAGCAGGGCGACCGAATCGCCGGGCACGAGCGCGCCGCTGTTCGCCGTCAGGTACGGCGTCCCGAGGAAGAGCGCTGCCTGCGTTTTTGCGAAGAAGACATCGAACCGAACGCTCCCGCTGCCCGACGTGTCGATGACCGATGCCGACGCGGACGCGGTGACCGAGTCCGCCGTCGATTTCCCGAAGCCCGGCGGCAGGAAGAAACGCCGCGCGGCGCTCGAATCCGCTTGCGGAATCCCACCGGGAACACTGAAGCGCTTCAAGGAATCGCTCGGGGACAAGAAGCTCAACACATCCACGTTGAAGATCGCGCGCCCTTCACCGCAGGCCGCGACGAGCACGAGGAGAGCGGCTACAAAGGCCTTCATGGTCGCCCCCTTAATAGATCGAAATCGACGTGGCCATCGTAATGGCCCGCTGCGTCGAGAGTGAATTGCTGTGCGTCCAGAATCCGAGGTCGAGACCGAGTGGCCCGAGCCGCACGCCGCCACCGAACCCGAACTGCATCTTCTTGCGCTGGTCGCGCGACACACCGCCGCGCACCGCAAACAGTCCCGTCCGCTGTTCGGCGCCGATGTGGATGACCGTGCCGCGGCCGGAGTTGATGACGTCGCCGCCGACGGTGGTCCCCGTCCCCATGTGGATCGCCGCATTGGCCAGATACGTAATCGGTAGCTTCGTCTTCGTCGTCGCATCGGTCGCGATTACGGTTCGCGCGATCGAGTCGCCTCCGGTGTTGTAGAGGAAGCGCTGAATCTTCGTGTGGGACCATGTGAGCTCGGCGCCGATATCGTCGACACCTGCCCCCACCTCGAACGGCCCCGAAATCCACACCACGCCGACGTCACCCCCGACGCCATGGCCGTTGGGCTTTTGAGAGGTAAACACGTTGCCGTCAAGCAGTGGGGTCGGCGTGCTCGCCAGCACCGGATTGCCGGTCGTGAACCCGGCGGGACCAACGGCCCGGCCGTACGTGGCGCCGAGGTAATAATGAAGCGCACCGCCGACGTACAAGCCGTCGTCGGTAGCATCGCCACCGATGCCCCGCAGGATCCGGCCCGCGAAGCTCACCGTGGGTGCGAGCCCTGCCTGCGCCACTCCGTCGACGTTTACAGAGTACGGGGTATTCGGCCGCGCCGTCGAATCGCTGACGAGAAAGTTCCGCAGCGCGGTGTCGAGCTGGAAGCGAACGTCATACTCGAGAAAGCCCATCACGCCGATGTTGAAGCCCGCGAATCCGCCGCCCGCGTCGAACAGGCGACTGGTCGAGCCCAGGCCGAAGTCTTGCTCGGGGATCAGCACCTTTGTCGCCCCCAGATCGACGATGAGCTCGTTTCTCCCGATCGTGAACTCCACGTCGTTCGTCGGCGTGGGCGCCTTTTTCACTTCAAGGAAGATCGGTGGATTGAACACGAGATCCATCAACCCGATCGGATTGAACGCTGCTGAGTCGGGATTGAACATCGGATCGTGGCTCAACTGGTTGATCGGGTGGT
>QHTY01000163.1:27238-27749 GCA_003220985.1 Gemmatimonadota bacterium
GATACGCGGGGTTGTAGCGCCGCGCGTTGCCGTCACGGCTGAGCGACACCCCGCCCATGCCGATACGGCGCGCATCGAACGAGAACTGCGCGCTGGCCGCCCGGGGGAGCAGCGGAGCAAGTACGAGCAGAGCGAGCGCAAAACCGACGACTCCTGTTCGCACAGAGCACCTCGGTCAAGGGAAAAGCCGCCACAACTTTGCACATTGTGCCCGATTTTTCCATTGCCAGGTGTGAGGAAGGTCACCGGGGGACGCTTCAGGATGCTGTTTGGAGCGTCAGAGTGACCCGTGTCCCCTTGCCCGGATCGCTTTCGAGGGTGATCACGCCGCCCCAGCTCTCGACGAGCCGGCGCGCGATCGCCAGTCCGAGCCCCGCGCCGCTCGATGTCGTCGAGAACGTCGGCTCGAACACCCGGGGCAACGCCTCCGGCGGGATGCCCCGGCCGTCATCGGCGACGACCAACTGCCGCCCGCTCGCGGCGACCTGGACCGTCACCCGTTTCGCATCCG
>QHTY01000280.1:0-2364 GCA_003220985.1 Gemmatimonadota bacterium
TCGACCTTGATGACGATCCGACCGCCCGCAGCCAGCGTGGCGATATCGGTGAAGTCGTCGTTGAAGGTGAACTTCCCGTCGCCATCGAAGCTGATGGCGCAATTGCCCGTCGTGATGCTGATGGTGACGACATCCCCATCGCCTTCGTGGCTGTGGCTCGAGCGCCGTGCGCCGGACCCGCTGCACCCGCGCAGTGTGTCCGAAGCAGCGACCCGCCGCGACGCCGCGGTCGCCAACATCGCGTGTTTCCCATTGCGCCATGGTGACGGCAGGGGCCCGATGGTGTCGATCGAAGCGGAGGATGATCTCGGCTCCGCGATCCGCGGGGCCGCGGCCGCGAGCGGCACCACGACGACGATTGCCGCAATCCAGGCCGGCACGGCCGACCGGGCCGACAGCGTGTCGCGACGCCGGCGCGTGTCGAGCACATCGAGCAGCCGCGTCGCGAGCTGCGCGGGGCGAGCCATGGCGACGCTGGCGAGCACGGTCGCGCGCGCGGCCCGCAGGTCGCGCGCGATCTCGAGCAGATGCGTGGCATAGACGGACGGCGACGCGCCGGCGTTCAGCACATGATCGTCGCAGGCGCGTTCGCGCTCCTCGCGCAGTCGGGTCGCCGCAAGCCAGACGAGCGGATGGAACCAGTACACCGCGCAGCCGACACGCGCGACGAGCTGCGTGAGGAAGTCGTGCCGCTTCACGTGCGCCAGCTCATGCAGCAGCACATCGCGCCGGCGTTCCGCGCTCCATTCATCGGCGTCGGCGGGGATCAGGATCGTCGGCCTGCGAATGCCCCAAGTCATCGGCATCGCGGGCCCGCTCGCCTGCCGCAGCCGGACGTGCCGCGCGAGACCGAGCTCGAGCGACAACTCTTCGACGAGCAGCAGCCAGCGCTCATCCCGCACCGGCGCGGTGATCCGATCGAGCCACGCGATCCGCGCCAGGCCGACGGCGAGCAGAATCAGGACCGCCGCGACCCCGCTCAGCCAGACCGGGAAAATGAGCGTGGTCCAGTTCGGCGTGATCCGCCAGCGCATGCTGCCGACGTCAGTCGTCGTCGCGGGCGGCGTGGGACTCGGCGTCCGCGCGACGGCGGTCGAGGGTGCAGCGCTCGACGTGGCAGTCGGAGCGGGCGTGACATCGCGCCCGCGATGCTGCGGCATCTCGTTCAGGTCGAAGGCCACCGGGACATCGAGTCGCGGCCAGCCGGCGACGCGCCAATTCGGGAGCAACGCGGAGGCCAGGGGCAGTACGACCACGGCCCCGCAGGCGAGAGTCCAAACCAGATGACGCAGCGAAGCTGCGGAGCGACGCAGCAGCAGGGTCACGCCGCCCGCGAGCAGGAGGATGATCGTCGACTTGACGAAGGCATCAGCCAGAATGGCGATCATGTCAGCGGCCCTCCTTCCGCGCGTCGGCAATGAGCTTGCTCAAGCGTTCGAGCTCGGCGTCCGAAAGACGCGTTGAAGAGAGATCGAGGAGTGCGGCGACTGCCTCTTCCGTCGATCCATCGAAGAATGTATGGAGCACTTGGCGGAGCGCCGACTGCCGCGCGCGCTCGCGCGGCACGGTCGGCAGAAACACGTAGCGGGGACCGTCCTCTTCATGGCGGAGATGACCCTTCTCCTCGAGCACGCGCAGCAGCGCGCGCACGGCGGAGTAGCTCGGCGGGTCGGAGAGCTGCTCGAGGACCTCGGCGGCAGTCGCCCGCCCCGCGCGATAGATGAGATCCATGATTTCCCGTTCCCGACGGCTCAGCTGCGTGTTCGTTTCCTTTGACATCGCCGCCCCCTCCAACCGTTGGATGCTAAAAAACTAGCATCTTATGCTAAGAAAGTAGCATTGGGTCGAGCGTTGTCAAGCAGGGGGGGCTACGTTACGGGAAATCCCGGAGGCCCTATGAGCACCCTGGCCGTCCCGCTGATCCTGCTGTCCAGTCTCGCCCAATCCCCTGCCCCCGCCCCCCGCGAGCTCGTCGCCCGCGCGGTCGCCGCGATGGGGGGAGAGCCGGCAGTGCGCGGGCTGCGTGGTTCCGTGATCGACTTCTACCAGGCGACATTCGCCTTGGGGCAGGAAGAGACGCCGGCCTCGCCGGCGCGAGCCAATTTGACGATCGGCCGGCAGGTGACCGACTACGCGGGCAACCGCGTGCTGTTCACAACCGAGGGCCGCAACCCAACCGGTGCTGTCAACACGGTTCGCCGCGTGATCGCCAGCAGCATCGGGATGACTGAGACCAACGGCGTGCCGGCGCCGGACAACCCCGGGCAGGTAGCCGCCATCGAACGGTTCATACGGCGTACACCCGAGCGATTGCTCGTCACAGCACTGGATAATCCCGCGGCCTTGCGGCCTCTCCCCGCGCGC
>QHTY01000280.1:2407-6811 GCA_003220985.1 Gemmatimonadota bacterium
GGCGCAGACACGCTCGATCTCTTTTTCGATCGTCGCACCGGACTGCTCGTCCTCACCGAGACGCTGACCGACGACCCGGTCCTCGGCGATCGTGTTTCGCGCACCGCGTACACCCGCTGGCAGGACGCTGGCGGGGTGCTGCTTTCGCGGCAGGTCGACATCGAGGTGAATAACCGGCTGCAAACTCATAGCGTCGCCACGACCATCAGCACGAATCCCGCGCTATCCGATAGTATGTTTGCGATTCCCGACTCTATCGCCGCTCGCGCGCAGCGGAGCGACCCTACGCCGCCACCCGTGGTCGTGACGCTCGTCGAGCTCGCTCCGAACGTGTGGCGCGCCGAAGGCGGATCCCATCATTCGCTGATCGTGGATCAGGGCGCCCGGCTCGTCGTGGTCGAGGCGCCGCTCAGCGCGATGCGCATGGAGGCAATGCTCGACACACTGCGCTCCAGATTCCCCACCAAGCCCGTGGGCCTGGTCATCAATACGCATCATCACTGGGATCATTCGGGTGGGTTGCGGGCCGTACTTGCCGCCGGCGTGCCCGTCGTGACGCACGCGCGTAACCTGAGCTTCGTACGGTCAATCGCCACGGCGCGGAAGACCGTTCGACCAGACGTGCTGTCCCGGCGCCTCGGCCCCGCCCGCTCCCCGCTCCCCGCGATAAGCGCGGTGGAAGACAGCCTGGTCATTGGCAGGGGTGACGGGCAGGTCATTGCATACCGCCTGCCCACCGCACACGCGGAAGGGATGCTCGCGATCTACGTCCCGTCAGCCAAGATCCTGTTCCAGAGCGATGTCGTGAACGCCACGCCGAACCCACCCGCCGCAGGCAGCGCCGAGCTCGTCAGATTCGTGAAGGCCCGCGGGATTACCGTCGACCGCGTCGCTGGTGGGCACGGCGTGGTGGTGCCGTGGGCGGACGTGGAGCGCGCTGCGACCCCATAAACTGCGAAAGGCTTCGTATTGACAAGTACGAAGCCCCTCGTATTCAGTGACGTCCGGGCCCAACAGATCTTCGACCAGACGCTGCGACGGCCCTAGGGCTGACGGGCCTCGCTGGTAGTGCTAGCGGCGTTCTGGCTGCCGAGCCGGTGCTGCTGGTACCAGCTCAGCATATAGAGCTGCGTCCGCAGGAAATTGGACGGCTTGGAGCTGGTGCCGTGGTATTCGCCGTTGAAGCGCAGCATCACGACGGGAACCTTCAGCATCTTGAGCGCCGAGTAGTACTCCTCGGTTTGGGGGATCGGCGTGCGCAGGTCGAGCTCGCCCGTCATGAGCAGGGTGGGGGTCTTCACGTTCCCCACGTAGGCGAGCGACGACTGCTTGATCCACTGTTCGGGCTTTTCCCAGAACGGTGCATCGAAGAAGCCGTAGGTGAACAGCGGAATGTCGGTCTCGCCCGCCATGCTCATCCAGTCGATCACCGGGCAGCGCACCGCCGCCGCCGCAAACCGCGTCGTGTGGCCGATGACCCAGCTCGACAGCACGCCGCCGCCCGAACAGCCGCCGACGTACATGCGCTGCGTGTCGATGTACCCGCGGTTGACGACCGTATCGATGCCCGCCATGAGATCGTCATAGTCCACGCTCGGGTACGCGCGCTCGATCGCATTCCCGAACGGGCTGCCGTACCCCGTGCTGCCGCGCGGATTCGTGATCACGACGACGTAGCCGTCCGCAGCGAAGTTCTGCAGCTGATAGCTGAACGCCCCGTTGTACATGCCGTGCGGCCCGCCGTGGATCTCCATGATGAGCGGGTACTTTTTGGTCCGATCGAACCCCGGCGGCTTGATGATCCAGCCCTGGACACGCGCGCCACCGGTCGACGCATACCAGACCGTTTCCGTCGAGCCCAGCCGAATGCGGTCCAGCACGTCGGCATTCACGCTGGTAAGGCGAGTGACCGGCGCGCGACCGCCGGCTTTCAGGCTGAACCGGGCGACGTCCGGCGGATTCGTGGCGTCGGTGCGAACGCCGACCGCGGTGAAATCACGCGCGACCGACGACAGCGACAGCATCTGGTCCCCGTCGGTCACTTTGCGATTGCCGCCGCGCAGGCCTGCGAAATACACGTTGCTCGTCCCCTGCTCTGCCAGCGCGAAGAACACGCCGCCGCCGTCCGGGCTCCAGCGGACGTTGCCTGGATCACGATCGTACGTGGTGAGGGCTCGCATCCCGCTGCCATCGATACCGACCGTCCAGACTTCGTCGGCACGATAAGAGAAGGTGCCGTACTCGTGACCGGTAAATGCCACCGTGCGACCATCGGGCGAGACGACCGGGTTTGTCCAGCCGCCCTTCTTACTGACAAGTGGCTTGATCGTGCCGCTCTGCACGTCGACCGCGTAGAGGTACGACTCGCGGTAGCGATAGTCGGCGTCGGGTTCGCGCAGTCCGTCGAACACGATCGTGCGGCCGTCGGGCGTCCAGTCGTAGTTCGGCGCGCCGAATCCGCCCAGCTCGCTCGTCGCGAAGTCGCCGGTCGTGAGCTGGCGGGGTGTGCCCCCTTCAGCGGGAACGAGGAAGATCTGCGTCGTTCCTTGCTCCACGAAACCGACGCGATCGCGGCGATAGTGCAGGCGATCGACGATGCGCGGTGCGGGCGTCCACTTCGCGCCTTCCGGCGCCATCGGCATCGAAATCTTCCACGGCGTCTCGCTCTTCACGAGCATCGTAAATGCGAGCGAGCGGCCGTCGGGCGACCAGCGGGCATTGGAGCCCTTTACCAAGAACCTGTTCTTCGAGCCGTCGGCGTTCATGATCCACAGACCCGCATCCCAGCGGTCGTCGATCTTGTTCACCCAGCGACGCGTGTAGACGATCCGCGAGCCGTCGGGAGAGATCTGGGGCTCGGCAACCTGTTCCCAGTCGAGATAGTGGCTGACGGTGAGCAAGGTGTCGGATGCGGTTTCTTGACTACGGACAACGGATGGAACGACGAGCAGGGCGGCGAGAAACACGGAACGCATGGGGCCTCCGCGGGCGGCGGTCAATGAAAGAGGAATGTCTAAAAGCAAACCCGCGGGACCGTGTTAGGCCAGGGCGGATTTCGGGACGCCGATGAGGTAGGTGCCGCGTAATGGAGACCGTGGCCCCCGAAAATTCCCGAAGTCCCAATCGTACGTGTCCAACCCTCGCACGAGACCCGCGAGCTCGGCCAGGGAATAGGTACGCAGGCACGACACGATCCCGTCAACCGTGCCGACGAGCGGCAAGACGGGCGGCAGGTAGGTCCACAGCAAGCGGGACCACCGCCAGGGCCGGATGAACGGCGCGAGCGCCAGCGTCCCGAGCCACGTGAAGGCGATCAGCGCCATTTCCAGCGGCGCGCGGCGCGCCACCTCGAACACCCCGATGCCCTGGCGGTGACGCACCGCATCCTCGAGGATCGCGCGCGCCTCGACCGGCCGGAAATGATGGAACGCCGTGAAGATCGTCCGGAAGCCGTCGAGCTGCTCTGGGACCTTGCGGGCGTCTACGGACTCGGGATAGAACGACATGTCGCGCACGCCGCCGCGATGGGGATACAGGTCGGTGAGCAGAACCGGAACACCGACCTGACCGGCCAGCCTGCTCCAGGGCCCACCGGCGCCCGAACACAAGTCCACGATCCGGCGTGCCTTCGTCCGCTCGATCGCGCGGCGCAGGAGCGGGCCGGCAGGATCGTAGGCGCCGCCGACGTTCACCGTAAACGCCAGGAAATCGGTCAACGCGTCGCGCAACGACTGGGGGCAGGACGCCAGGTCGTGAATTTCGACGAGATGCAGCCGCATCAGCGCAAAGTTACATTTCGCGTCACGTGAGCCTCCGCACCACGCCGTTTCATTCCCGCACGGGTCCATTGTCCGAAGGTCAGGCCTGGCGGCGCTGGTCCGGTTACGTCGTCGCGAGCTCATACGAGCTTTCGCACGACCGCGAATATCACGCGATTCGGAACGCCGCCGCCCTGTTCGACGTGTCGCCCCTCTACAAATACCTGATCACCGGCCGCGACGCAGCTCGGCTGCTCGACCACATCGTCACGCGCAATGTCGGGAAGGCCAAAGTCGACCAGGTACTGTACACGCCGTGGTGCGACGATGAAGGCAAGCAAATCGACGACGGGACGATCTCCGTGCTCGGCGAACAGACCTACCGTATGACGTCGGCGGATCCGACGCTGCGGTGGCTGCATCTGAACGCGTCCGGTCTGGATGTGAAGATCGAAGACGTGTCCGAGACGACCGCAGCGCTCTCGCTGCAGGGCCCCAGCTCGCGGGCTATCCTCCAGATTGCCGCCGAGCGCGACCTTTCGGCACTGAAGTACTTCCGCCTGACATCCGCGAAGATCCGCGGGATTCCGGTCACGATCTCGCGCACCGGCTATACGGGGGACTTGGGATTCGAGGTCTGGGTTGA
>QHTY01000280.1:6949-9653 GCA_003220985.1 Gemmatimonadota bacterium
CCTCGCCGCTCGAGCTGGGACTTGCCTGGACGGTCGCCACGGACAAGGAGCGCTACAACGGCCGGGCGGCGCTGGCTGCCGAGCGCAAGCGCGGGCCATCGTGGCAATTCACCGGCTTGACCGTCGATTGGGACTCGCTCGAGAAGCTGTACGCCGACGTTGGCCTGCCGCCGCGCCTTCCGTCGCAGGCCTGGCGGATGAGCGTACCGATCTACGACCCGGGCGGGCACAAACAGATCGGCTACGCGACAAGCGGTGGCTGGTCGCCCCTGCTCAAGCGCTACATGGCGTTGGCCCATCTCGGCTCTGAGCATAAAGCGGGAACCGAGGTGCGGATGGAGATGACCGTCGAGCATCGGCGCAAACAGGCGAAGGCGTTCCTGACGCCCCTGCCCTTCTTCAACCCCGAGCGCAAGCGAGCATGAAGAAATACGACGTCATCGTCATCGGTGGAGGCCATAACGGCCTGGTGACGGCGGCTTATCTCGCGTGCGCCGGGAAATCGGTCCTCGTGCTCGAACGCCGGCCCCGTGTCGGCGGTGCAGCCGTCACCGAAGAGATCTTCCCCGGCTTCAAGTTCTCGATGTTTTCCTACGTCGTCAGCTTGCTGAGGCCGGAGATCATCCGCGACCTCGATTTGCCGCGGCATGGGCTGCACATCCTGCCGCTCGAGAGCACCGTCACGCCGATGGAAAACGGCGACTACCTCGCCGCCTGGGCCGATCACGACGAGACTCGGCGCGAGCTGTATCGCCACTCGCCGCGCGATGCGGAAGCGTACGATGAGTACGGCCGCCTGATGCACTTCATGGCGCAAGCGGTGAAGCCGATCCTCGGCATGGTACCGCCCGACCCGACGTCGTTCGCACCCGGCGACCTCGCCGGCCTCCTCAAGCTCGGCAAGCACTTCCGCGGCCTTGGCGCCGAACGGCTGCATGCACTCGTCAAACTGATGACGATGAGCTCGGCGGACTTCTTGGACGAGTGGTTCGAGACCGACGTGCTCAAGGCGACGAAGTCGGCCAGCGGGATCATCGGCACGTTCCTGGGACCCCGCTCACCCGGCACCGCCTACGTGCTCCTGCATCATTACATGGGCGAGCTGGACGGGGTGTTTAGGGCCTGGGGATTCGCGAAGGGGGGGACGGGCGCGGTGAGTGAATCCATTGCATCCGCCGCGCGCTCGTTCGGGGCTGAGATCAGGTGCGATGCCGGCGTGTCGAAAGTCACTGTTCGGAATGACAAAGCCGCCGGTGTGGTGCTCGAAAACGGCGACGAGATTCCGGCGTCAATCGTCGTGTCGAGCCTCGACCCGCGGCGCACGTTCCTGCAACTGGTCGAGTCGCATCACCTGCCGGCCGATTTCGTCTCGGACATCAAGCGCTTCAAGTTCCGCGGCTCGTCGGGCAAGGTGAACATCGCCCTCGCTGGCCTGCCCACGTTCACCTGCATGCCCGACAGCGCAGGAGGGCGACTGCATCGCGGCGCCGTCTCGATCAGTCCGAGCCTAGACTACGTCGAGCGGGCGTACGACGACGCGAAATACGGCGAGTTCTCGCGCCGGCCGTACATGGATATCGTGTTCCCTTCGATGATCGATCCCGGGATGGCCCCGCCCGGCAAGCACGTGATGTCGATCTTCGTCCAGTACGCGCCCTACCACCTGAACGGCGGCTGGACCGACGCGAAGCGCGAGGCATTCGGCGATGCGGTCGTGAACACGCTCGAGGGCTTCGCGCCCGGGTTCAAGTCACTCATCCTGCACCGGCAGGTCATCACGCCACTCGACATCGAGAGGATCACGGGGCTGTCGGAGGGCAACATCTTTGCGGGCGAGCTCGCGCTGCATCAGCTCTTCTTCCTGCGCCCGGCGCCGGGCTGGGCAAAGTTCGCGACGCCGGTGCGCGGTTTCTATCAGTGCGGATCCGGCACGCATCCCGGCGGCGGGATCATGGGCGCGTCGGGACGCCTCGCGGCGCTGACCGTGCTCAAGAACGGCCGATGAGCTACGACGCGATCGTCATCGGCGCGGGTGCGAACGGCCTCGCGACTGCCCACTATCTCGCACGGGCGGGAAAACGCGTCCTCGTCGTAGAGCAGCACCAGACCGCCGATCCCTCGGTCGACATCGGTTGGGTCCCGGACGCCGTCATCCGGGACCTCGGCCTGACCGGCGCCGGGCTGCGGATCGAAACGCCGGATCCCTGGATCACGGCGCCGCTTCCCGCCGGCGGCACCCTCGAGCTGTCGCGGGACATCGCCAGATCGTCTGAGGCGATCCGGCGCATCAGTCCCGCCGACGCCGCGAAGTGGCCGGACTTCTGCCAGCGCATGCGGACGCTCGCGAGCGTGCTGGAGCGCCTCTATCTCGTGCCGCCGCCCGACATCGAGTCGACCGACGTGCGCGAGCTCGCTCGTATCGCCGGGCTCGGCCTGTACGTTCGCCGCCGCGGCAAGCAGACCGTGATCGACCTCGCGCGGATCCTGCCGATGTCCATCGCCGAGCTGCTCGACGACTGGTTCGAGAGTGATGTCCTGAAGGGATTGCTCGGCGCGCTCGGCATCTGGCACCTCAAACAGGGGCCGCGCTCCGGCGGCACGGCGTTCAACTTCCTGCACCATCATGTCGGCTGTGCCGCCGGAGTCTTCCGGCCGGCGCGTTCGAACGTCACGCAGACACTCTCCCAGGTCTCGGGCGTGGAGA
>QHTY01000280.1:9731-11314 GCA_003220985.1 Gemmatimonadota bacterium
CGATCCAGGCACCGCTCGTCGTTTCGAGCGCCGCGCCGCGCGCCACCCTCCTGCCGCTCGCGATCGAGCTCTACCCGGACTTCGCCCGCGCGGTCAGCAACATCAAGGCGCGCGGTGTTGTCGCCCGTGGCACCCTCACGCTCGAGCAATCGCCAGTGCACTCGACGTTCTGTATCGCCCCCTCGCTCGACTATCTGGAGCGGGCCTATGACGACGCCAAATACGGCAAGGACTCGAGCGCCCCGTACGTCGAGGTGCAGCGCACGGATGGGCGAGTGGAGGTTCATGTGCAGTTCGTCCCGCCTGGCACGCATCACGCCCTCGCGGATCGCGTGGCGCAGCTCCTGAAGGTTCGGTCCAACCAGGTCGCGCTGCAGCCGGTCGAGGAGAGCCTCTACCACGGAGAGCTCACTCTCGACCAGATTCTGTTCATGCGTCCGGTCCCGGGCTGGAGCCGCTATCGCACCCCGATCGACGGGCTGTATCTGTGTGGGTCGGGGACGCATCCAGGCGGCGGAATTCCGGGGGCCGCGGGGCGCAACGCCGCACGCGAGATCCTATGACATTCCTGAAGACGACCGAGAGCTATCAGCAGGGCGCGCGGACGCTGCCCGGCCGTTACTACACGGCGCCGGAGGTCTTCGCCGAGGAGCAGCAGCGCATCTTCGCACGCCATTGGGTCTGTGTGGGACGGGACGCCACGCTGGCGGCGCCGGGCGACTATTTCGTCGCGGAGATCGCGGGCGAGAGCATCATCGTGCTGCGCGATCAGTCGGGCTACGCCCGAGCGTACTACAACGTCTGCCGGCACCGCGGCACGCGCCTCTGCGAGGCGCCCAAGGGCCGGCTGTCCGAGACGATCCAGTGTCCGTACCACGCGTGGACGTATGCCCTCGATGGCCGCTTGATCGGCGCACCCCACATGAACGAAGTCGAGGGCTTCGACAAGAAGTCCTACCCGCTCCACACCGTCGCCCTGCATGAGTGGGAAGGCTTTCTCTTCCTCAACCTCGATCGGGATGCGGTGCCCGGTCCGCAGTGGTTTGGACCACTCAGGGATCGATTTGCCCACTACAACCTTCCGCTGCTCCAAACCGAGCGGCGGATCGAATACGCCGTCCGCGCCAACTGGAAGCTGATCCTGCAGAACTACAACGAATGCCTGCACTGCCCCACGATTCATCCGGAGCTTTCGACCAAGCTCCCCTACACCAGCGGCGCGAACGATCTGATCGACGGCCCGTTCCTCGGCGGCTACATGGAGATCAAGGCGCCGAACGAGAGCGCAACGCTGACGGGCCGAGCGTGTGCCCTGCCGCTTGGGCGTCTGCCCGATGACAGTCGCCACCGCGCGTTTTACTACGCGCTCTTTCCGACGATGATGTTGAGCCTGCATCCGGATTACGCGGTGTTCTATACGGTGTGGCCGGTCTCTGCGACCGAGTCGCGCGTGGTGTGTGAGTGGATGGTCCACCCGGACGCGCCCCGCGCCGAGGGCTACAACATTCAGGACGCCGAGGAGTTCTGGGATCGCACCAACCGCCAAGATTGGCACATCTGCGAGCGGAGCCAGCTCGGCATCA
>QHTY01000280.1:11510-11865 GCA_003220985.1 Gemmatimonadota bacterium
TGGCCCTCAAGATCAATCCCAACAACCACGCGCTCGACGGCGGCCGCGCGAGCTCGGCCATGGAAAAGGAAGCCGTCGCGCAGCTCGCGCGCATGATCGGCTGGGGGGGGGACACGCATCTCGGTCATCTCTGCAGCGGCGGGACGATGGCCAACCTCGAGGCGCTGTGGATCGCGGGGCAGCTGCATCCGGGCAAGACCGTCCTCGCCTCGACGCAGGCACACTACACTCATCAACGCATCGCCGGCGTGCTGGGCCTGGCGTTCGAGACGGTCCCCTGCGATCGCACAGGGCGGATGGACGTGCCAGCCCTGGAGCGGCGGCTGGCAGCCGGGGGAGTCGGCACCGTCGTCGC
>QHTY01000281.1 GCA_003220985.1 Gemmatimonadota bacterium
CATGGCGAGCAGCTGGGTCACGAGCGGCGCGATGATCCAGGAGATGACCCAGAGCGCCAGCAGGATGGCCAGCAGCGGGCCGGCGTCCTTTGCTCGGCGCCCACTGCTGCGCCCGGGCAGCCTGCCACGACCCATCATCCGTCCCATGCCGTCGCGGACCAGCAGCACCGCGCCCACCAGGGCTGCCAAGGTCGTCATGAGACGGACGTCCAGATTCTTCACATGGCCGAGCTCGTGCCCGATCACGCCCTGGAGCTCGTCGCGGCTGCAGATCCTCAACAGGCCGTTCGTCACGGCGATGTGCGAGTCGCGCGGATCGTGACCGGTGGCGAACGCGTTCGGGTCCTCGTCCGGGACGATCCAGATCCGCGGCCGCGGCACACCAGCGGCAATGGCCATTTCGTCCACCACGTTGACCAGTTGTCGCTCGGCGTCGGTCTGCGGGACGGTCAGCTCCTGCGCGCCGGTCGCCCACAGTACTTTCTCCGGGCCGGTCTTGTAGGAATACCAGGCCGTCCCGATCGCGACGATGGTGAGCAGGATCCCAAGCCACGGGAAGGGGTGGTGGCCCCTCGACAGCGCCCAGATGTAATCGCCGCCGAATCCCAGCCAGGCGAAAAACAGGACGAAGCCAATCACCAGCCAGGTCGTGCGCCGGCGATTGGCTTCCTGTTGTTGAAAGAGGTTACCGTCGGGAGAGGTCAACCTGCGGTACCGCGCGTTCTGCTTGATCTTCGATCTCCCACAGATCCGTCCGCTCGGCGTGCGCCAGGCCCGCTACGAGGGTCGTGGGAAACTGCTGCTGCTTGGTGTTGTACTGCGTCGCCGTGTCGTTGTAGAGCTGGCGCGCGAACGCAATCCGGTTCTCCGTGGACGTCAACTCTTCCTGCAGCTGGCCGATGTTGCCGGTCGCCTTGAGCTGCGGGTAGCGCTCGACGGTGACCAGCAGCCGCGACAGCGCGCCCGACAGAGCGTTCTCCGCCTGGCTGATCTGCTTGACGTTCTCAGGTCCCGACGCATTGACCTTTACGGCCTGGTTGCGCGCCTGAATCACGGCTTCGAGCGTGGAACGCTCGAAATCCATCGCCCCTTTCACAGCGTTGACGAGATTGGGAATGAGATCGTGTCGCCGCTTGAGCTGCACATCGATTTGCTTGAACGCATTTACGGTTTGGTTCTTGAGGGAGATCAAACCGTTGTACGCGGCGATCACCCAGAGACCAACAATCACAATAAGAACCAGCAGGACCCACATGATATCAGTCCCCCGTTAGGGATGTGTGACGTAGGGGCGGCAGCATGCTGCGCCCTACTATTACGTGCCCTGTGGCAGGAGTTTCGAAATGGCCTGGCGAACGGTCTCGGCCAGCCCCTGGTCGTCCGAGCCGAGCCGGGCGAGCGGGTGGTCGGCGTCAACGTGCAGCTCGACGCCCCGGGTCACTGGAATCCGGCGCCACGTCGTCGTGCCGCTGGGCTCCTTGGTGGCATCGCGCGTTAACCAGGCGGTCAATGCGCGACCGGACCGCCCGCGCGGCATACCGTCGGCGACTTTGAGCGGCAGGCGATCGGGCGTTGGCAACGACGCGCCGAGGACCTGGGCACAGCGTCGTTCCAGGACGTCGCCGGTCTGGTCGTGCATGTCTTTCGTGATTGCCGCGAGCGTCGCTCCCTCCATCTGGCGCAGCTTGATCGCCAGCAACTGGAGGAAATGCCGATAGGAGTAGGTGGCGGCAGTCCCCCGTCCCTCCGGCGGACTCACGAGCCCCCGCGTGACGTAGAAGCGGATGGTCCGTTCGCTCGGCGCCGCGCGCGCGGCGGCGTTGATGGGAGTCACCGACGACGCGTCGAGTACCGCGCCCACCACGACCGAGAGATCCCGCAGGTTCCAGGGCGCGAGATTCCGGTATTCGCGCAGCACATAGAGCGGATCGGCGTGTGGGGGCGCAGCCGTGCTCATGCGTCCATTGCGTCCGACGAGCGGTCGCGCTGCAGGGCCAATGACACCCAATCCGCGACCTGCTTAAGGTTGAACGGCTTGCGGATCACGGTACAGTGGTGGTGATCGAGCCAGGTCCGCACTTCTTCGGCTTCGGCATCGCCCGTCATGATCGCGATATGCCCTTCCAGCGCCGGCCAGCGATGAATGATCGCCAGATAGAGGGCCAGTCCTGACATCGTGGGCAAGTGGATGTCCAGGAGGAGCGCGTCGGCCTCTTCCGTCGCGAGCATCTCATACGCCGATTCGGCCGTGCCGGCGCTGAGGACGTGATAGCCGTGGCGCTCGAGGAAGCGTGCGAGCACGCGCCGCAGTCCCGCCTCATCGTCGACGATGAGGACGGTGGCGGGCTTGCGCGGCGGAGCGGTCATCATGAGGCGCTGGCCGCGGCGCGCATCGCCGGCGTCAAGAATCCCTCGACGATGCGCGCAGTCGCTTGGTCGGCGGTCAGCGACAGCTTCATTTCGCCGGCCGTGAGACCGAGGTACTTGCGCGCGTGCTGTTGGAACGTCTTGGCCTGCGCGTAGCCGAGCCGTTTGGCCACGTCATCGATCGTAAAGCCCGGATCCTGGAGCAGGCGGTGCGCGTACAGCACGCGGGCCGCGGCGAGAATCTCACGCGGGCTCGGCAGGCCCGCCCGCGCGAACCAACGCGCGCACGTCCCGCGATCGACGCGCGCCCGCGCGGCGACCTGTTGAATCGTCTGCACCTCACCCGGGGTGCGCAGCGCGTCTTCGAGCACCCAGCGCAGCTCGGGTGGCAGGGGCGCCAGCGCAGTCGTGAGCTGCTCGAGCAGCCGGTGCGACGCCGCATGCATCGCTTCCGCCGAGAGCAGGTCGCGGAGACGATCGGGATGGTCTTCGGTACGACTCAACACCACCTGGCTGATGCCGCATTTCCCCATCTGCAGCAGGACGGGCGCGAGCTCGGGTGTCATCACCGGCGTGTAGAGGATGAACGGCAGCGATGGGAACAGGACCCGAAGCCGCTCGACTTCCTGGCCTCGCGCTCCGCCGAGCATCGGGTCGACGACGGCGATTTCGACCGGCCGGCCCTTGATGGTCTCAAGGGCGACGTCCCAAGTCTGGGCGCGGGCGAGTGCGAAGCGTGGCGTGACGGCGCCGCGCAGCCTCTGATATTGCACGTCCGAGACCGCTGCGAGTACCAGCATTTCCCTACACGTCCTCCGAAGAAGTCCCTAAGTGCCGCAAAACCGCCCTACGATGCCGCAAAAACGCCCTAAAACAATCTGTCGCTTTGTTTCATGTTGGCCCTGTCTGTGAGTCACCATTCAACCCGACAACGGAGGCCCTATGTCGCGCCGGATCCGCACCCTTCTTGCTTTGTTCCTCGTCTCGTTTGCACTCACTGCCGCGGCGTGTGCCGATGCTTCAGGTCCGACGAGTGGCGTCTGCGACAACAGCAACCCGAACACCTGTCACTAACAACGCTCTTCGCCGAGCACGGCCAAAGAGGCTGAAACCTCTCTGAGCGCTTCGGCGATGTTCGTGGGCTCCGGGACTGCGGCCTCAGCCTCATTGAGGATCGCACGATCCTGGAGCCCATTGATGAGGCTCTCGATTCGAAAGACCTTCTCGTGTAAGCCATGCGACGCCGCAATATCGAGCGCCCGCCGAAGCTCCTGCTGCGCCCGCGCGAAGCTTTCAAAACGTGCCAACCCAATTCCTGCCTTGAGATGATAGTCTGCCCGAATGTTGGGCGATGCGTCAGCATAATGATTCAGCGCCCGTTCGCGCCACCGTTCGAAGGAGACCCGATCACGGCGGAAAGAGGCGCAATGCATCAGCTCGACGGTCGCGTTCGCAAGATTCTCGGCGACTGTGTCGCGTCGGACCACTTCATGCAACGCTTGCTCCGCATCGGCCACCTTGCCGATGGCCAGTAGCAGCAGACCAAGGTCGGTGAGCGTGCGCAGCCGCGCCGATTCCTCTTCGTAAAGCTCGTAGGCGCGCCAGAGGTGGGTGGCGCCCTCGTGCGATTTCCCGCGACGATCCAGACTGGTGCCGAGGCCGTGCTCGGCTTGGGCCTGAACTGTTCGGAATCCTTCCCGCACCGCATCGTCGAGTACTGCCCGCCAGGCGGCCTCGCCCTCGGCCAGATTACCGCGGAAGTGAAGGACGTTGCACTGGCCTACGCGGCTCAAAAGTATCGACTGACGGTCGCCAATAGTGGTCGCGATCCGTCCCGCCTCGGCGT
>QHTY01000282.1:0-1401 GCA_003220985.1 Gemmatimonadota bacterium
AATGTGTAGGCGTCAAGGCTGACGTGAGGGGACCAGGTAGTCGTGCGCCGCAACGATCTGCCACCGCCCGTCCCGACTGACCCAGGTATCCGTGAACCGGTACCGGCGATCAAATGCGCCACTCGGCCCATGGCCGCCGACCACCAACCACCCCGTTACGACTGCCGTCGCACCGAAGCGATGGACACGCATGGCCTCGTTATGCGCGGTCGTCACTGTATCGAGTCCAGCGACCACGTCGTGTAAAACGTCGTCCCGGCTGACAGTGCGGTCGTCCTCGGTGTAGATGAAGCCGTCCGCCAGGAGTCGCCGAAAGACCGCGGCGCGGCGGCGAGAAGGAACTTCATCGGTAGGTGAACGATAGTTCCCGCCCGCCGTGGCACACCACTCAGTTCGAGTTACGCGTTGGTACGGGGATTTGGATGCCCATCAGGAGGTTCACGCCGACGGCGGACTCACGATCGAGGATGTCGATCAGATACAAGTCGGCGAACGGACGAACGTGGGGGGTGGGGGCTTCCAGACCGAGCACGATGGCGTCAGTGAAGTCGCTGCCAGCGGTGTCGAGCTGGAGACTCGTGTTGCGCAAGCTGCTGTGGAGCAGGACGAATCCGTAGCCGACCGAGGCGAATGACAATGGACCTCGGGGCCTAACACGCATCGTCCAGTAGGCCTGCCAGGCGGAGCCGGTGAAGCCAGTGGCGCCGGGCCACTCCGTTAAGACACTGAACGCGCCCGCGGTCTCGAGGGGCCCGACGATGTGAACAGAGGCCTGCGCGCCGAGACGCTCGTCCTCCCAATGACCGTCACTGAGGTTGACGCCGTAGTGAGCGCCGACACGAGCGGTTTGCGCGGCGGCCGTGCATGCGACCGGAGGTACGAGACCGAAGAGGAGTGTGACCGCGAGACGGGAGTTCATGGGGGCCTCCTGAGGCGCGCCGGTGAAAGACTCATTCTCTAATCTATGCGAGGTATCGCATTGCTCGGCTAGGCGCGCCGCGAAAAGCGAGCCAGCGCGGCCGCAACGGCTAGCGCTAGAGGAAATGCCGGCAGAGCCGTGATGACCGGCCAGACGGGGAGTGCGAGGAGCGGCGCGGGTTGGCCGGGTGTTCCGGCAAACAGCCAGTGAACGTTCGCCGCGAGGGCGAGGCCGAAGGCCCCCAGGGCGACCGCCCCGGCCGCATGCAGCGCGGTCGGGCGAGGTGAACTGCTCAGTCGATAGTGCTGATATCCAATGTGCGCCGCGGCCACGGCGGCGCTGGCCACCCACGCTGCCAGTCGCCACAGGCGCACATAATTGGCGTCAGCCGACTTGGCGAGGGCGGCGAACACGATGCCGATGACCACGTACGCCACGGCGGCGAGGGCCATCGCCCGGACCCACAAGCGGCGAGCTGATAC
>QHTY01000282.1:1502-5543 GCA_003220985.1 Gemmatimonadota bacterium
CTCACTTAAGTGTGCGCAGCGGTCGGTTGTCGCCTCCCCGCAGCCGCACGATGGGGCCAACTTGAACGAGTCGATCCGAGAAGGCACGCGAGAAGTCGTCACCAGCATCACGGTACCCCCAGGTGTAGCGGCCCCCGGCGAAGTTGATGGTGTTCCGCACCTCGGTGAAGATGTCGAGCTGCCACCCAGCGGGCGTGCGGCGGAAGAAGTGGGGGCAAACCAGCGGATCGCGGGTGAAGTACAGTAGCCCGAGGTCACCGCGCTCGATGATGGCATAGGGCTGGCCGTACTCGAGGAGCAGTATGTACTCCTTGAATGCTAAGGTCACGGGAAACGCGGTCAAATGGGCCCGGGACGCCGGGGTGAAGAGCATGACGTCGGGGAGAAAGCGGTCCGATCGGAGCCATTCGAGATAGCGCGCATAGGCCGCCTCGATCGTCGGCTGTGGCCCAAAGGTGCGTGTCTCCGAGGTATCGGCCCCGGCGTTGATGAAACCCGGTGGCTCACCAGGCTTCGGCATCTGCGCCGAAGCGCCACCCCCTGTTGCCAGACGCTCCCGCGCTTGGATGAACTCCGCCGCTCGTGGATTGTACTCCTCACCGAGCGCCGCGCGTCGCAGGCGAGCATGAAGCATGAACAACGTCAGCCGAAAGCCGAAGGTCGGGTTGCCGGACGCGAAAAAGCTGCGCAGGTGATTTCGCATGAGGTACCCGACAAATCGGTCGGTGAAGATGGATTCGAGTTTGGGGCCCACTTCGACGCGGAGCGTGTGCCGCCGCACGTCGTATGCAAACAACACCCCGCGCCGGTCGATATCGCGTCCGATGCCGAGCGCGCGCGCCTGGTGGAGCGCGAAGTCTTCCAGGGTGCCCGGTACGCTGTCGACGAAGAGAAATCGGATGTCGACGCCGGACTCGTCATATATTTGCTGCAGGTATCGGTCAAAGTTCGGCAACTCACCTGATTCCAAGTAGCGTGCGCGATCATCGACGCGTTTGATCACTGCCTGGGCGAGGCTGCGGGCCACGAACGCGCTCAGGATCAAGCCGAGAGCGGCAAGTACCTGGCGGGACATCCGACCGCGTCGCATGGGTACGATCCGGCATTCCTTGAGTGGATTGGGCGTGGCGTAACGGATCGCGCTGAAGCTGCGGGCGACTCGCTAAGCGCTTGTTAGGCGGCCGCGGGCTGGCTGATGCTCCTTCGAGTACTGCCACAACGCCCTATCGACTGTTCGCATCGATTCGCCAGATGAAGCCGCTAGTTGACGCGTGAAGCTCGCGTATGCCCACCAGAACTCAAAGGTATAGGTCGGTGGGTCGGAAATGCCCAGCGACCAGAGAGCGCGGAAATCCAAGACTGGATACGGCTGCCGATCGCAAAAGTGAAGGAGGACCGATGCCGTCGGCCAATCTACACCATCTAAGAATCGCAAGATGCCAATCTTGGCACGCTCATCGGACGTGTTGAACGAGAGCTGTGTGGCGTCACGGATCTGCTGTGAGGAATTCAAGGCGCACCGCTTGGCGGTCCGAGGAGTTTTCCATCTGCAGAGGTCCAGGAATTCTCGTCGCTTCAGGTACCCCCGATCCCGCGCGGCAGGCGTCACGCGCTCGACGAGGGCATCCTCGCCGGGGAATGCATAGCGAGCGGCCCAGTGAGCGATTTCAGTCGGTGGAAAGCGGATCTTGAACATTCTCGATGTCGACGCGGCGAAAGGTAGCTAGCGAGGAACGCAATTCTTCCCACTCGAGCGCCCGGCAGCTTCAAGCGCGTGTTAGGCGTTCGCGGCAATCGGATCAGTACGAGACATGATGACGAGGTCGGCGCGCTGGGCCCATCCAATATGAGCCCAGAAGGCCAACGCGTCGGCGTTGTCGGCACGGACCATCAGGTGACACTTGTGAATGCCTTGAGTACCGAGTGCCGTTAGCACGCGCTCGGCGAGGGCCCTGCCTATCCCACGGCCGCGATGGGTTGGCGCAACGGCGAGGTGGTGAAGGTAGCCCCGGCGGCCATCATGTCCTCCGAGGACGGCGGCAACGAGGGTGTCCTGTTCCCGAGCGACGAAGCTAGAGCCAGGATTCCGTTTGAGGTACTGCAAGACCGCCTCGCACGAGTCAGCAGATCGAAGGGTAACGCCTTCGGTCCGCTGCCAAAGGGCGATGGCCTCCTCGTAGTCGGACGGTTGAAATGGTGTGATATCGGTCATTCAAGGACACTCGTGAACGCCTATCGGATCGCGCTTAAGCTGCGGCGCGCTCATGAAAGATTCATTCCCTAATTTGCACGCGCCGCCAGCTTCAAGCGCTTGTTAGGCGGCCAGCGCGTCAGGTCGGTTAGGGCGCCCGAGGCCAGCGGCTGCACGCCACGCGACGAGTTGCCCCAAATGATAGGCGAGATGGCTGCTCAGCAAGTAGGCGACAAAGTCACCGGCAGTCGGAAATGCTGCGCGCGCGGGCGCAAACGGGTTGAGGGCCGAGAGTGCCGACGGATCCGCCTCTTGAGCGGCGAGACAAACGTCCGCATAGACACGGCGAAATATGTCGCAGAGCGTCGCCATGGAGGGGTAGGTATTCGGCTCCACCGATGGTTGGCTGCCTGGGTTGAACAGATGGCGCCACGCGCCCGGGCACAGAGTGGGCCGCCCACATAGACGGCGGGCGAAGTCCCCGCTCACCGCGAGATGTCCGACAAGCCAGCCTGCTGTTTTCGTACCTGGCTGGGGCTCCAGTGCGCAGTGCGAATCATCCAAGCCCGCGAGGATTGGTTCGGCCAGCGAGAGCAGATACCGGCATTGAGCGATGCTCGCGTTCATGTTTCCCTCGACCGCGAAGGACGATGTGGCCGCCTAACGGATCGCGCTTTCGCTGCGGGCGACTCGCCCGCCGGTGCGTCCGTAGAACGATAGTTCGTGCCCGGCAGGGCACAACGCTCCGCTTCCTTAGAACGATCAGCGCCCGCCAGCTTCAAGTGCTTGTTAGGCGGCAGAACGCGCGGCGACTACTCACCGACGCCGGGGCCGAGCGGCTTGCCGATCTCCCAGTGATGACCGAAGGGGTCGACGACCCGGCCCATGAGCCAGCCGTACTCTTCGTGCACCGGCCACACTTCCGTTGCTCCAGCAGCCACCGCTTTAGCGTAAACGGCCTTCGGGTCCCGTACGACCAACACGAAGCGAGCCGTTGCACCGCCTAGGGTCTCCGGGCTGAAGTTGTGATGCGGTGGCGACTCGTCTGCTACCCAGAACTTCGCGCCTTGAACTGCGAGTTGCGCCACCACCGAGCCGCCAGCGTCGATCTTGAACAATTCGTTTGCGCCGAACGCCGTCTTGTAGAACGCCACGGCATCGGCGCCACGGCGCACAGAGAGCATCGGAGCGAGGCTGACAACGGCTTTGTCAGGAGCTCGTGGCACGCGTGACCTCCTTAGTTCTGCCGCCTAACGGGGTGCGCCTCAGCTGCTCGCCCACAGGGCGCAATGATGTTTGAACGATAGTTCGTGCCCGCCAGCGCACAACACTCCGCTTCCCTGAAAGGGTCACCGCCCGCCAGCTGCAAGCGCTTGTTAGGCGCCGCCGCGACGCGAACGCTTGACCTTCTTACGCCCCGCCACAGCGATCGCGTTCTCAGCCCACGGGCGCAGCGCCTCCGGGTCATCGAGGAGGTCGGCGGGCACCTCGTAATACTGCATGACCTCCCCATGCTCGGCGTACGGTCGGAATGGCCCCATGCCGCGCGCCTCGAAGTCGGGGCGATTGGACTCATCCACCTTCAAGTAGAGTGTGTCATCGGCGATCAGGGCGAAAAAGCGATCGCTCGCGTAGATGCCGACACCGCCGAACATGCTCCGGGCGCGGACACGTGGGATCACGCGGCTCAGCTGGTCGATGACGAAGGTTCGGAAGCTCGAGCTGACTGGCACAAGACCTGACCTGCAGGTGTTTGGCGTGCGCCTAACGGATCGCGCTTAAGCTGCGGCGCGCTCATGAAAGATTCATTCCCTAATTTGCACGCGCCGCCAGCTTCAAGCGCTTGTCAG
>QHTY01000339.1:0-389 GCA_003220985.1 Gemmatimonadota bacterium
CGAGACGGCCCGCGCCGTCGACGACGGCTACGTGGACGGTGTGGCGGGATTCCAAAACGCTTCCCCGGTATGACTCAACGAACAACCGTGGCTCCTTTCGCACATCGAGATCGCGCGTGTGGCGTGCGGCGTGCGGAATGTAATTGACCTGTTCTTACTGCGCCGCACGTCGCACGCCGCACGTTTATATTGGCCCGCCATGCGCACCGCCCTTTTCCTCCTGCTGCTGACGCCGGCCGGCGCGTTCGCACAAGAGGCCTCACCCTACCTTCCGCTCAACCACTGGGCCCAGCCGTTCCTCGAGCACCTGATCGCCGCGGGCCGCATGGCCGACCCCTCGCCGCTCAGCCGCCCGTTCAAAGTCGAGCAGGTCGTGCGCGCGCTCGAGG
>QHTY01000339.1:517-2438 GCA_003220985.1 Gemmatimonadota bacterium
CACGCCACGTTCTCCGGCGGCGCGGCGCTGACGCTCTACTTCGGACCGGCGGTGCTCGTCAGTCATCCCTATTTCGACACGCGACTCAAGTGGGATCCCGATTATTTCGGCAAGAAGGATCGCGTCGTCGCGGGACGCACCGCTGAGGCGTACGTCAGCGCGCAGTGGCGGTTCGGTGAGCTGTTCTTCGGGAGCGTGGATCGCAATTGGGGGCCGCGCATCGCCGACGGCTTGCTCGTGTCACCCAACCCCTACAGCTACGATCAGCTCGATGTCCGCATCGGTACGGAGGGGGTGTATCTCGAGGGGCTCCTGACACAGCTCGATGACCTGCCCGACACGACGGGAGCGACCGAGCATCGCTACTTCATCGCGCATCGCTTCACGGTCCGGCCACCGGGGAACACGACGTTTTCGCTGTGGGAGGGGACGATCGTGGCCGGCGTAGACCGCCAGCTCGAGCCCTGGTTCGCGAACATCTTTACCCTCGGCCTGGTGCAACAATACGACCAGAACTCGCAAGCGAACAATCTCGTGGGCTTCGACGTCACGACGCGGGTCAAGCGCACTCAGCTCTTCGCCTCGCTGCTGCTCGACGACATCCAGGTCGACAGAACTGCCGCGAGCGACAAAGAGCCGCCCTCTTACGGCTTCACGTTGGGCGCTCAAGGCCCACTGTCGCGCTTCGGGTGGACGGCGTTCTACACCCAGGTCTCGAATCTCACGTATCGCACACCCAATCCGGCCGAAACCGTGATGCGGCGTGGCGTCGGGCTCGGCCGCAACTTCTCCGACTACGATCAGCTCACGCTGCGCGCCAGCATGATCGCGGGTCCGAGCGTCCTGCTCGAACCGGAGGTCACGCTGCTGCGGCAGGGCCAGGGCGACTTTCGCCTGCCCTACCCCGCGGTGGCGCAGTACGCGTCGACGCCGACGCTGTTTGCCGGAACCGTTGTGCGGACGACGCGCCTTGCCCTCGCTGCTCGTGTGATTCACGGACGCTGGGTGCTGTCGGGTGACGGAGGCGGCGTGCACCTGATCGCGAATGGTCCGGAAAAAACGCGCTGGGTGGGGACGGTGCAACTGACCTGGCAAACGAAGAAGGAAGGCCGCATACCGTGACCGACACCAGACTCACGCGCGACCGCATCGAAACCCTTCTCCGCAAGATGACCACGACCAAGGTCGTCGTGGTCGGCGACGCGATGCTCGACGTCTACCTGGTGGGCGAAGTCGAGCGGGTTTCGCCCGAGGCGCCGGTGCCCGTCGTCACGGTGCACGCGAGCCGCCATGGTCTCGGCGGCGCCGCCAACGTCGCCGCGAACGTCGCGGCGCTGGGCGCCGAATGCCGGCTCGTCGCCGTTGTCGGCGAGGACGCGCGCGGCACGTCCGTGCGCAGCGAGCTCGACGACCTGCAGCTCAGCACGAGCTATCTCGTCACCGACCCGGCGCGTCCCACGACGTCCAAGACGCGCGTCGTGGCCCGCGGCCAGCAGATGCTGCGCATCGACGAGGAGATCGACAATCCCGTCTCGGCGCGCGTGATGGAGCAGCTCGGCGCGGCGCTCGAGCGGGCGCTGCGCGATGCCGACGCGTTGTTGTTCGAGGACTACAACAAGGGCACGCTGGTACCGCAGGTGATCGAGCGCGCCCTGACGCTCGCCAAGAAGCGCAGCCTCCCGGTGGTCGTCGATCCCAAGTTCAAGAACTTCTTCGCGTATCGAGGAGCGACGGTTTTCAAGCCGAACCGCCGCGAGCTCGAGCTGGCGATGGGCGCGGCGCTCGACCTCGCCCACCCCGATGCGCTGCCCGACGCGCTCACCAAGCTCGCCGTCGACAACCTCCTCCTCACGCTCGGCGGCGAAGGGATGATGCTCGTGACGAAGGACCAGGAGATCACCCGCATTCCCACCATGGCACG
>QHTY01000339.1:2575-3013 GCA_003220985.1 Gemmatimonadota bacterium
CGAGGCGTACTACGACCAGTTGGGAAAGTTGCGACGCGAGGGTCTACTGTAGATCGCGGGGCCAGAGCGCCGGGCGCCCGCCGATGTCAATCGCCCCAAAGTGTCGCAGGTCGAGCGTCGCGATGACGTCCGCCCCGAGCCGCTCCGCGACGCCGATCACCACCCCGTCCACGAGTCCGAGTCGCAGGCCACGGTGGCGCGTGCACAGCGCATGCGCGCGGATCAGATCGGCCTCGTCGCCCCACTCGAGCGCGTACGCCCCGGCCGCGAGATCGGCGCGGAACGCGTGCTCGGCACGGCTGCCGACATGCTCGGCGAGGAGGTAATCGACTTCGGGCAGAATCGCCCAGGGCAGGACCCACGCGTCAGGCTCGAGCTCATACGCCGCGCGCAGGGCCGCGTGATGGTGGTCGTCGGCATCTACGAGAGCGAGGATCG
>QHTY01000339.1:3164-5464 GCA_003220985.1 Gemmatimonadota bacterium
GAGCGATTTGAGCCGCCGATAATCTGCCGCGGACAGGTACACGGTCGTCTTGGTGGTGGCCATATATGGTTGCCATATATAGCCCCGGGGCGGCGGGTGGGTCAAGCCCGGACTGCTCTAACTGGTCGCCCGCTGCGCCGTTACGGCATCCCGCTTCGCCTGCCGCTCCGCGTCCTCGGCTTCCTGCTGCGAAAGTCCGAGACCCTGGAGCGTCGCCCCGAGGCTCTTGCCACTCTGCAACCCGCTCAAAATCGCTTGCGTCGTGATCGCTGGATGCTTCGATCCCAAATTGTGCGCTACCATGTTCGCCGAGACGAACTGGCCGCGCGTCAGTTTCGGGTTTGCCTGCTTGGCAGCCTGATACGAGCTCTCGAGCGCATCGGACGTCGTACCGAGCTTGGTCGCGATGCCGTGGAAGAAGTCACGCTGTTCCGAGGGGCTTGGCTGAGCGTTCATCGGGTGAGCCATGACGGTGGGATGCGCCGGCCGCGTCGCAGCCGACCTACCTTGCGCGCTGAGGATGCCCGTGATGGCAAATGTCAGCGCACCAGCAACGGCAATGAGTCGCGAAATTCGCTTCATGGAGTCCTCCGGTTAGGCGTTCGTAATGGGGACTCAGGAACGTCATGAAAAGTCACATAGAAGAATGGGCGGCACAGGACTCGAACCTGTGACCTCCGGTATGTGAGACCGGCGCTCTAACCAGCTGAGCTAGCCACCCGAATCAATGGCCAACCATCAATGCTCAATGATCACTGCCTAAAGAATATTGATCATTGATCATTCTGCATTGGGCATTGATCTTGGTGGGCCCTCCAGGATTTGAACCTGGGACCTACGGATTATGAGTCCGCTGCTCTAACCGCTGAGCTAAGGGCCCGTTAAGGGAGGCAAATATAGGCGTGCGACGAGTCCTCGTCATCTCCCAAACCTATCTGCAGCCCACGCATCGGGGAAAGCTGCGCGCCCTCGCCGCGCGCGGGCTCGAAGTCACCGTCGCCATTCCGCAGCGCTGGCGCGAGCCGTGGTTCGGCCAGCCGATCGACGTCGCGTGGGAGCGCCAGGGCGGCCTCGAGGTGTTTCCGCTGCCGGCGCGCGGCATGGGAGACAAAGCCGACTTCGCGAAAGCCACGTACGGCCGCCGCGCCCTCAAGGCGCTGCTGCGCGACCGGCGTCCCGATCTTGTCCAGGTAGAAGAGGAGCCGACCGCGGCCTCGGCATCCCCGTCGTGTTGTTCACGCATCGGAACGTCGAGCTGCAGCTCGATTGGTGGCTCTCCCTGAAGCATCGGCGCATGCTGCGGCGGCTCACGGGCCTCATCGCGGGCAGCGATCTCGCCGGCACGCTGGTGCGGCGCGACGCGCCCAAGCTCCCCATCGCTGTGATCCCGCAGCTCGGCGCGGCGGCACCGCACGAGCCACAACACGTGCCCCATGAAGGCCTCGCGATCGGATTCGTGGGCCGTTTGGTTCCGCAGAAGGGACTCGATAATTTGTTGCAGGCGCTGGCGCTGCAGCGCGCCGCCAAGTGGCGCCTCACGATCGTCGGCGACGGCCCGGACCGCGAACGGCTCGAGCAGCTCGCCACCGAGCTCCGCCTCGCCGCGCGCGTGCGCTGGACCGGCGGATTGCCGGCCGAGCACGTCACCAATCTCTGGCCGGATCTCGATGTTCTGGTGCTGCCGTCTCGATCGTCGGATGCATGGCGCGAAACCAACGGTGGAAGCGATGGCCCACGAAGTGGCGGTGCTGGGCACGGACAGTGGAATCATTCCGGAGCTGATCGGAGACGCAGGCCTCGTCGTACCCGAGGGCGATCTGCAGGCGCTGGCGGGCGCAGTCGAAAGACTGACGGATCAGGGAACGCGACGGTCGCTCGCGGCAGCCGCACGGGCACGCGCACTGCGATTGTACTCTGATGATGCGATTGCGGAGAGGACCCTTTCGTTTTGGCAGCAGATAGTCAAATAGTGTCTACCGTCCTCCTGGTACCCGATCTCCCGCTCGAACGCTGGGCGTCGATGGACAGGTATGCCCATCGCCTGCACGATTGGCTCGAGAGCGGTGAGTTCGGATTTCACGTCCGGTTGGCGGCGCACATCGGAGCGCTGACGCGCGATTCGGTGGGTCCGCGAACGGGTGCCGACAAGCGCAACAGTCGCGGCACGGCCTTCGTGCGGTGGTGGACGCAACCGGTCGATCCCTCGCGCGTCGTCTTGCCCGGTCCCCTCCACGGGCCACAGCAGTGGGCGGCCCGCTACTACTTCTATCCGTGGCGAGTCAAGCGCGAGGCGAAGCGCG
>QHTY01000283.1:0-4605 GCA_003220985.1 Gemmatimonadota bacterium
CCCCGCCGGCACCAAGATGCTCGTGGGGCCCGAAGGCCGGCTCCTCGGCTCGGTGGGCGGCGGCTGCGTGGAGGCCGAAGTCATCGGCGCTGCGCTCGACGCGCAGGCGCACCGCCGGCCCGCGCTCCTGACGCATCACCTGAACGCCGATCTCGCCGGTGATCTCGGTCTCTCGTGCGGCGGCACCGTCGACATCTTCGTCGAGCCGCTCGTCGCCGACGAACAGTACGTGCGTGTGCTCGAGCTTGCCGCCAGCGCCGATTCAGGGTTGGTGCGAACCGCGACCGCGTGGGACGCGGGGCCGCTGAAAACGTTCGAGCCTCTCCCCGCGAATCAGTCGCCCCGAGCTGCGGCGACACTCACCCGCGATGGTCGCTTCGTGGAGGAGCGGCTGATGCCCGCACCGCGTGTTTTTGTGTTCGGGGCAGGGCATGTCGGCGCCGCGATCGCCCGCGCTGCGGCAGCGGCGGGATTTCGCGTCGTGGTCATCGACGACCGCGCCGACTATGCCGACGCGTCCCGCTTTCCGAACGGTGTCGCGGTCCTTGCCGCCGACGTCGATGTCGCGCTCACTCGTTTTCCCCTGACGGCCGCGGACGCATTCGTCATTGCCACCCGCGGGCACCGCACCGATGCCCTGATTCTCGAGCGCGTCGCGCCGTCAAACGCGGGCTACGTCGGCCTGCTGGGCAGCCGCCGTAAGAAGATCGTCGTGACGAAGGGTCTGACGGCGGCGGGCGTGCCCGCCAAGAGCCTGCGCCGCGTGCGGGTGCCCGTTGGACTGGCGATTGGCGCCGTGACGCCCGAGGAAATCGCGGTGAGTGTCGTCGCCGAGCTGATCGCCTGGCGCCGGAGCGCGGAGGCCCCTTAGGGCAGCGGTTTCACTTGCTCGAGCAGCCGGTTCAATGAATCGACGGACACGGGACCGGCAATCTCCACACGCAGTCGTCCAACGAATCGTGCGAAGAGCCGGCTGAACGCGTAGCCAGAGTCCGGGCGTGCGGCGTTGCTCGCCGGCCGCTGAAAGATCTGAATCACCGTGGATGAGTCGAGCGCCTGCTCGACAACGATCGTGCCGTCATTCCCCGGTGCGCGGCGGAAATCCCGCACGCTGAGACCCGGAAGTCCCACGGGGGCCTCGTCGCCCAGCAGTAACGTCGCGACCCGACGATCGATCACAGGCCAGGTTTTGGCGGTCAATGGCTGCACGACTGAGCCGTCGATGAACACGCTCGGTGCCCGAGCAGCGGCGCGCTCGCGTTCCGCCCGCGCGGGCGTGGGGGCCGCGGCGGGCTCACCCTGTGCCGTTACCGTGACGGCATCCAGCCTGAGTGTTTCGCGTCCCAGCCGGGCCGCGACGCTCTCGGGTGCGTTTGCAATACGCGCTTTGGCCTGCGCCGCCTGCGCCTCATCGCGGAGCGATACATTTGCGGCGCCCGAGTCGCCAGGTTGGTTCACGTGCGCCACCTGTTCCGTGGGGCGCGGCACCGGTGCTCGCCGCCGGCCCTCGGAAACCGTGGCCGCCGGAGCGGACGCCTTTTGTCGCTCCCCTGATGCCGCACGATCTTCCGCAACGATCACCGGCTGCGGCGCGTTCGTTGTTGCTGGTCCCGCGGCACCTGGCGTGCGGAGGTAGTAGCCCAGGCCGAGCGCGAGGGCGATCGATGCCGCCCAGGCGAACGGCGTACGGACGTGCCAGGGCGAGCGCCGCGGCGCGCGTCGCAGGGCTTCAAACGGCGGAATCGCTCGTTCGGGCGGCCGCACCGATCCCAGGAGGGTGCTGGCGCGCGCGCGCAGCGCACGCTCCTCCTCGAGACCTGCTCGACACGTCGCGCACTGCGCGAGATGCGCTTCGAGCGCGACTCGTTCACTGGAGGGCAGCTCGCCGTCGAGGTACGCGTGCAGCGTTCCCTCATCCACGTGCGACATGCTCTCCTCCTTCCAGTCCGGCGTCATAGGCTTCGACCAATCTCCGGCGCGCGCGCGCCAATGTGGTTCCAATCGCACCTCGCGCGAGTCCCGTCTGCGCGGCGATCTCGTCGTACGACATGCCGGCATCCCATAAGAGCAGCGACTCCCGATCACGCGGGCTGAGCTGCTCCAGCGCGGCGCGCACCCGCGTGCGTTGTGTGTCCGCGTCGATCTCGTCTTCCGGTGCACTGCTGACAACGTCCGGCTCACCCTTCAGGAGCGTGAGGTGCCGCTTCTCTCGCGCCGCCCGGCGCGCCTCATCACGCGCCATGTTCGCCGCCACCACGAAGAGCCATCCGCGTGTGTTCTGCGGCCGGTGCACGAGGGCGCGGGAGAACGCCTCCTGGGCCAGATCCGCCGCGCGCTCGGCGTCCCAGACCTTGCGGTACAGGAAACGCACGAGCGCGGGATAGGTGTTGCGGTACACTTCAGCGATGTCGTCGGGCACCTAGTGTCCTAGCCCCGGAATGCTCGGACCAGTCGCTCCAACTCACCCTGGTCGAAGGTTGTCTTCCCACCGGCTCCAATCTTGATACTCGCATGCCGTCCGGCCACCAACACTGCTGGCTCGAGCGCGGCGGCCTCCCGCAGGTCCGGGAGCGCCTTCAGCAATGCGAAATAGGCGTCGCTATACGGAGCGATGCTGACCACGCGCAACGAGTCGCCATGGCCCAGGTCGGTCCAGGTGCTGTCGCGGAGGATGAAGAGCCGACCGCCGATCCGCTGCGTCGGGTTGATGCCCGACTTCGCGCGGCGCATTTCGTCCAGCTCGGACCCGTTCACGGTCACGACGACGCTCTCGAGATGCACCGCGTCGGCCATCGATTTCTCAGCGGCAGCGCGCCCGACAGACGCTGCCCCGGCTTGATCGACCGGAGCTGGTGCGGGAGCCTGCATGACCCGGTTCTCGGCGCGCTGGCGCATGGCGATGTTCGGCTCCTGAACCAAGTACGACGTGTACTCAGTCAAGATGCCGTATCGCAGCGCGAGCTGCTTGAGCGAGTTCATGATCTCTTGCGTTTGGCCGTGCAAGCGGATCTCGCGTGATAGTGCACCCACCTTGCGGGACGCCCAAAGCTGCTCGATGTAGCGTGCGTCGGCGTTCTCACGGTCGCCAACGCTGGTCCGAAACTCTTCCGGCCGGCCGTTACGACGACCTTGCACCGTTACCGACCACTCCCCACTCCCCACTCCCCTGTATCGCCCCAAGACGACCATCTCATCGCCGGCGAACAGGTCTGGCAGGCTGCCCGGCTGCACGTCATAGAGTTCGACACCGGAGCTTGCATTGATGGTGACGTCGGTCAACACCGGGCTTGCCACTTTCGCGGCCAGGGCGCCGACTGCCCGTTCGATGTTCTCGCCGGGCCGGATGTACTCCGTGGCACCGCGGGCGCGCTCCGTGAGTCGATCGAGCAGATACGTGTTCACGTCGTCCCCGACGCCGAACGAAAAGACGCGGAACCGGCCGCGTCCCTGTTCGGCACGGTCCACGATGCGCTCGGGGTCCGTTTCACCCGTGCTTGCCTGGCCATCGGTCAGAAATACGACGACGCCGAGCGACTGCTCCGCGGGCGATTCCGCAAATGCCTCCGTCAAGGCGCCCGCGATGTTCGTGCCGCCCTCGGCGTCCAGGCTGCGAATCCAGCTTTCGGCGTCGTGGCGCGCGTCAGTCGTCACACTGGTCCATCCCTGCGCGTAGCGGCGGACGCCACCCGAGAACGCGACGAGCCGGAAGCGGTCACCTTCCCTGAGCGAGCCGAGCAATTGGATCAACGCCGACTTTGCTTGCTGGATCTTTTCGCCCGACATCGAGCCCGACACGTCGATCACGGCGACGACGTCGCGCCGCAGCGCGGCCGCATCGGCAGCGGCGCCCGGCGCGAGTAGCAGCATGAAGTAGCCGTCCTCGCCGACGGGATGATGCGGCATGAGCGAGAGACCGACCAATCCCCGCGCCAGCGGCAGCAGCAGCTCGAAGGCACCGCCGACCGCCCCGTCGGCAAGCGTCACCTCGAGGCGATTGTCGCGCCGCGTAACCTGAACCTGATGCGTGGGTGAATACGGATCACGAAAGCGCGCCGCGCTGTCGACCTCGAGGCGCAAGCTGCGTGGCGCAGTGTGCCGATTGCGATCGCCGAGATAGCGGAATCCCCAGGCATCACCAGCGCGGTCGAGCAGTTGCGTGCTTCAGCGTGATTTTTCGGGTCTCACCCGGCGCGATGGGACACACACGCGCGCGAATGAGTCCCTGACCGGCGAGCTCGATCAACGCGGGGTCGCGTTTCTGGCGTACGATGGCTTCGTAAATCGACCGTGCCTGGGTGGCATCCATCGCTTCGCCGCGCAACTCCTGATCGCCCTGCCAGAGTGAGTAACTCGAGAAGACGGCCTCACCCGGGAGGGGGAAGTGGTACATCCCCTCTTCCAGCGCCGGACCGTTGTTGCGGAACCATTCCTCCACGGTCACCCGCGCGACGCGTCCGGTGATGCTGACCTGGACGGCGCTGCGGAGCCGCTCGACTCGCCCGTTGAGATCCTGCGGAACCGGGCGAACCGGGTCGATCCACCCCTGGGCGACGAGGAGCGACGAGAGGGTGCACAGCAGGGCGACGGCTCCCAGCACACGCGAGC
>QHTY01000283.1:4689-5253 GCA_003220985.1 Gemmatimonadota bacterium
GGCCCGTTTCCAGTATCTCCGCATCCGCGTCGGAGACCTCGAGCAGGCCGAGATTGACCTCTTTGATTGTGCGGTAGGCATCGGGGAAGGCCGTGACGTGATCCGCAATCCATTGCAGGAACTCGCCCTCGTCCTGAATCGCGGCGGCGCCATTTGTGGCGGCGATCACATCGAACCGCGCGGCGACAGCACGGTCCGCCCGTCGCTCCCCCTCGCTTGTGTAGTGCGCGGGCAGGACTAGGAGGTCTCCAGGCCACGTCTGTCGGACCCGCTCCAGGCTCTGCCACAGCAGCTTCGCCCAGGCGTCGGAACGTCCCGCCAGGTCCGGCCGGCCGATTGACTGCACGAACAGAAAATCGCCGGTCAGCGCCAGGCCATCGTCAGCGAGCAATGCGATGCTGCCGAGGGTGTGGCCCGGGACGTGCGCCGCGCGCAATGTGGCTCGGCCAAACGCTATCGTGTCACCGTCACCGAGGCCCTGATTGGTCAGTCGCCCCGGTCTCTCATCGTACGGGGATACGGCGTCGGCCGCATGCAGGAAGTAGGGCACCCGCCAGCGGGTAG
>QHTY01000284.1:0-5826 GCA_003220985.1 Gemmatimonadota bacterium
GGCGACGACGGCGACGCGGAATAACCCGCCGTTCTTCAATTTCGGCACGCTGCGTCCCGAGAAGTACGCGGTGCAGGGAACCATCACCGCGTCGTACGACCTCTTCGTCGGCGGTCAGAAGTTCGCGGAGTTGTCGCGGTCGGGTGCCGCGCTGGCGAGCGCGCATGCCGGTGAGCTCACCCAACGCTTTGCGACCGCGTTCCTGACCGAGTCCGACTACTACGATGTGCTGGCCAATGCCGAGCTGGATCGGGTCACACGGGATCGGCTGCGCCGCGCGCGGGAGCAATTGGCGGTGGCGCGCGCGAAGGTGTCCTCAGGGGCTGCGGTCCAGACAGATTCGCTGAACCTCCGCCTGGAGCTGACGCGCGCGCAAATCGCGCAGCTGCAACAGGCCTCCAAACTGCGCGTCGCCCGCCTGGAGCTCGGCCGCCGCATCGGCGCGGCAGGTCCGGTCGATGCCGCTCCGCTCGATTCCACGCTCGCTCCGGAGCTGCCGATGTCGTTGGCGGATGCGATTACGCAGGCCGCAGCGCAGGGCCCGGAGTACCGGCGAGTCGCGGCGGACGAGCGTGCCGCCGCCGCCACCTACCGGTCGCGTCTCGGCAACTACTTGCCCCATGCCACGCTGTCGTGGACGGGGGTGGGATTCGACAACAAGTTCATGCCGACAGGCGCCAAGTTCACCCAGTTGTCGCTCGCCATCTCGTTTCCGCTGTGGGACAACATGCGGCGCGAGCTGTCGTTGTCGCAGGCGCGTGTGAGTCGTGATGTCGCCCGTGCGATTCGAGACGACATGCAGCGGGCCGTGCTGCATGACGTCACCGCGGCGTACGATGCGTATGAGACGACGCGCACGTCCGTTGGGCTTTCCGCCGAGGCGCTGACGGCGGCGCGCGAGAGCTTTCGCATTCAGCAGACGCGTTACCAGAGTGGGGCGACGACGATCCTCGACCTGGTCGATGCCGAAGTGAACCTGTCCCAGGCCGAGGCGGACTACGTGGCAGCGCGCTACGGAACGCGACTCGCGCTCGCGGGCCTCGAGACCATTTTGGGCAAGAGACTCTTTACCGATAAGGAACCTCAGTGATGTCGTACCGCGCCCTAGCTGTTCTGCTCCTGCTCGCGGCACCCGCCGCCTGCAAAAAGGCCAACTCCGCGGCGGGTGGCGGCCCCGGGGGTCCCGGCGGCTTCGCCATGCCCGTCGAGGTTGCTGCTGCCATCCGCGACACGGTCGTCGAGGCGATCGCCGCCACCGGGCAGATCGAAGCAATCCAGTCGATCGAGTTGCGGCCCGAAGTCTCGGGACGGATCACCGATATCCTGGTTCGAGAAGGGCAGGACGTCGCTGACGGGACGCCCCTGTTCAAGGTCGATGACGCCGAGCTGAAGGCGCAGACCGCCCAAGCCGACGCCGAGCGGCAGCTCGCGCGCCAGGCGCTGGAGCGGACCAAGCAGTTGATCGCGCAAAATGCTTCCTCCGCCTCGGACCTCGAGCAGGCCGAGGCCCGCTCGCGCGGGGCCGATGCCAACTACGATCTGTTGAAGACCCGGCTCGACCGTACCGTGGTGCGCGCGCCGTTCGGCGGCGTCGTCGGGCGTCGGCTGGTGAGCATCGGGACGTACGTGTCGCCGCAGACGCCGCTCATCACGCTGCAGTCGGTGAGTCCGCAGTACGCGTCGTTCGACGTGCCCGAGCGCTACGCGGACCGCTTGCGCCGCGGGCAGCTCGTGAGCTTCCAGGTCGCCGCGCTGCCCGGCAACAACTTCTCGGGCGAGGTCGTGTTCGTAGACCCGGTCGTCTCGCTGCCGGGCCGGACGATTCTCATCAAGGCGCGCGTGCCGAACAGCGAGCACCAGCTGCAGGCGGGGATGTTCATCGAGGCGCGGCTCGCGACCGCCATTCGACCCAATGCCGTCGTCGTGCCCGAGGACGCGCTGCTCCCGATGCAGGGCGCGACGTTCGTGTGGGTGGTGAAGGACGGCAAAGCCAATCAGCGCCAGGTGACGGTCGGCGTTCGGACCACCGGCTGGGCTGAGGTCCAGAGTGGCGTGGAAGCCGGCGACCAGGTGGTCGTCGGCGGGCTGGAGCGGCTGTTCCCGAACGCGCCCGTCATGGCTCGGGTCGTCGAGCGGCACCGCGGGGCGCCAACGGGACAGGAGTCGACCGCCGCGACGACACGGCCGGCCGACGGGAGCGCCGCGCCGGCCGGGAAGGACTCAACGAAACACTAGCGGACCGGCCGCTCCGGCAGCGGCTGCAGCGTCGTCTCGGTGTTGCGGAAGATCGCCTGCGCGATCGCCTGCGCGCGCGCCGAGAGCGGGCTCTGCGACCCCTGCAGCTCGTTCGCCATCGTGTAGTACGTCAGGCCGTAGAGCTGCAGGATGCCTTCCGATGGCTTGTCCAACCAGCCCAGCGGGCGTTCGCGCGCGGCCTCGTCCGCGTGATACACATCGAACAGCAGCCTGGTCGTGCGCGGCACGTTCACATAGCCGAGTGACTGGACGGCCTTGATGCTGTCGGACAGCGCGAGCTCTTTGGGGCGCAGCGCGCGCGCGAAGCCGTGGCCCTCCAGATGCCCCGTCAGGCCGAACTGATCGGCGTACAACCCCACCGTGCGTGAGAAATAGATCGGCCGCTTGCCGAGCTGGTCCTTGATCACCTGGAGCACGATGACGTCCGCGCGCTCCACGTAGGGCCGGCCGAGCATCTGCGGATCGAGCGTGACGCGGATCGTGTCGGCGCCCGAACCGAGCTTCACGTCGCGCTTCGACTCCAGCATATAGAACTGCTCGAGCGCATTGAGCTGCTGGTCGCTGAAGCTCAACAGTTTGCCCGTGGGCATCGGCCACGGCCGGCCGCGATAGAGCGCCGGAGCGTTGGTCGTATCGAACGGCACGAGGGGACGATTCTGCAGCTGCCGGGTGTACCAGTCGGTATTGGCGAGCGACAGGTTGACGATCGTCACGTCCTGGCGGATGCCTTCGACTTCCTGCGCGTACCACAGCGGGAAGGTGTCGTTGTCGCCCGCCGTGACGAGCACCCCGTAGGGCTCGACCGACTGCAGCAGGTCGTACGCAAAGTCGCGGGCCAGCCGCTCGTTCTTCCGGGACGCGGCGTGGCGGTTGCCGATGAGCGGGATCAGCGCCAGGGCGAGGACCGGCGTGCCGTAGATCCAGCGGCGCGCCTCGTCCGGCTGCCGGTCGCGGAACCATTCCCCCACCCATTCGATGCCGGCCGCGAGTCCCATCGCGACCCAGATGCCCCACAGCGCGAACGACACGAGGAAGAAGTAGTCCCGCTGGCGCACCTCGTGCGACGCGAGCGGCTCCTCGGGATGCAGCGAGTAGCCGTACTTGAAGTTGAGATAGAAGATCAGCGCGACGGTGAACGTGAACATGAGGAGCGTCATGGCGATGGCGGTGCGCCGGTCCGCGCGCCAGTGCCGGATCGCTCCCGAGATGCCGAGGAACGCGAACACGACCGCCAGCACGCGCTCGACCCGGCCCGGCCAGTCGTGCGCGAATTGCCAGCTGAAGTACTGCGCGTAATTGACGAGCTGTGCCCAGTACAGCGCGGCGGTATGTCCCGTGTTCCCGAAGCCCGGCGCCTGGGTCGGATTGTCGAAGATGGACGGCTTGCCGTATTGCTGGCGTGTGAGCACCGCCCACAGCGCCTGCCAGTTGGTCGGCTCGCCTTCGTTGATCGGCGGATGGAACGCGGCACGAATCGGCAGGAACGTGTACACCGACACGCCGACGATTGCGACCAGCAGCGCGGCGACGGCGAAGCTGACGTTGCCCGCTGAGAACGCGTACACGAGCGCCGCGGCGAACAGCACGCCGGCCGCGGCGATGGGCTGCCAGCTCTCGAGACCCAGCGAGAGCAGCAGCGCCCAGACACCGGCAAACACGAGGAACTGCGACCACTCGATCTTCTGCTCCTGGTCCGAAGCCGGCCGGTTCTTCTTGAGCGGCGGGAAGAGCAGGACCAGGACGACGGGCCCGACCAGCACCCCCATCATGTGATTGGTGGCGGTGAGGGCGAGCAGGTAGATGATCAGCAGGAGATGGTGATCGTGGGCTTCGCCCGCCGGTTGATCATCCCAGCGCACGATGAGCCACAGGATCAGCGCGATGGAGAGCAGGCTCAGCGTGTAGACCTTCTCGTTGACGACCGACTGATTCCACACGGTGAACAGGGTGGCGGAGACGAGCGCACCGGCGAGCGCGGTGAGCCGCCGCGGCCACAGGGCCGGCACGAACGACCGCAGCCAGCGCTCGGCGACGAGGAACCAGCAGCCCGCGGAGACGGCGCTCGTGACGGCCGCGAAAAGATTGATGCGCGCCGCGTATCCGGCTGCGACGGGGAGCAATCCGAACACGTGGGCGATCAGCACGAACAGCGGATTCCCGGGCGGATGCGGAATGCCGAGCGTGTAGGCCGCCGTGATGTATTCCGACGTGTCCCAGAACTGCGTCGTCGGGGCGAGCGTGAGGATGTACAAGATCAGCGCACCGAGCGAGACGCAGCCTGCCATCAGATACGGAGGCTTAACGGCGTCTAAAGGCGTGCTAACTGCGTGTACAGGCGTGCGGCCTGTCGGAGTCGCGCGAGGCGGATAGGTCGTGGTCATAGGCCCGTGTAATCTAGTGTCGGAACTGCCGCATACCGGTCAGGATCATGGCCAGATCGTGCTCATCCGCCGCCGCGATGACCTCCGCGTCCCGCACCGACCCGCCTGGCTGGATTATGGCGGCTATACCGGCGGCGGCCGCCTCGTCCACCCCGTCGCGGAACGGAAAAAAGGCGTCGCTGGCCAGCACGGCGCCGCTGGGATCGTGACCCTGCTGCCGGGCCTTGTGGACGGCCAGGAACGACGAGTCCACCCGGCTCATCTGTCCGGCGCCGATCCCGACGGCGGCTTCGTCCTTCACGAGGATGATGGCGTTGGATTTGATCGAGCCGACGGCCGCCCAGGCGAAGCGCAGGTCGTTCCATTGCGCATCGGTGGGGCGGCGGGTCGAGGCCACCTGCCACTTGGACTCGTCCGCGACGTCGCGATAGCGGAAACGGTCCTGCACCAGGAATCCGCCCCACACCCGTTTGTAGTCGAGCGCCGGCTGGTCGTCGGTTCGGGGTAGCTCCACGACGCGCAGGTTCTTCTTTTCCTTGAATACGGCGAGGGCGTCGGCGTCGAATCGCGACGCCACCACGACCTCGACGAACAGCTCGCGCATCGCCTCGGCGGCGGCGCGGTCGACCACGGTGTTGAAGGCAATCACGGAGCCGAACGCCGACGTGCGGTCGGTCGCGAGCGCGCGCGTGTAGGCATCGGCGGCGTTCCGGCCCAGCGCGATGCCGCACGGCGTCGTGTGCTTGATGATGACGCACGCCGCGCGCGCGTCCTTGCGCTGCCAGGGCGCAACGGCCATCGCCGCCGCATCCACGTCGAGGAGATTGTTGAACGACAGCTCCTTGCCGTGGAGCTGCTGCATGTCGCGGACGCCGGGCTCGTTGGTCACGTACAGTGCGGCGCGCTGGTGCGGGTTCTCGCCGTAGCGGAGCGGCTGTTGCCGCGCGAGCACCAGGCTGAGCGTGGGCGGGAGCGATTCCTGCGAGCGCGAGAGGTAGGCCAGGATCGCGGCGTCGTACGCGGCGGTATGCGCGAACACTTTGGCGGCGAGCGCCTGGCGCTCATTCGCCGCGACGCCACCATCCTTGAGGCGCGTGATAATGGAGGGGTAGTCGTCCGGATCGACGATCACGATCACCGATTGGTGGTTCTTCGCCGCCGAGCGGAGCATCGACGGACCGCCGATGTC
>QHTY01000284.1:5945-6293 GCA_003220985.1 Gemmatimonadota bacterium
CGCCGCAAGGTCGCCGGAGTTATCTCTTCGTGCTAACAGTCCTCCATGTACTTTCGGGTGCAACGTCTTTACCCGTCCGTCCATCATCTCGGGGAAACCGGTGATTTGATCGATCGGGATCACCGCGATCCCGTCGCGCCGCAATGCCTCGGCCGTGCCGCCCGTGGAGACGATCTCCCAGCGGAGCTCGACGAGTTGTCGCGCGAAATCGACAATTCCGCGTTTGTCCGAGACTGAGAGAAGCGCTCTCACCAATCCTCCGCCACAGCCCGCACCATGTCGGCCAAGCTCACCAAGTCCTTCAAGTCCACGACCTCAGCGGGTGAATGCGAGTATCGAAGCGGCCAC
>QHTY01000262.1 GCA_003220985.1 Gemmatimonadota bacterium
GAACGGCCGCTACATGCCGCCCACGGCCCCCGGCTACAGCATCACGATGCGGCCAGAAAGTCTCGTGACCTACGCCTATCCGTCCTCACCCCCTGACCCCCTCTCCCCTTCGCTTCGCTCAGGGCAGGCTCTTCGGGAGAGGGGGGACGCGTAGAGGAGAACCGCCATGTCGATGCGCCCAGCAGTCGCGCTGACCTTGATGCTTTCCATCGGTGGCGTGACAAAACTCGTGACCCAGGATTTCACTCAGGAATCCGCCGCCCAGCGCGACGCGCGCATGGCGTGGTGGCGCGATGCGCAGTTCGGGATGTTCATCCACTGGGGAGCGTACGCCGTCCCCGCCGGCACCTACAACGGCGAGCGCATCGCCGGGATAGGCGAGTGGATCATGAGCCGGGCGCACATCCCGATCTCCGACTACGAGCAGTACGTGCACCGCTTCAACCCGGTCCAGTTCGACGCCGACGAGTGGGTGCGCATCGCCAAGGACGCCGGGATGAAATACATCATCATCACCTCGAAGCATCACGACGGCTTCGCCATCTTTGACTCGAAAGTCTCGAGCTACGACATCGTCGACGCGACCCCGTACCAGCGCGATGCCATCAGGGCGCTCTCGGAGGCGGCCCACCGGGCCGGCCTCAGGTTCGGGGTTTATTACTCGATCATGGACTGGCACCACCCCGACGCGCAGGGTCCGAACTTTCCCGAATACAATTCGCGCACGTGGAGCAATCCGAATTTCGGGCGCTACGTCGAGACGTACATGAAGCCGCAGCTGAAGGAACTGCTCACCCAGTATCCGTATATCGACGTCCTCTGGTTCGACGGGGAATGGGTCGCCGACTGGAATGACGATCGGGGCCGCGATCTGTACAACTTCGTCCGCCGCATCCGGCCCAGTCTCATCGTGAACAACCGCGTGGGGCACACGCGGCAGGGGCTCTCCGGGCTCAATCAGCAGGGCCAGATCGGGCTGGGCGACTTCGGCACGCCGGAGCAGCGCGTGCCTCCCGAGGGGCTGCCGGGTGTCGACTGGGAAACGTGCATGACGATGAACGACACCTGGGGCTACAAGTCGTACGACGACGACTGGAAGGACACGCGCACCCTGCTCCGCACGCTGATCGACGTCGCCTCGAAGGGCGGCAACTTCCTGCTGAACGTCGGGCCGACGGCCGAGGGCGTGATTCCCCAGCCGATCGTGTGGCGCCTGCACGAAATGGGCGATTGGATGCGTGTGAACGGGGAGGCGATCTACGGCACAACGGTGAGTCCGTACGGAATGCCGGACTGGGGTCGTTACACCGCCAAGCGGGGCAAGGCGTACGCCATCGTGTTCGACTGGCCGAAGGATGGGCGCCTCGCGCTGACCGGTGTAAAAGACCGGCCGCTGCGCGCTTACCTTCTCACCGACGGCAAGCCGATCGCGGTGGAGCAAGCCGACTCAGGGTTCGTCGTGCAGCTACCCAAAGTGCCGCCCAGCAGCATCGCGTCGGTCCTGGTGCTCGAGACGACGAGTCAGGGAGCCCAGTGATCGAGCAGGCGGTGCGGATGCGCGCCGCAGTACTCGTCGGCGTGGACCGGATCGACGTGCGTGAGGTCGCCTGTGAGAGTCCGGCGCCCCGCGAGATCCTCGTGCGCGTCACGGCCGTCGGCCTGTGCGGCACCGACTTCCATATCGTCGCCGGGCACGCCAATTACAACCGCG
>QHTY01000263.1 GCA_003220985.1 Gemmatimonadota bacterium
TGTTCTCCCACGCCGCGAAGTAGAACTCCTCGCGCTCCAACACGCCCACCACGCGATAGCTCTTCTCGCCGATGCTGACGATTTGACCGAGCGCGGCGCTGGCGCGGCCGAACAACGAATCGGCGTACTTCCAGCCCAACACCGCGACGCGGGCCTGGCGCTGCACGTCGAGATCACTGAGGTAGCGCCCGACGAGGGGCTTGATGTCGTTGATGACCATGTAATCGGGCACGGTGCCGATCACCTGACCATCGAAGCTGGTGCTGCCTGCCCGATACGAGAGCTGCTTCGCCCAGCCCGAGCTCACCGCCGCGAGCGCGGTCGCATGGTCGCGCAGGTATTGGGCGTCGTGGAACGTGAGATGCTTCGAGGCGAGCTCGCGGGCGCCGGGATGCGCGGAGCCTTCGCGATCGGATACGATGATTGTGCCGCGGCCGCCGACCTCACTGAGAAACTGCTCGGTCAACGCCGTCTGGCCGCCGAACAGCGCCAGTACCGTCACGATGCTGCCGGTGCCCAGGATGAGGCCAAGCAGGGAGAGCAGCGTCTGGCCCCAGTGGCGGCGCGCTTCGTCGAGCCCCGTGAGCAGCGACTCGAGGAGATTCACACGACCAGGCCGTCGCTCATCTGGATCATGCGCTGGGCCCGTCCGGCAACGCCGGGATCGTGGGTCACCAGCACGATCGTGTGGCCGGCCGCATGCAGCTCCGCAAACGTCTTCAGCACTTCACTGCCGGCCTTGGAGTCGAGATTGCCGGTGGGCTCGTCCGCCATCAGAATCGCCGGCTCGCCGACCAGCGCGCGAGCGATGGCGACGCGCTGCCGCTCGCCGCCCGACAGCTCATCGGGACGATGGCCGATGCGGTCCGCGAGCCCGAGTCGCTCCAGCAGCTTGAGCGCGCGCGCCCGCCGCTCCACGCGCGGCACACCGCCGCGATACTTCAGCGGCAGGGCGACATTCTCTTCGACGGTCAGGCGCGGCATCAGGTTGAACGTCTGAAACACGAAGCCGACCTTACGATTGCGCACGTGGGCCAACCGTTTGCCGGAGAGGGTGCCGACGTCCTCGCCGTCGAGGCGATAGCTGCCGGCCGTGGGAGAGTCGAGGCAGCCGAGGATGTGCATCAGCGTGCTTTTCCCGGATCCCGACGGGCCGGTAATCGCGACGTATTCCCCCGCCACGATCTGCGCGTCGACCCCGCGCAACGCCTGCACATCTACCTGCCCGAGCCGGTAGGTCTTCTCCAAACCCTCTGCGACGATCAGCATGATCTGAGTGATCTGTGGCTAACGGCGGCGCGCCGGATTCCGTGACCGCTCGACCGCAGCGACAGGGTCCTCCAGGGCGATCGAATCGCCAGCCGCGAGGCCGGTGACGATTTCGACGTAAAAGAGATCGGAGAGACCCAGGGTCACTGGCACCGGCTGCGGTCCGCTCCCGCCCAGCTTATAGACCACCGGCTTCCCTTCCTTTAATAGGACGGCCTCGACCGGGACGCGCACCGTCCCGCTGCGCACGGGTCCCGAAATCCGCACGTTCGCGGTCATCCCCGGCCTGAGCACGTTCGCGCCGCCAGTGACCACGATCTCGACGTCGAACACGCGGACGCGATCCTGCAGCCGCGCAGCCGGCGGTACCAGCCGCACCACGCCCTGCGCTGTGTCGCCGGGGAACGCGTCGACGGTGAGCGCGACGCGGTCGCCCTTCTTCACCTTGCCGATATCGACCTCGTTGATCGCCGCCTTCACGAGCAAGGTCGAGAGATCGGCCATCGTGAACAGCTCGGTGCCGCCGCCGAACGCGCTGGTGCCGCCGACGACGGTCTCTCCCTCTTCCACGCCGCGCCCGATGATCACCCCGGCGGCCGGGGCGGTGATACGGGCCCATTGCGCCGTGTTGCCGGTCGAGTCGCCCGCCGTCACCCCCGAGCGCTGCACGAGCTGCAGCTGATCTTCGGCGGTCCGCCACTGGTTCTCCGCCTGCTCGTACGTCACCCGCCGCAGATCGAGATCAGCCTGGGTAATGCCGCCGATTGCCACCAACGCCTGGCCGCGATCGAAGTCTCGTTTGGCGTTATCCCGCGCGATCCGCGCTCTGGCGATTTCGCTGCGCAGCTGTGCCAGACTGTTCGCCTGGGCGAGGTCGGGCATGATGCGCGCGAGCGCCTGGCCCGCCTGTACGCGATCACCTTCGCGCGCATAGAGCTGCTGGACGACACCAGAGATCGGGGATTTGACGACGATGCTGCGTTCGGGCGCCACGACGCCGGTTTCTTCGACAATGACGCGGATCTCGCCACGATCCACCACGCCGACCTTGTAGGGCCGGCTCGAGCCGTCATTGGCATCCGCCTTGTTGCATGCAGCGAGGGGAACGCACGCGGCGACGGCGGCTAGGACGAAGGCAGGCTTCATGAGACTGACTCCCGAGAGGGAATGCGCGTCGTGTTTTTCACATCCTGAAGGGTGCGCTCGGCAAACGTCTAACCGACGGGGGCTGGCCGGGCACGGTTTCACGGTGAAATTACTGCCCCCATGGCGAGTTGGCTCGGCGACTGGGCGAATCTCCTGCTGCGCTGGACACACTTCATCGCGGGCATCGCCTGGATCGGTAGCTCCTTCTACTTCATCTGGCTGGACCGCGCCTTGACCAGACCCCAAAACGAGAAGCCGGGGGTCGAAGGGGACCTGTGGATGGTGCACAGCGGGGGCTTCTATCAGGTCGAGAAACGCCGTCCGGGGCCTGGAGACGTGCCGCCGGTGCTCCATTGGTTCAAGTGGGAAGCCATGCTGACGTGGATCACTGGGATCGCCCTGCTCGTGCTCGTCTACTACCTGAGCGGCGCGTATCTCCTCGATCCGAGCGTCTCGCGCATTGGCCGGGGTACCGCGATCGCGTTGGGGATCGGTCTCCTGTTATCTGGCTGGAAGATTTACGATGGGCTGTGGCGCTCACCGCTGGCCAAGCGACCCGGCATCGCCGCCGCCATCTCCCTCGCGCTGCTCGCCGCCGTCACCGTCCTCCTCTGTCGCCTACTCTCCGGCCGAGCGGCATTCATGCACGTCGGGTCTCTGCTTGGCACGATCATGGTAGCGAACGTGTGGGAGCGGATCCTGCCGGCCCAGCAGCAGATGCTCGCCGCCACCCGGGCCGGCCGGCCGGCGGACTTCACGCTCGGCGAGCGGGCGAAGCAGCGATCGGTGCACAACAGCTACATGACGTTTCCGCTGCTCTTCATCATGCTCTCGAATCATTTTCCGGCGACATACGCGAGCCCGGTCAATTGGCTCGTGCTGCTCCTGCTCTGCGTCGCGGGAGGTGCAGTGCGGCACGCCATGATTGGCCGGGGACCGGCGGCGCGCTGGGCCCTTTTCCCCGCGGCGCTCGCGCTCGCCGCTGCCATGTTCTTGTCGACGCCCAAGGGGGCCGCGGCTCGCGCACCCCGCGCCACGAACGACTCGGTCCCGACGTTCGCCGCCGTACGATCAGTCATCACGCAGCGCTGCCAACCGTGTCATTCGCAGTATCAGACCGACCGCACGTTCGGACCGGCGCCGGGTGGTGTCACGTTCGACACGCCCGAGGCCGTCGGACGCTACGCTGAACGGATCCGCGTTCGGGCCGTCGAAACCAAGACGATGCCGCTCGCGAACAAGACCGGCATCACCGAAGACGAGCGCGCCCTCCTCGGCCGCTGGATCGCGGCCGGGGCTCCGCTACGCTGATCAGCGATGCGACAGATCGGCGGTCGGGAGAAAGCGCGGCGCCCGCCGCGGCCGGGCCGCCTGCTCGTAGGCGTATGCCAGCTTGATCAGCGTCGCCTCGGTCCAGGGCTTCCCGATGAACGACATTCCGACCGGTACCCCGAAGGAATAGCCGACGGGCACCGTGATGGTGGGATAGCCGGCCACCGCGGCGATGCTCGAGTTGCCGCCCCCCGTGACGCAGTCGCCATTGAC
>QHTY01000164.1 GCA_003220985.1 Gemmatimonadota bacterium
TCACCAAGGAATCGGCACCCGAGGAGCTCCTGCGCGCGCTGGAGCGGGTCATGGCTGGGCATAAGTACCTCAGCCCGGCGATGGCGCAGGCGGTCGCGGACGGACTCGGCGGGCCACCGCCGGCGCCACACGAGCAGTTGTCCGACCGCGAGCTGGAGGTCTTGCGGCTCCTCGCCGCTGGTCGTCCCATCACGGCGATCAGTCGCCAGCTTGGTCTGTCGCCGAAGACGGTGACGACGTACCGCGCGCGGTTGCTTCACAAACTGCGGATGAAATCCAACGCCGAACTCACCTTCTATGCGACGCAACATGGGCTGGTGAGTCCGGCGGCATTGCGCTCGACGTCGTAGAACGGACGTAGGCAAAACCCTACCACGGGGTTTCCTTACCGCCGACAGACACGTTTTCCCGTATCATCAAAACTGTGTTCATGCAAGCGATGCGGGTGCTGCTGCTGGAGGACGATGCCAACGATGAGCAGCTCATCGCTTATGAGCTTGTGCGACTCACTCCACACCCGCAAATCCTGCGCGTCACAAGCGAATCGTCGTTCCTTGCCGCACTGCAGGAATTCGCCCCGGACGTGATCCTGAGCGATCACAACCTTCCCGCGTTCGATGGGCGAATGGCGCTGGCGAAAACGCGCGCGATCCTTCCCGACGTCCCCTTCATTCTGGTTACGGGAACGTTGAATGAAGAAACGGCGGTGTCGTATCTCAAGGCAGGTGCGTCGGACTACATCCTCAAGGATCGCCTGGTGCGTCTCGGCCCTGCGATCCTCGAAGCGCTCGAGCGTGCGCGCGAACGGCAGGCGCTGCGCCGCCACGAACGCCTGTTGCGAGAGATCATCGATGCGAATCCGAGCCTGATCTTCGTCAAGGATTGGGAAGGGCGCTTCGTGCTCGTGAACCAGGCCACCGCGGAGATTTACGGCACCACCGTCGACGGACTCGTTGGAAAAACCGACGCGGATTTCAATCCTAATGCGGAGGAGGTCGCGCATTTTTTGCGCGACGACCGCGAGGTGATGGCATCCGGCCACCCGAAGCTCATTTCCGAAGAGCCCGTCACCAATCCTCATACAGCGCAGACCCGCTGGTTTCAAACGACCAAACTGCCGCTCCGGCTGCCCGGGGAAGACGCACTTACCATGCTTGGCGTGGCGACGGAGATCACGGAGCGCAAGCGGCTCGAGGAACAGCTGTTGCAGTCGCAAAAGATGGAAGCCGTCGGCCAGCTCGCGGGCGGCGTGGCGCACGATTTCAACAACATCCTGACAGCGATCGTCGGCTACGCCGATCTGCTCGCCGCCGAAGTCGGCCAAAACTCCCAACAGCGCGAGGACATCGAGGAGATTCGCAAGGCGGCGCGGCGGGCCGCCGCCCTGACGCGGCAGCTGCTGTCGTTTTCGCGCAAGCAGGTGCTCGAGCCGCGCATCGTCGACGTGAACGGCGTGGTGCTGAACCTCGACAAGATGCTGCGGTCACTGATGTCCGAAAACATCGAGCTCAAGACCGAGTTCGCGGAGGATCTCGACGCGGCCCGCGTCGATCCGAATCAGCTCGAGCAGGTTATCATGAACCTGGCGATCAACGCGCGCGATGCCATGCCCGACGGCGGAACCCTGACCATCGAAACCGCCAACGCCACGCTCGACGAGGACTACGCGGCGAAGCACGTTGCGGTGATTCCCGGCGATTACGTGATGCTCGCGGTCACCGATACCGGATGCGGCATGACGGAAGCGACGAAGGCGCGAATCTTCGAGCCGTTTTTCACGACTAAACCCGCCGGGCGCGGCACCGGCTTGGGGCTATCGACGGTGTACGGCATCGTCAAGCAAAGCAGCGGCAACATCTGGTTGTACAGCGAGCCGAACAAGGGGACGACGTTCAAGATCTACTTGCCGGCCGTGGACGCCTTGCCGGAGGATATCGGGAAAGCGGCCCCCGTGGAGGCCGGGCGTCACGGCAGCGGGACTGTGCTGGTGGTGGAGGATGACGAGCAACTGCGTCGCTTGACACATCGCGCGCTCGCGGCCCAAGGGTACGAAGTCCTTGAGGCCGACCGCGGTCGCTCCGCACTGGACATCGCGCGCCGCCATAAGGGTCCAATCGATGTACTGGTGACCGATCTCGTCATGCCCGACACGAACGGCCCGAAGCTGGCCGAGACCTTGCGGGCCGCGCGCCCCGGATTGCGCGTGCTGTTCATGTCCGGCTACCCCGAGGGCGCGATCGTCCATCACGGGATGCTGGAACCAGGGGTCGCTTATCTCGCCAAACCGTTCACCACCGAAGCGATCACGCGTAAGATACGCGAGGTCCTGGAGGCGTGATGAGCTGGTCCCTCGAACGCAAGTTGCCGCTGTTCGTGACGATTCTGTTGGTGGCGGTCGCGATCACGCAGCTTACGATCGGCTACGGTGAGGTCCGGCAAGCTTCCCTCGCCCTCGCCGACAAGCGACTCCCGCTCGCGACCAAGGTTCTCGCCGATCTCTTTCAAGCCGGACAAGGACGCGTTCGCATCACCGCGTTGGCCAAGGATCCGGCCATCGCCGCGTTCCTGCGGTCGGGCGGAAGTAGTGGCCGTGAGGCGGCGCTCGTGGCGATGCGGCGCGTCACGTCGGACACCGCGACCAATGCCGGCCTGGAGCTCCGCGACTTCAGTGGCAAGCTCCTGCTGCGGACGGGACGATTCTCGGCCGCGGACAGCGTGTACGTCTCCCCCGGAACGGACTCAGCCCGGTACGGCCCCTTGATGCGCCGGGATACGACGCTCTTTATCGCGATCGCCGCTGCCGTGGGCGGGGGCGAGGGGAAGGACGCGGAACGCGGCGGCGGGATCGTACAGCAGGTCGCGCGCATGAATCTCAGCGAACGCACTCGCACGACGCTCACCGGCCTGGCGGGTGGTGACGTGCGGTTGCTCCTTGGCAACGCGACGGGTGATCCCGCGCCGCCGGCGACCGTGCTCAACAGCCGGACGCCGGTCCGCTACGAACGCGGCGAGACGATGCGCGCGAGCGCGGCGCCGGTCCCCGGCACGCCCTGGATGGTCGTCGCCGAGCTGCCCAGCGGAGTGGTGTCTGCACCCGCGCGCGCGTACCTGACGGGGATGGCGCCGCTCGCCCTGCTGATCGTCATCGTCGGCGCAGTGATCGCCTGGTGGGGCAGCCGGCGCATGACGTCACCGCTCCGTGAGATCACCACTGCCGCCGAGGCGATCGCCGCCGGCAACCTGGAGCGCCGAGTGCAGGTGGGTCGCCAGGACGAATTGGGTCGGCTCGCACGTTCGTTCAATACGATGGCGGCGCAAGTCGCGCGTTCGCTGCAACACAGCGAAGCCATGCTGCGCGGCGTCACCGAGACGGCGCACGACGCGATTATCGCCGCGGATACCGATGGTCTCATCCGGTTCTGGAATCCGGGGGCGGAGCGACTGTTCGGCTACCGCACCGAAGAAGTTTTGGGAAAGCCCTTGACCATGCTGATGCCGGAGCGCTTTCAGGACGCCCACAGGCTCGGGATCCGCCGCTATGTCGAGACTCGCGAAGCGCGGGTGGTGGGGCGCACCGTCGAGCTCGCCGGGCGACGCAAGGACGGCACCGAATTTCCGCTGGAATTGTCGTTGGGCGCCGCGCCGCTGGAGGGGGGAATGTCGTTCACGGGAGTGATTCGCGACATCACCGAACGCAAACGCACCCAGGAGGCGCTGCAGACCTCGAACGCGGAGCTGGAAGCGTTCTCCTATTCCGTCTCGCACGATTTGCGCGCGCCGTTGCGCGCCATCCACGGCTTCGCCCGCATTCTGCTCGAGGATCACCACGCCAAGCTCGATCCCGAAGCGCAGCGACTGCTGGGCGTCGTCGACCAGAACACCCGCCGCATGGGCCAGCTCATCGACGATCTGCTCGCGTTCTCCCGGCTCGGGCGGAAAGAACTCGCCGCCGGTCCGGTGAACATGGAGGAGCTGGCGCATACCGTCGCGGACGAAGTCCGTCGGACCGACGTCGAACGGAAGGGCTCGCTCGCAATTCAGATCGATCCGCTGCCACCCGCGCATGGCGATCGCGCGTTGTTAGGCCAGGTCATGAGCAACCTGCTGCAAAACGCCGCGAAGTTCACGCGCGATCGGGCTGAAGCCCGCGTGGAGGTGGGTTCCCAGCGGGACGGCGGGCAGACGGTGTACTTTGTGAAGGACAACGGCGCCGGATTCGACGCGCGTTATGCCGACAAACTGTTCGGCGTATTCCAACGGCTCCACAGCACCGAGCAGTTCGACGGTACCGGGGTCGGGCTCGCCATCGTCAAGCGCATCGTGCAGCGCCACGGCGGCCGCGTCTGGGCGGAGGGCAAAGTGGATCACGGCGCCACCTTCTATTTCACCCTTCCCACCGAGGAGCACTGATGGCAGCCGCCGTCGATATCCTGCTCGTCGAAGACAACGCCAATGACGCGGAGCTCACGCTGCGGGCGCTCAAACAGCGCAATCTGGCGAATCAGGTCTTCGTCTGCCGCGACGGCGCCGAAGCGCTCGACTTCTTCTTCAACGGCGCCACTCCCGTTCCGAAAGTCGTCCTCCTCGACCTGAAGTTGCCCAAGGTGGACGGTCTGGAAGTGCTGCGGCGAATCAAGGATGACGCGCGCACGAAATCCATTCCCGTGGTGGTCCTGACCTCTTCCCGCGAGGAGCCAGACATCGAACGGGCCTATACGTTGGGCGCGAACAGCTATATCGTGAAACCTGTGGACTTCGAGGCATTCGCCCGGGCCGTCTCGGATGTCGGCCTGTACTGGCTGCTGCTCAATCATCCGCCGCAGTAGGCCATGAGCCCCCCGTCCCTCCGCGTGCTCGTGGTCGAAGACCGAGCGGAGGACGCGGAGTTGTCCGTTCGGGAGCTCCACCGCGCCGAGCTCGACTGCGAGACACGGCGCGTCGACACGGCCGAGGCCTTCCGCCGTGCTCTGACGGACTTCGCTCCCGACATCGTGCTGGCCGATTATACCGTCCCCGGATTCGGCGGGATGGCGGCGCTCGAGATCGTGCGCAGGGCGGCACCGGCCCTTCCTTTGATCATCGTCACCGGCAGCCTGGATGAAGAAACCGCAGCGGAATGCATCAAGGCGGGTGCTGCCGACTACGTCCTCAAGACCAACCTGCTTCGGCTCGGACCGGCCGTCCGGGCCGCGCTCGCGCTCGCGAAGAGTCGGTCCGACAAGCAGGCCGCCGAAGCCGCGCTGCGCGTCAGCGAGCGACGCTTTCGAGCGCTCGTGGAAGAGAGCTGGGACGGGGTCGCGTTACTCGCGGCGGACGGCACCATCGTGTACGGCAGTCCCGCGACGTCCCGGCTCCTCGGCTACGATCTTGCGGAATTCGTGGGGCACAACGCCATGGAATTCATCCACTCCGATGACCGAGCCGCTGTCTTGCTGCGGCTCGAAGAGGTGACCGCGCGCCCCCGCTCTCGCCTGCACGTGGCCGCGCGCGTGCGCCACAAGAACGGGACTTGGCGTCACCTGGAAGGCGTGTGGACCAACCTGCTCGACGATCCCAGCGTCGCCGCGATCGTCAACAACTATCGCGACGTGACCGATCGCCGGCTGCTCGAGGAGCAAATCGTCCTGTCGCAGAAGATGGAGGCGATCGGCCGCCTGGCGGGCGGCGTGGCGCACGACTTCAACAACATCCTCACCGCCATCGGCGGCTATTCGGATCTGTTGATGTCCGACCTCGCCGAGGACGACCCGCGCCGGCGCGACGTCGAGGAAATTCATCAGGCAACCCAACGCGCCGCCAGCCTGACTCAGCAATTGCTCGCGTTCAGCCGGCGTCAGGTGCTCCAGCCCAAAGTCATCAATTTCAACGCCCTGATTCCCGATCTCGAAAAGATGCTGCGGCGGCTCATCGGCGAAGACATCCTGTTCGCGACTGTCCTGCACCCGCGGCTGGGAAACGTGCGGGCGGATCCCGGCAAGCTCGAGCAGGTGATCGTCAACCTCGCCGTGAATGCCCGCGACGCGATGCCCAAGGGCGGCCGACTCACGATCGAAACCCGCAACGTCGAGCTCGACGAGTCGTACGCCGCCGAACATCCCTCGGTCAAACCGGGCCGGTACGTCATGCTCACAGTCACCGATACCGGCGTGGGCATGGACGAGGACACCAAAGCCCGCATCTTCGAGCCGTTTTTCACCACGAAGACGCGCGGCAAAGGAACCGGACTGGGGTTGGCCACGGTCTACGGCATCGTGCAGCAGACGGGTGGGCATATCTGGCCGTACTCGGAACCCGGCCGGGGCACGACGATGCGCGTGTACCTGCCGCGCGTGGACGACCCGGCGGACCCCATTGAGCACCCTGGGGAGCTCGGCCCTGAGGTCCTGCACGGCAGCGAGACGATCCTCCTGGTCGAGGATGAAGCACCGGTGCGAGCCGTGACTCGGCAACTGCTGGAGCGGAACGGCTACACAGTCCTGGAAGCCGCGGATGGACCGGCGGCGCTGGCATTGGTGGACGGAGGGCGCGGCCATCTCCCCGTAGACCTGTTGTTGACCGATGTCATTATGCCAGGGATGAGCGGCCGAGAACTGGCCAATCAATTGAAGGCTCGCTGGCCCACCATCCGCGTACTCTTCATGTCAGGGTATACCGATGACGCCGTGGTCCGGCACGGGATGCTCGAGCCGGGCCTCGCCTATCTTGAAAAGCCGTTTCGTCCGGCTGCCTTGCTCCGGAAAGTGCGGGAGGTGGTGCAGAGCGGCCGTCGTGCCCCCGAATAGGCACCGAAAAAAATCGATAATATCGCGATTATCTCGCGAGTGTGCGCTCACTTAATCGCTTAACAATCGTACTGTAAAGGTGTTAAGTGCGCGCAAGGCCGAAAGAACAACTGTACTAGCTTGTCCTACAAAGACTTACGAAGCGAAGTGGCGCAGCGCACTGACCCCCCAGCTAGATTCCGCCATGCCTTTACCGCCCCTGATCGGGCACGAAAGGGTTAAGACCAGACTGGCGGGCGCCCACGCATCAGGAAAACTGCCGCAAGCGCTACTGCTTGCCGGCCCGCGTGGCGTCGGCAAGCAGCGTCTGGCGCTATGGCTCGCGCAACTGATCCATTGCGAGGCACCGGGCCCTCTTGAGGAGCCGTGTGGTGAATGCCGGTCCTGTCGGCTCGTGCTCTCGCTGCAGCACCCGGACGTGCACTGGTTTGTACCGGTGGAGCTTGGCAAACGCGGGGGCGGCGGGGGGATCGACGCCGATAAGCAGATCGAGCTCGTCGCCGACGCGCTGGCCGAGGAGATGGCAGCCCGGCGCGAGCAGCCGCTGTATGGACCGCCGGCCGGACTCGCGAGTCATCCGGTCGCAGCCGTCCGTCTCTTGTTGAGGCGTCTGGCGCTGACGCCGGCGATGGGACAGCGTAAAGTCTTCATCGTCGGCGATGCGGAGCGGCTCATACCGCAGCTGGGAACCGAAGTCGCAGCAAACGCGCTGCTGAAGGCGCTCGAGGAACCGCCGGCCGACTCGACGATCATCATTACGGCGTCGGATCCCAACGCCCTGCTTCCGACGATTTTGTCCCGTGTTGTGCCTGTTCGTGTGGCGCGAATCGCTGACAGTGACGTGACAGCTTTCGGACAGCAAGCCCTCGGAATTACGAGCAAAGCAGAACTGGCACAACGAGTTACGGCAGCGGAAGGGTGCATTGGCAAGCTCTTTGCGACGACTGGCGTCCGTTCCGGCGAATGGGGCGGAAGCGGAGATCAAGCAGCCCGATTCCTGGAAGCGCCCTGGCTGTTCGCGCTTGGTCAGGTGCCGTTTCAGGCACGCGGCGGCTTCACCGACATGCTCGATTCGCTGGCGAGTCGTTTGCGGAGCGAATTTCAGCGTGGCGCCGACACCGGGAAGCTGGTCGAGGCGATCGCGGGGCAATGTGAACCCGCAGCTGCTCGCGGCCGTATTGGCCGAGGATCTGCAGGCGATGCGGCGGTCATGAAACTGTCACACGTTGATTACACCGGGCGCGCCCGGATGGTGGATGTCGGCGACAAACCGCTGATGGATCGGACGGCGGTCGCGACTGGGACGATTCGGATGTCGCCGGACGCCTTTCGGCAGGTAGCCGAACAAGCCGTCGCAAAGGGCGATGTCCTGGCGGTGAGCGAAGTCGCCGGAACGCTGGCGGCGAAACGGACGGCGGAGCTGATCCCGCTCTGCCACCCACTCGGTCTCGACCACGTGGAGGTCGAGGCCAGTCTGGTTGAGTCGCTGCCCGGCGTGCTCGTCCGGGCGAGGGTGCGAACGGTTGGCCGAACGGGCGTAGAAATGGAAGCGTTAACTGCGGTCGCGGTGGCGTTGCTGACCGTATACGACATGGTCAAGGCCGTGGATGGCAGCATGGTCATCGGGGATGTGCGGCTCCTGGAGAAGCAAAAGGCTCCGCACGATGATTGACGGTTGCTTGACGAAGGCGTCGCATGCTTAATACGCAGGAAGGCGTGGAAAGGGAGGAGTATGCAAGCGAAAACTCAACGTTTGGTAGTGCGCGGCGGAATCCTCGTGCTGGCTGCTCTACTCGTCAGTACCGTGGGCGGGTGGGCTGGCGGCACGACAACTGATGCCGAACGAGCCCCGGCTTCTGGTTCGGAGCTCCTCGGCGAACTGCGGTCGCTCCGGCAGCAGCTCGATGCCAAGCAGGGCGAGCTCGAAGTCGCCCGGCTCCAGCTCGACCGCGTCAACGCGATCATGCAGTACTCGACGCACTATAGGCTGCCGGCCGATATGGCGACGGCGGTCTATGACGTCGCGCTCAGCGAAGGGATCGATCCCGGTCTTGCGTTCCGTCTGGTCAAGGTCGAATCGGGGTTCAATCCCCGGGCCATTAGTCACGTCGGCGCGATCGGTCTGACGCAGGTTCTGCCGAGCACCGCTCGACTCTACGAGCCCGGGCTGACGACGCAGCAGCTGTATGACCGTGATACGAACTTGCGGATCGGGTTCCGGTACCTGCGGGACCTGCTAGACCGTTATCCGGCCAACATGCAGCTGGCGCTACTCGCCTATAACCGCGGCCCTGCGAAGGTCGAGCAGCTGTTGGGCGCCGGTCGCAACCCCGCGAACGGGTATGAAACTGAAGTCATGAAGGGATTCCGGCACCACTAACCCCGGGTGCCGGGCGGCCCTGGGCGGGGAGGGGGACCGGGGCTGGGGCTGGGGGCTACCGGCTCGGAATCAGCAGGACATCACCGGGCCGGATCACACTCCGCATCGTCAAATCATTCGCTTCTAGCAGCGCCATCAGCCCGATCCCGTGCTGACGGGCGATGCCGCCAGCGGTCTCGCCGGGGGCTACGCGATGGCGAGTGCCATCCGCGCTGCTAACTGTGCGGTAACGGCTCGAGGCCCGGGGGACCCGCGGCTCGGGCGGATTGCTCCAGGCGCCGCGCGGGACCACGCGCCCGCTCATCGGCACGATGACACGCTGCCCCACACGCAGGGCGTGGGTCCGCAGGCGGGGATTCGCGGCCTGTAACATCGTCACGGTCACCTTGTAGCGCTGCGCGATGCTCGAGAGCGTCTGTCCATACGTCACGTAGTGGTCCACGAACGTGATGCGCTCGTTGACCGGCAGATCGGCGTAACGCTCGGCGACGGCGGCACCACTGCCCCGCGGCACGCGCACGACGACGCCGCGCCCCGGCGGGGTGATGCCGCGAACGAACTGCGGATTGAGCTCGAGCAACGCGGCGACGCTCGTATCCGCCAGGCGCGCCAGCACGTCGAGACCGGTCGCGTCCGGCACGGAGACTTCATCGAAGACGAGCGGCGGCAGGCGTTGGATTTCGGTGAACCCGTAACGCGCGGGCTGCTTTGCGATGAGCGCCGCCGCGATGAGCTTTGGGACGTAATCCCGCGTCTCCCGACGCAGGTTACGGCGGTCCGCGATTTGGAAGAACGTCTGGCCCCGCCCCCCGCCTGGGAGGCGGCGGATCTCCCGCTCGATGCGGCCGGCGCCCGCGTTATAGGCCGCCGCTGCGAGATAGACGCTCCCCAGACGCTGCACGAGATCCTGCAGATGGTTCACCGCGGCGTCGGTCGCTTTGTAAGGATCGCGTCGCTCATCGACCCAGGGATCGATTTGCAGGCCGTAACCACGGCCTGTCGACGACATGAACTGCCACATGCCCACCGCGCGCGCGCGACTGACGGCCGTGTTTGACAACCCACTTTCGATAAGCGTCAGGTAGACGAGGTCCTCGGGGAGGCCCCGCGCGCGCAGCCTCTCTCGGATCATTCCTTCGTAGCGGCCCAGTCGTGAGAGCCAGATCTCGAATCGATCGCGCGCATCGAGCTGGAAGAATTCGAGATACTCGAGAACGCGGCGGTTGCCTGCGAAGCTCGACACGTCGATGTCAAAAGTCGCATTGGCGTCGGCGCCGAACAGATCCTCGGCCTCTTGCCGCACGTCTTCGCCGCGGAGCGGCACATTCGTGCGAGGCGGGGTCAGAGAGTCAGGGGAGCGCTGGTGCAAACTGTCCAGGGCCGACTGATCGGCGGCGGAGTCCTGCTCGACCTTCGCCAGTGCGGTCCCGAGCTGCACAGCCGAGCTATCGCGGGCGGTGACGTCCGCTGCCGGCGCCGCCACGGCGGATGGTGCAACGGCGGTACGGGGAATATGCGGACCACCGCAGGCGGCTAACGCCGCTGCGCTCAGTGTCAAGAACCACGACACCGTCGATCTTTTGATCATGTCACGTCTCATCGAGTCGCCAAGTAATTCCCAAGTAAACGGTTTGTCGCATTCAGGACTGCAAGCGCCGCGCCACGGGGCGGATCGACTTCCGTCAAGCAGGAGCCCACCAGCCGCGTCGCTTCTTTCGCCCGCGCCGACAACGAAACGATCACCACCGTCGCATCGAACGCCCGCACCGCTTTCACACCCAGCAGCTCGAACGTGACGTGCGGCTGCACCGCTTGCTCCAACGCGTTCACGGCTGCAACCGCACAGCAGCGCAGCTCACCGGTCTGCGACGATACGCCGTCCGATGAACCCTCAAACCGGCGGCCGTCCGACCATGTCAACACGACCTTTGCGCGACAGCGGCCGTTCGCCAGGCGCTGAAACCCGAACTCCTGAAACCGCAGGCGCTCGTCGGGCACCCGTACCTCAGTCGAAGCGCACTTCGATCTGCTGCTTCACGCTGACGTCCTGCACCGCCTCGACCACGTCAACCTCGAGGCGCGGACGTCCTTGCGCGTCGTGCTGGGCCGAGATGAGCAGGATCAAACCGCTGTCGAACTCCACCTTCACGTGCCGGACGTCCGACCGCACCGTCACGTGTTTGACCGTCTCGCCCCGAAGCCGCGTCACCGCGCCAACGACCCGGCGCAGATCTTGGAGATCGGCGGTGCTCACGCCAGACGCTCCGCGAGTAGCTGCGAGAGCGCAGCGTCGGAAATGCGCTCGGCCTGGATGAACAGCGACGACTTCGAGGTGGCCTCCAGCGGATACGGCGTCCAAAACGACCGCCGACCCGCGTGCGGCTCAGACGCGGCGCGAAACGACAGGACGAGCTGCCAAGCCGCCGTATTCGCGCGACGCTCGGCAACCGCATCCACATGCCAAACTTGGTCCCCGTGCGCTATCACTCGCCATGACATGGCTCACCTCGAGCCCGGAATGGGCGCAAAGGGGCCCCAATATGAGGCTTAGCTACTTCCCAGTCAATGGTTTAAGGCTGGTTCAGTCGTCGCGGGTCACGTAGGCGCGGAAGCGGGTGGCGAGGTCTCGCGTGACACGGCCAGCCACGCCCTTCCCGATGGCGCGACCGTCGAGTTTGGAGATTCCCACGATTTCCGCGGCGGTTCCGGTGAGAAACACTTCATCGGCGGTATAGAGATCGTAGCGGTTCATGGGTAGTTCTTCGATGCCATATCCCGCCTCGCGGCCCAGCTCGATCACGGTGTCACGCGTGACGCCGCGCAGGATGCCCGTGTACGGCGGAGGCGTGCGCAATGTGCTGTTGGACACAGCAAACAGATTCATCCCACTCGCCTCGGCTACATAGCCCGCGGAGTCGAGCATAATCACCTCGTCGACGCCGCCGGCGATGCCTTCCACCTTGGCGAGAATGTGGGAGAGGTAGTTCAGGGATTTCACACGGGGGGACAGCGCCTCGCGGTGATGAATCGGTGTGGCGGCGGTCAGTGCGGTCAGCCCCTTTTCGTACCGGTCCTGCGGCCAGAGCTTGATTGTATCGAAGATGCAGAACACGGTGGGCTTCGCGCACTTCCGAGGATCGAGTCCCAGATCCCCCACCCCGCGCGTAACGACGAGCCGAATGTAGTTCTCCTTGATCCCGCTCCGTTGGACGCCTTCCTCGACCATCCGGGCCATGACCTCGCGCGTCATGGGGATCTCGAGCCATATGGCCTTGGCGGAACTGTACAGACGATCGAGGTGAGCATCGAGGCGGAATATGCGGCCGCCGTAGGCACGGATGCCCTCGAATACGCCGTCGCCGTACAAGAGGCCGTGGTCGAATACAGAAACGACCGCGCTGCCGCGGTCGTACCACGTCCCATCGATCCACACGATGGAGGGCATCGGAGGGAATCTGCCTCCAATGCCCTCACCTGACAACGGGGGTCGGGAAGACGGGGGTGATGAGCCGGCCGGGGATCGAACCCGGGACCTACGGATTAAAAGTCCGTTGCTCTACCAACTGAGCTACCGGCTCCATCAACTGCGTCAAAGGTAAACCGTCGAAAGGGGGCGTCAAAGTAAAGGCGTCAAATGGACGACGTCGAAACAGGCGTCGAAAGACACCGTAAATGCGTAAAATCGGTGACGCGGTTAGGCTATTTGACGACGATTATCCAGAATGGTGCTTCGGGCCAATCCCGCCACACTCCGCGTCGTCCAAGTGGCGGAGCGCGTCGCGAAGGGTTGTGCGGCCCTGGCCAAAGGCTTCCGTGGTCCCGGAGCACTCGCACGAGGCGACCAAATTACTCGAGCATCGGCATCAATAGCCGCGAACATCGTAGAGGGTTGCGGTCGCGGCACGGTCGCGTTCTCTCCAAAGCAATACGGTCCTGATTCTCAAAATGCTCACTCGACTCTATGAGAGCCCTCCACCGAACCGTTAGCCCCGCATGTTACGTTGTTCATTCGACGTCTCTTTCGACGTCGTCCATTTGACGCATTTCATTTGACGCCGTTCATTTGACGCTGTTCTTTCGACGCCTTTACTTTCCAGCTCATGCCTTCTCCGATCACCAGCGTTTCAGATACCGCCAGATGGGTCGCGATGTATCGCGCGATGGAGTCCGAGCGAGCAGACGCTTTGTTCCGTGACCCCTTTGCGCGCCGATTGGCTGGGCCCGCCGGCGAACAGATTCTCGCATCCATGCCGCAGGGCCGGCGCTGGGCTTGGCCGATGATCGTGCGGACCGCGGTGATGGATGAAATCGTGATGCGCCTGGTCAAGGAGCAGGGAGTTGATACCGTGCTGAACCTCGCCGCCGGTCTCGACGCGCGCGCCTACCGCCTCGATCTCCCGTCGCAGCTGCACTGGATCGACGTCGACCTCGAGGGGATCCTTTCTTATAAGGAAGCGGCGCTGGCCGGCGAGACGCCGCGCTGCCGCGTGGAGTTCGTTCGTGCCGACATGACCGATCAGGCGGCCCGACGCGCGCTGTTTCAGCGCGTTGGCGCCGGCGCTAAGCGCGCGCTCGTGATCTCCGAAGGGCTGCTCGTGTATCTCACGCCCGAAGACGTCACGTCGCTCGCCCAGGATCTCTCCGCGCAACCCGCGTTGCGGTGGTGGTTGATCGACCTGGGCTCGCCCGCACTCCTGCAGTTCCTCAGCCGGACCTGGGGCAATCAGCTCCGTTCGGGCAACGCGGCGATGCGGTTCGCACCCGAAGAGGGCACCGCGTTCTTCGCGCCCTCTGGATGGCGCGAGGCGGAGTACCGCGCCATTCTCGACGAAGCGGTGCGACTCCACCGCGCGCCGAAGATGGCGTGGCTCTGGAGGTTTCTCGGACTGTTCGCGTCGAAGCAGCGGCGCGAGCAGTTCAAGCGATTCTCCGGGATTGTGCTGTTCGAAAACCGACGGTAGATCGACGACGGTAGGAAACACGACGGTAAAGAAAACGACGGTAAAGGATACCGTCCCCTTACCGTCGTCGTACCTACCGTCGTTCTAGAAAGCCCACCTCACACCCGCTTGCAGCTGGCGCGGATCGCCGAGACCGCTGCGAATCGTGCCGTCAAAGTTGAAAACCAGGTTCCCGTAGGACGGATCCCGGAAGTTGTCGTTGCCGGTCAGGTTGAAGATTTCGACGATCCCCTCGACCTGGCCGCGCGCGCCGACAGGGAATGGCCGCGAGAACCGCACATCCCAGGAGAAGTACGCGTTGTCCTTGCGCAGCGTGTTGCGCGGGATGGCAGAGGTTCCGTTGGGACCGCAGCGGCGATCGTCAGGTGACGTGGCGCGCTGGCCGGCGGGTGGCGCGAACGGATTCCCCGCCCACGGACCGCAGCTCGCCGAGATGGGCTGCGCCGAGTAGTAGCTCACCCGGTTGTCCATGAAGAAGTCACCGGGGAGCTTTACCAAGGCCCAGCCGTTAAAGCGATGGCGCTGATCGCGGTCGCTCCAGTTGTACTCGGGTGTGAGATCGTTGGCCTTCGCGTAGCGGAAGGTGAACGGATCGCGCTCATTGTCGTCGTCCGTCTTGTCGAACGACAGTGTGTAGTTGAGCTGGAACTGGAAGTTGGGATCGAGCACCCGCTTCAGGCCGATCGTGACGCCATTGTAGCGCGACTTGGCCGATGATTCGACGGTCGTGAGCGTCGTAATGCCGTTCGATCCACCCGGCGGCAAACCCACTGACCACGGGCTCCCAAACGTCGAGTCGTTACGGTTGATGAAGCGCGTGAGGTGATCGGTCCGCGCATGCGTGTAGCTGATCATGAGACCGAGGTCGGCACCTAACTGCCGCTCGTACGCGACCGTGACGTTGAGAGTCCGGGGGTTCTGGAAATTCTTGTCGAACACGAAGACGTCAGGGAAGAACACGGAGCTGGCCGGCACGTTGTCGGGCAAGAGGTTGCCGAACCCTGGAACGGGGCCGAGCACGCCGGTGAGCGCGCTGTTGCGGAAATAGGTGAGTCCATTCGATCCGTTGGTGCTGCGCGTCGACGCCAGGTTGAGGCCGGGAATGCGCGCGTAGTACAGCCCGGCGTTGGCGCGGAAGACCTGACGGCCATTGCCCTGTGGGTCGAAGGCGATCCCCAGTCGCGGCTGCCACATCTTCCTGTCGGAGGGAATCGTGCCGTCCGACGGGAAGGCAAAAGAGCCCTTGGCGTTCGTCACGGTCTGTCCGATGAACGGCGCGAAGAACACCTGACTCGGCGGCGTGATCGGATCAGGCTCGAGCTGCGCTTCCCACCGCACGCCGTAGTTCACCGTCCAGCGTGGATTGGGCTTCCACGTGTCCTGTATGTAGAACGCCAGCTCATTCTGCGGAATCTGCTGCGTGCCCGAGGCCCTCACGGACTGACCGACGCCCGCCTGCTGCAGATACAGCAGGACCGGCCCGGTGATCGATTGGCCGGCCGGACAGGTGCGGTTAGTTCCCGTCCCTCCCCCCGAACACTCGACATACGTCGAATCGGCCAGATAGCTCAGGAAGCCGTGGACCGAGCCAAAGATGTAGCGGCTGTTGGCGAACCCGATGAACGTCTGCACCGAGTTCACGCGATTGTATTCACCACCGGCTTTGAAGAAGTGGCTTCCCTTGGCGAGCGACACGTTGTCGAGCACCTGCACCCGCGTGTCGTAATAGTCGATCGGAAGGAAAAACGGCATGCCGAACCGGAAGTGGTTCGCGAAGTCCATCGCGACATCCGGGAAAGGCCGCGCGGCGGGCGGATCGGCGCGGTTGGCGCCCAGCGCCGCCGACCGCGGACCGTCATACGGACGGGGCCGGTCTTCGCGCGAATACTGGAACCGGAACTCGTTCGACGCATTGGATGACAAGTAGGAGACGAGGCTTCCGTTGACCGCGTTCGAGTGGTCGCGCTCCAAGCCGTTGGCGCTGCGCGCCCAGGTGTCCACGTCGAAGGTCCCGTTCTGCTGCTCGGACCAGGTGTAATTGTACTTGAGCGACAGCGAGTGCCGAGCCGACAGGTGGAAATCGAACTTGGCCAGCAGCGCGCGCGCGTCGTTGGTGCGGGAAATCGGCCCGAAGTCGCCGGCGAGCGCGCCGCTATACGCGGTATTCATCCAGGTGCGCAGCGAATCGAACGCCGTGCTCTGCGGCCGTGAGCGCTGTTTCACCTCATCATAGATCTGCTGATCGTAGGCCAGGAAGAAGAAGGCCCGATCGCGCTTCAGCGGCCCGCCGAGCGTGAACCCGAACTGGTGCTGAGTAAAGTCCGGCTCGAACGTCACACCGGCGTGCGCGGGAGTGCCGGAGATCGCATCCGACTTGCCGAAGTAGTGCAGCGAGCCCCGCAGCTGATTGGTCCCCGACTTCGTGATTACGTTGACGAACCCGCCGGACGAGCGGCCGAACTCTGCGTTGGCGCCGCCCGGCAGCACCACGATCTCCTGCACGGCGTCGAGATTGAAGGTGAACGCCGGCCGCTGGCCGCCGCGCTGCTCGCCGAAGAACGGATTGTTGAAGTCGGCGCCGTCGACCGCGACGTTGTTGTGAATGCCCTTCTGCCCGGCGATCGTCAGCTCGTCGCCGTCGGGTCCCTGGACGATCGCCACCTGCGGGGTGAGCAGCGTCAGGTTCAGGTAGTTGCGCCCGTTGTTCGGCAGGCCGGACACCGCGGCGCTCGGCAAGCGCGTCGAGTTCTCCGTCTTCGTGGCTTCGACTACCGACGGCGTCGCCTCGACCACCACCGCCTGGAGCTGCACCGCCGCGAGCTGCAATGCGAGGTCGACCGTCTCGCCGAGGCCCAGCCGGACGCCCGTGCGGCGCGTTTCGCCGAAGCCCACGCCGCGCGCGGTCACATCGTACGTGCCGAGCGGCATGAGGGAGGCGATGAAAACGCCCCGCTCGTTCGTCGCAAGCTGGCGCTGGAACCCCGTCTGCGTTTCGCGCAAGGCGACCGTGGCTCCCGCAACCGCCGCTCCCGACGGGTCGGTGACGGTGCCGCGGATGATACCAGTCGTGGCTTGCGATTGGGCAGCGAGGAGAACGGGGAACGCGAGAGCCAATACGACCGGCCCGAGGAGCTTGCGCACCATGCTTCAGCCTCCGACGCACTTGGGGAAGGATGTTCCGGAGCGGCTAGCGTACCACGTCAACTCAGAGACCGCAAGAAGGGAAAGGAACTAGTTTTCAGCATGCAGAACGCCGAGATCGCCCGTCTCCTGGGTGACGTCGCCGATCTCCTCGAGATCTCCGCAGGCAATCCGTTCAAGGTTCGCGCGTATCGCAATGCGGCGCGCACGGTGGCCGATCATCCGGATCCCATCGCCGAGCTCGTCGCCGACCGCGAGTTCGACCTCACCGAACTTCCCGGCATCGGCGACGGGATCGCCAAGGAAATCACCGCGCTGGTCCAAACCGGAACCCTGCCACAGCGCCAGCAGCTCGTGGCGACGATCCCGCCCGGCCTGCTCGATCTGCTGCGCATTCCGGGACTCGGTCCCAAGCGGGTGAAGCTCTTCCACGACCGGCTGCAGGTGAACAGCGTCGCCGATCTCAAGGACGCGCTGGACCAGGGCACAATCGCGAAGCTCGGCGGCTTCGGTCCCAAGCTGCTGGAGAAGATTCGCGAAGGTGTCGCCGGCGGCGCCGCCGCGGCCCAGAGCCGCATCGTCCTCCACGAAGCCGAACAGTATGCCCGCGCGATCGTGGAGTACCTCAAGGCCGGCGCCGGGGGGGGGATCGACGCGATCGACGTCGCCGGCAGCTTTCGCCGGCGTAAAGAGACGATCGGCGACCTCGACATCGTCGTCAGCTGCGCCAACGCGCCAGCGGTGATCGAGCGCTTCAGCAAGTTCGGCGACGTCACCCAAGTCGCCTCGCAAGGCGATACCCGCTCGACCGTGCGCCTGTCGAGCGGGCTCCAGGTCGACCTGCGCGTTGTCGAGCCGTCCTGCTTCGGCGCGGCGATGCAGTACTTCACCGGCTCGCAGGCGCACAACATCGAGCTCCGCAAGATCGCCCAGGCTAAAAAGCTCAAGCTGAACGAGTACGGGGTGTTCCGGGGATCAAAGTGCATCTCGGGCCGCACGGAAGAAGAGGTCTACGCAGCGCTCGGCCTCGACTGGATCCCGCCGGAGATGCGGGAGAACCGTGGCGAGATCGCGCTCGCGAAGCAGCACAAGCTCCCCACGCTCGTCAGGCTCGAGGACATCCGCGGCGACCTGCAGATGCACACAGACGCGAGCGACGGCAAGGCCACGTTGACGGAAATGATCGAGGCGGCGCGCTCCCTCGGCTACGCGTACATCGCCATCACCGACCACTCGCCGCGCACCTCGATGGCCGGCCAGAGTCCTGCGGAGATTCGCGCCCAGTGGAAGGAGATCGATCGGCTCAACAAAGGAATGCGAGGGCTTCGGGTCTTAAAGAGCGTCGAGATGGACATTCTGGAAAGCGGCAAGCTCGACCTGCCGGACAAGCTGCTCGCGGAAGCCGATTACGTCGTCGCCACGATTCATTACGGCCTGAAGCAGACCGAGCGGCAGCTCACCGACCGACTGCTGCGTGCGATCGAGAGCCCTTGGGTCGATGCGGTCGGCCATCCGACCGGCCGCATCATGCCGTCGCGACCGTCCTATCCACTCGACTTCGATGTGGTCGCGAAGGCCGCGGCGCAGGCGGGGTGCCTGCTGGAGATCAACGGCAGCGAGCGGCTCGATCTGCCCGACACGCTCGCCGCTGCGGCCAAGTCGCACGGCGTGCGGTTCGTGCTCTCGACCGACGCCCACAACACGCGCGAGCTGGGATTCATGCGGTTCGCCGTCGCCGTCGCGCGGCGGGCGTGGCTGACGGCGGTCGACATCCTCAACACGCGGCCGCTCCCCGAATTCCTGAAGGGGTTACGTCGCAGCCGAAATCGTTAACAGCTCGATCTGGGCGACCGGCTCGAAGGAGTAGCGGTGATGCCGCGTGGGTCCGAGCCGCTGGATCGCGTCGAGGTGCTCGGGCGTCGCATAGCCCTTGTTCGACTCCCAGCAATAGCCGGGATGGCGGGCGGCGAGGCGGTCCATGAGCGCGTCGCGGAGCACCTTGGCGATGACTGATGCCGCGGCGATCGAGTGACACCGCGCGTCGCCGTCAACGATGGCCTCGTGTGCGCAGCCGAGCTCGGGGCATGGGAGACCATCGATCAGGATATGACCGGGCACGCAGCCGAGGCGCCGGAGCGCGCGCTCCATGGCGAGAATCGACGCGCGCCGGATGTTGAGCCGGTCGATCTCGCGCACGCTGGCCGCGCCGATCGCACAGGCCAACGCGCGCTCGCGGATTTTCACCACGAACTTTTCGCGCTGCGGCGCGGTGAGCACCTTGGAGTCGTCGAGCCCGCGGATCGGTTTCGCGCCCAGCGGAAACACGACGGCCGCGGCGACCACTGGACCAGCCAGGGGGCCGCGGCCGACTTCATCGATACCGGCGACGATGCTGCACCCTTCACTCCACAACGCCGCCTCGCGTTTCAGCGACGGGCGGCGGTGTCTCACGCCTGCGGTTGCTCCGGTTCCGGCGTCTCGGGAACGGTGATCTCCTGGCTCGCCCCCGCGCCGCGCTTCTCCCGGATCCGGGCAGCCTTCCCGGCCAAGCGCCGCAGGAAGTACAGCTTGGCGCGCCGCACACGCCCTTTCCGCATCAATCCGATCTCCGCAATCGACGGGGCGTGCAGCGGAAAAATCCGCTCGACCCCGACGCCCGCGGAAATCTTCCGGACGGTGAAGGTTTCGTTGATGCCGCCCCCGCGGCGGGCGATGCAGATCCCCTCGAACGCCTGCAGGCGCTCTTTCTCCCCTTCACGCACGCGCACCATGACGCGCACCGTGTCGCCGGGCGCGAACGCCGGGATGTCCGTTTTCAGGCCTTCGCGCTCGACTGCTCTGAGCTTCTCCATAACTATTCCCCGTGTTTCAACCAAAGATCTGGTCTGCGTTCTCGCGTGAGACGCTCGGCTTCTGCCGCGCGCCATGCCGCAATCTTGTCGTGATCACCACTCAACAATACGTCCGGGACGTCGAGCCCGCGATAGCTGGGCGGTCGCGTGTAGCTGGGCGGCGCCAGCAACCCTTCATAGTGCGAATCGCTCGAGGCCGATTCGTGATCGCCCAGCGCGCCGGGCAGCAACCGCACCACTGCGTCCACCACGCAGAGCGCCGCCGGCTCCCCACCCGACAACACAAAGTCGCCGATCGATACTTCCTCCGCCTGCAACGCATCGGCCACGCGCTGATCGACGTCCTTGTAGTGCCCGCACAGCAACGTCAGCTCACTGCCCACTGAATAGCGAACCGCCGTATCGTGCGTGAACAGCTTCCCGCGCGCCGAGAGCAGGACGATCGGGCCCCTGTCCCCACCCCCAGCCCCTGCTTTCAGATCCTCCACCGCCTCCACAAACGGCTCCACCCTCAAGACCATGCCCGCGCCCCCGCCGTACGGCGCGTCATCGACGGTCTGGTGCTTGTCGTGCGTGAAATCGCGCAGCTGCACGACGCGATACTGCACCAGTCCCGCTTTGGCCGCCCGCCCCAGAATGCTCGCCGCGAATGGAGCAGTGAACCAATCGGGAAACAGCGTCACCACGTTGATCCGCAGCATCGCTATTCATCGACCGCGACGAGCTGGTCGCGCCAGCCTTCGACCGCGGCCCGTGACGACACGCCTTCGAAACCGAGCAGCCATTCGCGGTGATAGGACCGGCGCCGCGCCACCACCAGTGGTCCGGCTAAGACCCTGCGTTCTTCGTTCAGGACGTACACTCGTGCTTTGGGCACGAACACCGTCCCGGGGTTCTCCACCAGGGGAATCACCGCGACCTCCCCGTGCTGGCCGTGCGGCTTGCGCAGCCGCCCGACTACGCGGCGGGTTTCGCGGGCGGTGCTGATTTGCCTAGTACGCCGGCCTTCTTGAGGAGCGAGCGCACCGTATCGGTCGGCATCGCGCCCTTCTCGAGCCAGGCCCGCGCCTGCTCGGCGTTCACGTCGAGCACCGCGGGATTTGCGCGCGGATTGTAATTACCGATCGTCGCCACAAAGCGCCCATCGCGCGGCGACCTCGAGTCCGCGATGACGATGCGGAAATAGGCCTGACCCTTCCGTCCGACGCGGCGCAGCCGAATTCGAGTTGCCATAGCGTTCCCTACATCCCTTTCAAGAACTTGCCCATCTTGCGCAGCTGCTGGAATTGTTCCAGCAGCCGATTCACTTCCTGCACGGGCCGTCCGGCCCCCTTCGCGATCCGCAGCTTGCGATTGCCGTTCAACACGCCGGGATCGGCGCGCTCTGCCGGCGTCATCGATAACACGATCGCCTCGACATGCTTCAGGCGCTTGTCATCCATCGGCACGCCCTGCAGCGCCTTCGCATTGATCCCGGGCAGGAGGCCGAGCACCTGCTTGAGCGGACCCATGCTCTGCATCTGCTTCAACGCCACCAAGAAATCCTGCAGGTCCATGCCCTTCTTGGACCGCACTTTTTGCTCGAGACGCTTTGCGGCGTCGGCATCGACATTCGCCGCGGCTTTCTCGACCAGCGCAACGACGTCGCCCTGCCCCAGAATCCGTCCCGCCATGCGCACCGGATCGAACGGCTCCAGTGCGTCCGTCTTCTCACCGACGCCGATGTACTTGATCGGCACACCCGTGACGCCGTGAATCGATAACGCCGCGCCGCCGCGCGCATCGCCATCGAGCTTCGTCAGAATCACGCCTGTGAGCCCGACACCGTCGTGAAACCCGCGCGCGATCTTCACCGCGTCCTGCCCCGTCATGCCATCGGCGACGAGCAGCACTTCCTTCGGCGGCACGCTGGCCTTCAGTGCGCGCAGCTCGTCCATCATCTCGGCGTCGATCTGCAGGCGACCGGCGGTATCGACGATCACCGTCCGCGCGCGCGCCGATTCGGCCTCGCGCAAGGCGTCCTGCACCAGCTGCACCACGTTTCCCGTTTCCCGTTTCCCGAGAACCGGGACCCCGATCTGGGCACCGAGCTGCTGCAGCTGCTCCGCCGCCGCCGGGCGATAGATATCGGCCGCCACCAGCGCCGGCGCCTTCTGCTCGAGCTTCAGCCGCCGCGCGAGCTTGGCCGCCGTGGTGGTCTTGCCCGATCCCTGTAACCCGACGAGGAGAATGACCGTCGGACCTACGGAGGCGAATTCGAGGCCGGACCTGGTGCCGCCGAGCAGCG
>QHTY01000264.1:0-1667 GCA_003220985.1 Gemmatimonadota bacterium
CGCCGCTCGCCCGGCCCCCCGTCGTCAAGATCATGGACTATGGGAAGTTCAAGTTCGAGCAGGCAAAGGCGGCGCGCGCCGCGAAGAAAAAGCAGCACGTGATTCACCTGAAGGAAGTGAAGTACCGGCCGGGAATCGACGATCACGACTTCGATTTCAAGACACGCCACGCCCGCGAGTTTCTGGCGGACGGCAACAAGGTGAAGGTCACCATGATGTACCGCGGCCGGCAGATGGCGCACATCGAGCTGGGCCGGGAAGTGCTGGATAGAGTCGCGCTGGAATTGAAGGACATCGGAAAAATCGAGCAAGAACCGAAACTCGAAGGACGAAACATGTCCATGGTTCTTGCGCCCAAATGAAGCTGGGCCTAGGGGCTGGGGGCTAGGGCAATCAACCCCAGGCCCCAAGCCCTAGCCCCCTGAAAGGTTTAGACAATGCCGAAGATGAAATCGAAGCGCGCCCTGAGGAAGCGGATTCGGCTCACGGGCACAGGGAAGCTGCGCCGCTACCGCGCTTACAGGCGCCACATCCTGACGTCGAAGCACCCCAAGCGGAAGCGCCACCTCCGCAAAGCCACTCTGGTGTCGCACGCCGAGCGCCGCCTCAAGCGCCTGTTGCAGGCGTAAGGAGGACCAATGCCTCGCGTCAAAAGCAACGTCGCGCGCCTGAAGCGCAAGAATAAGGTGATGAAGCTCGCCAAAGGCTACTGGGGCGGGCGCAGCAAGCTCTGGAAGGCCGCGAAGGAAGCGACCGAGCGGGCCGCGAAGTACGCCTACCGCGACCGCCGGTCCAAGAAGGTCGAGTTCCGGCGCCTCTGGATCACCCGGATCAACGCCGCGGCGCGCCTGCACGAGATGTCGTACAACAAGTTCATGAACGGGTTGCGCAAAGCGGGGGTCGAGGTGAACCGCAAAGTCCTCGCCGATCTCGCGGTGCGCGATCCGGCCGCGTTTGAACAGCTGGCGGAGGTCGCCAAGAAGGCCCTCTAGTCATGAGCGACCTCCTAGCAGCCTTAGACTCGCTGCGGGAGCGTCTGAACGAGATTCCGCAGGCGGATGAACGCCGGCTCCAGGAGCTCAAGATCGAGCTCTTGGGGCGCAAATCCGGCGCCCTCACCGAAATCCTCAAAGCCCTCCCGGACTTGGGGCCTGACGAGCGCAAGCGCGTCGGCGGCAGTGCCAACGCGCTGAAGCGTGAGCTGGAGGGCGCGATCGCGGCGCGCGAGCAGGAGCTGAAGCGCGGCGCGACCGCGGTGGCGGGCGTCGATCTCACCATGCCCGCCCGCCCCCAATGGCGCGGTGGGCTCCACCTGGTCACGCAGGTGGTCGATGAGATCTGCGACATCTTTCGCGAGCTGGGATTTACGCGCGTCACGGGCCCCGAGGCCGAGACCGAGCGCTACAACTTCTACGCGCTGAATTTTCCCAAAGACCACCCCGCACTCGACGCCCAAGACAGTTTCTACCTGGGCGGGGATGTGGTGCTCCGCACGCACACCTCCCCGGTGCAGATCCGCACCCTCGAGACCTACCCGCCGCCGATTCGTATCGTCGTCCCGGGTCGCTGTTACCGTCGGGATCCGTTCGACGCGTCGCACTCACCGGTCTTCGAGCAGATCGAAGGGTTCGCGATCGATGAAGGAATCAGCTTCGTCGACTTCAAAG
>QHTY01000264.1:1713-5921 GCA_003220985.1 Gemmatimonadota bacterium
TGCGCTTCCGGCCCTCATACTTCCCGTTCACGGAACCGTCCGCCGAGATGGATGTGCAATGCCAGATCTGCGGGGGCTCGGGCTGCGCGGCCTGCAAACAGACCGGCTGGATGGAGATCCTTGGCTCCGGCATGGTGCATCCCGCCGTGCTCGAGAACTGCAACGTCGATAGCGAGAAGTACACGGGCTACGCGTGGGGCATGGGCCCCGAGCGGATCGCGATGTTGCGGCACGGAATCCCCGACATCAGACTCTTCTTCGATTCTGACGTACGGTTCCTCGAACAGTTCATTGGGAGTCAGGAGCCTGGAGTTGGGATTCAGACTCCTGGATCCCGACTCCCGACTCCATGATAGTTTCCCGTCGCTGGCTCGAAGCCCTGCTCGGCCGCCCGCTCGAGGGCAACGACATCGCCGACCGGCTCGCCCGCCAGGTCGCCCCCGTCGATGGCGTCGTGCCGATCCATCAGGACCTGCGCGAGATCGTGATCGCGCGCGTGCTCGAAGTGAAGCAGCACCCGAACGCCGATCGGCTGTCGCTCTGCCAGGTTGATGCGGGCAACGGTACGCCGCTCGAGGTGGTGTGCGGGGCCCCGAACGTGCAGGCCGGGAAGCTGTATCCGTTCGCGCCCGTCGGTGCGACCCTGCCGGGCGGACTCAAGCTCGAGCGCCGCAAGATTCGCGGCATCGAGTCCAATGGCATGCTCTGCTCGGCAAAGGAGCTCGGTCTTGGCGCTGATCAGGCCGGCATTCTGGAGCTCGACACGAAGGCTCCACCGGGAACGCCATTTCTGGAAGCCATTCCGATTGCCGACGAGCAAATCATCATTGACGTGTCGGCGAACCGGCCGGATTTGCTTTGTCACCGCGGCGTGGCGCGCGAGCTGGCGGTGAGCCTGGGAGCGACGGTGAAGCTTCCGACGGTCGGACGGCCCGACGGCCCGACGGCCAATCGAGCCCGGCCGGCCGTCCGGCCGTCCGGCCGTCAGGCCGCCGTTGATGGTGTCGAAGTCCGCCTCGAGGACCCCGAAGGCGCTCCCCGCTACATGATTGCGGTGATGCGCGGCGTCAAAGTCCAACCAAGCCCGGCGTGGCTCGCGGCGCGGTTACAGGCCATCGGCCAGCGCTCGATCAACAACATCGTCGACGCGACGAACTACATCCTGTTCGAGATCAACCAACCGCTCCACGCCTTCGATCTTGCCAAGCTCCGTGGGCCGGCCGTCGTCGTCAGGCGGGCAAAACCGGGCGAACCGATCGTCACGCTGGACGGGGTCGCGCGCAAACTCACGCCGGAGATGACGGCGATTTGCGACGCCGAACGGCCGCAGATCGTCGCCGGCGTCATGGGAAGTGCGGAATCAGAGGTATCTGCGGCCACGACCGACATTGTTCTCGAAGCCGCCTATTTCCAACCGACGCGCATTCGGCGCACGCGTCGCGCCCTCGGTCTTTCAAGTGAGTCGAGCTATCGGTTCGAGCGCGGTATCGACATCCTCGCTATGCCCGACGCCCTGGCGCGCGCGATCGACCTGATCCGCGCCGTGGCGGGGGGCGAGCTGCGCGGACCGCCAATCGATCTCTGGCCAGAGCCCCAGAAGCCGCACTCGGTGTTCCTGCGCGAGGCGCGCGTAAGCCACCTGCTCGGCGTCCCCGTTGCGCGGAAGGAAATCGAGCGCCTCCTGTCGGCGGTCGGTTTCGTCGCCGCGCCGAAGGACGACCGGATGGCCGTCCAAGTCCCCGGCTGGCGACCCGACGTGACCCGTGAAGTGGATCTGATCGAAGAGGTCGCCCGGCTGCGCGGTTACGACACGTTCCCGGACGAGCTGCGGCCTTACCGCCCCGGCACTGTACCCGACGCGCCGGCAGAGCTGACCCTGCGCCGTGTCCGCGAGGCGTTGATGCGGAGCGGCGCCGGGCTGCTCGAGGCTCGCACTCTCCCGCTGGGACCGTCGGACGGGCCAGAGGCCGTGGCCATCCAGAACCCTCTCTCGGCGGAGGAAGCTCATCTTCGGAGCCGGCTACTCCCCGGCTTGGTGCGGCGGGTCGAGTACAACTGGGCGCAGGGGCAGCGGGATATCCGGTTATTCGAAGTCGGGACGGTATTCCGGGCCGGAAACGGGAAACGGGGAACGGGAACCGTGCCGCAGGAGGAGCTTCGTCTCGCAATCGTGCTGACTGGGGCTCGCCATCCGGCCCATTGGACCGATGGTGCTGAAGCTGCGAAACTACCTGATATGGACATATGGGACCTAAAGCACCACTTTGAGTTAGCTGCCCTAGTAGCGGCACCTTTGAGCGACGTGCAACCGGCCGCCAATGGGTCCGGTTGGGTGGCCGTGATGCCAAGCGGCGCGGAGCCGGTCGGTCACGCCCTGCCGCTTGATGCCGATGCGCCACGCTGGGCAGGTCCGTTGTTCGGACTGGAGGTCAGGATCGCAGTCGAGTCGCCGCGCGTGGCGCGGTATCAGCCGTTGCCCGTGCAGCCGTCGGTCGTTCGCGATATCTCGTTGGTGGTTCCAAGCGGCGTCACGGCGGCAGCAATCGAGTCCGTGCTGCGTCGCGAGGGCGGGAAGCTGCTCGAGCGACTGGACGTGTTGGATGAGTACCGTGGGAAGGGGTTGCCGGACGGCACGCGCGGAGTGACGTGGCGGTGCACGTTCCGCGATCCGGCGAAGACGCTCACGGAGGGGGAGATTGATGCGCCGCTCAGCCGGATGCTGAAGGCGCTGGAGGAGCAATTTGACGTACGGCGCCGACAGGCCAACAGCTGACGTTCGTGAGGCCATCGATCAGCTCGAGGCGATGCTCCGCGACGTAGCGGAGGAGCTGGCGGGCTGGCGTTCGCGCGCGCAGAAGGCCGAGGCGGAGCTGAAGACGCGCGGCAGCCCGGTCAAAAACACCGAGTTGGAGTCCGAGAACAAGGCGCTGCGGCAGCGCGTGGAAGGCGCCCGCACTCGCGTCCACGATCTCATGCAACGACTTACGTTTTTGGAAGAGCAAGCGCGTGATAACGGCGGCCACAAGTGACGGTGAAGAAACATGCCGTCCGGGTGATGATCGGCGGGGAAGAGTACACTGTCCGCTCCGATCTTTCGCCCGAGTATACGCGCGAAGTCGCCGCCTTCGTGGATCAAGCGTTGAAGAAGGTCCTCAGTCAGGGACCGTTGGTAGAGACGCACAAGGCCGCAATTCTGGTGGCGCTCGACATTACGAACGAGTTGTTTCAGGTGAAGCAGACGGAGCGGGAACTGGCGGCGCGGCTGGCAGCCGTCGCCGACGATCTCGCGAAGATGCTACCGCCGGCCAAGCGGAAGGCGCTGACCGCCGGCTGATAATTATCCTCACCCCGTTAGGGGGAGAGGTGGAGATAGATCCATGGAAGCGTGGTCGAGTTTAGTCGCAGCCGTTCTGAGCGGCGTGCTGTTAGCCGCGGTGATCTTCTACCTCTGGGGCAAGCGCGTCGAGCGTCGCGCTGCCGACACCAGCCAACGTCTCATCCTCGCGGCCAAAGAAGAGCTGATGTCGGTCCGCGAAAACCTCCACAAAAGCCTCGACGAGAAGCTCGCCGGCGTCGACCAGCGCGAGCGGGAGCTGCGCAAGACCGAGCAGCAGCTCCAGGAGCGCGCGCGCGGCCTCGACAAGCGCGCGCAGGAGATCGGCACGCGTCTCGAACAGGTCGCGGGCTTGACTGCGCAAGAAGCCAAGCAAGAGATCGTCAGCCGCCTGGAGAACGAGGGGCGTGACGAAGCCGCGGCCCTGGTGCGCAATATCACGGAGCAGGCCAGGAAGAACGCCGACCGCGAAGCGAAGAAGATCATCGCGCTCGCCATCCAGCGCATCGCCGCCGAGCAGACCGCCGAATCGAGCGTGTCGGCCGTGCTGCTGCCGTCGGACGAAATGAAAGGCCGGATCATCGGCCGCGAGGGCCGCAACATTCGCGCATTCGAGGCCGCCACCGGCGTCGACGTCATCATCGACGACACGCCCGACACGGTCGTCGTGTCCTGCTTCGAGCCGGTGCGCCGCGAGATCGGGCGCCTGGCGCTCGAGCGGCTGATCGCCGACGGCCGCATCCACCCGGGCCGCATCGAAGAGATCGTGAAAAAGGCGAAGGCGGACGTCGATGCCAGCATCGTCGAGGCGGGGGAGCAGGCGGTGTACGACACCGGAATTCGCGGCATGCATGCCGAGCTGGTGAAACTGGTG
>QHTY01000265.1 GCA_003220985.1 Gemmatimonadota bacterium
CTAGCGTCTTCGCCGTGCCGGCGCTTCGGCAACACAGAAAAGCGTCAAAGTAGAATCGTCTCGATAGAGACGCATAAGCAAAGGCGTCGATGTAAAACCGTCCGGTCAGTCTGACAGAACGACGACGTTTCCGCGTTTCTTCGCCTTGACTCGGCAGCGTCGCCGAGCATAGAATGCTAGTGCGTTGTGAGTGCTCTGCGTGATGATTCCGTCACGCAAAAAGGCCGCGGAGCGATCCGCGGCCTTTTGCGTATTACCAGTGCCGGCTTAGGAACGCGTGACGGTGTACTCGCCGCACGCCGTGAACTCGATCGTCACGGTAACGGTCTGGCTGTTCCGCACCACGACGGCGGTGAGCTTGCCCGCATCGAACCGGGGCGCCGCGGTGCAGCTGGCATTGTAGTGGAGCGCCGGGTTGGTCGTCACGGTAAGTGAATAGGACCGCTGCCCTCTGGTCCACGACGACGTGCCATTTACCGACCACGTGCCACTCGGCAGGAGTGCATCCCGCACGATCGAGCCCGCGACGTCGGCCGTGAAGATGGACTCCCAGGTCCGCACGTGCTCCGCGGTGCCGCCGTTCGCGAACAGGTAATCGGTGCGAAAGTTGGTCTCGCTGCTGCGCAACGTCGTGCCGTCATGAGACGCCCTGCGCTCGCCGTTGCTGGTCACCGCTGACTTCGCACCCGAGACGAGGGTCACCGTGAGACGCTTGAAGTCCGTGAACACCCGCTCGACCGCGTGGTCAGCCACCAGTTTGGTCGGGTCGATGAGATCAATCGTGCCCGAGAGGGAGTCGAGCGAGAGGGGACGCGAGATGACGCAGCCGGTGTAATCAAACCGCACCGAGTCGGGGACGCCGTCGTTGTCGGAGTTGACGACCGGAGTGGGCGACTCCGTCGGCACGCACTGCGTTGCGGTAGTGGAGCCCGCCGGCGCGGACGCATCGAATGGCGCCGTGGCGGCGAGGCTGCCCCCCGCCGAGCCATCCATCGTCGCCGTCCCGATCTCCCCGACGATATCCGCCACCACGGTCGTCGCGAGGCTTTCGGCCTGAGCTTGCGACAAGAGCGGCGTCGTGGGTGCAGTGCCGCTCTCGTTGTTACACGCCGTAACGAGCACCAGGACGGCGGCCGCGCCGGCGAGCGCGCGTAGCGAGTGGTGTATGGTGCGCATAGGCTCATCCTCCAAAAGGTCACGTAGGAGTTAGGTACAAATCGCAGACGTCTGCGGGTTGGGACCGCGGGGGTCACACCGTTGTTAAGGCATCCCGGCTTGTCACGTCCGCCGTAGATTTGACACCCATATGATCCTCGTCCTCGCCGTCCTCCTCCAGCTCCCCGATTCGCTGCCGCCGAAGCCCGCAGCGCCGCCGGCGGCCTGGCTCGCGCTGATCGGCGCGTACGCGGCCGCGCACGACACCCTCTACGTCTATGAGGACGGCGGCGCGCTCGCGCTCCTCCTGAAGCCCGCGGCCCCGGCGCGCCTCTCGCAGGCGTCGGAATCGGTATTCACATTCACGGGTCCACGCTTGTACGACGCCGAGCGCGTCGTGTTCCGCGCGGGCGAAGTCCACGTTGGCGGCGTGACGCTGCACCGGCTGGCGATGGGTCCTGCGAACGGCGGACAGCTGCGGCTCCAGCCCGTGCGACCGGTCGCGGAGCTGCTGCAGATCGATCGCAGCCTGACTCCGCCCGCCGAGAGCGGCGCGTTTCTGGCGCCCGATCTCGTCGAGCCCGCGCGCCTCGATTCGACGATTCATTTAGAGATCCGCTATTCCACGACCAACAATTTTCTCGGCAGCGTGTTCTACTCGTCCGTACACGCGTTCCTGCAGCGACCGGCGGCCCAAGCGTTGGTGCGCGCGGCGCGCGTGCTCAGACCCCTGGGCTACGGGCTCTTGATCCACGATGCCTACCGGCCCTGGTATGTGACGAAGGTCTTCTGGGACGCGACGCCGCCTGAGTCACGGTGGCTCGTCGCGAACCCCGCGCAGGGCTCCAAGCACAACCGCGGGGCGGCGGTGGACATCACGTTGTACGACCTTAGGGCGGGGCGGGCGGTCGAGATGCCCTCGACCTACGACGAGGCGACGCCGCGGGCCGTGGCCGACTTTCCGGGCGGCACGTCGCGGCAGCGCTGGCACCGCGCCTTGCTGCGTCGAGTGCTCGAGGCCCAGGGGTTCACGGTCAACCCGAGCGAGTGGTGGCACTTCGATTATCGCGACTGGCAGCGCTATCCGATTCTGAACCGGACGTTCGAAGAGCTGCTCAGGTGAGCGCGGTATATGACTTTTAGCGCGCTCTGGTTGAACGCGCGCTGGCTAGCGGGGTAGTTTCTCGATGGCGGGGATCGCAGCGGCGGACCAGGCCTACACCACCGGAGACCCTATGCGTGCAGCGCGGCTCTTCCTGTGCCTTCCTCTGCTCGCCGCAGCATCAGGATGTGGATGGATTTTCACGCACGGTCCTCCCACCGGTCACGAACAACTGGAATACATCCCATGTACCGAAAGTGACGCCGGCCCGATCCTCGATCTCGTCTGGGGTGGCCTGAACGTCCTCGGCGCGATTTCCGTGGCTGCCGATCGCAGTGCGTACGACTACCCGGACGCAACGATCGTATCTGGATTCGCGTGGGGCGTTATCTCCGGTTTCGCGGCCGCGAGCGGATTCAAGAAGGTGTCTGCCTGCAAGAGCGCGCGACAAGCCTTGGCCCAACGTCAGGCCGCGCGCGGCATGATGCCCGTGACCACGACCGACAGTGGGAGGGTAGTCGCCGTCGTGATCAACCCCGCGGCGGATACCCTGGCCGTGGGTGCGGAACGCCAGCTCACGGCAGCGGCCCACACCTCGAGCGGCGCGACGCCTTCCAACCGCATGTTCACGTGGTCGTCGTCGAACGACGCGATCGCGTCGGTGACCAACGCCGGACTCGTGAGAGCGCACGCTCCCGGCTCCGTCGTCATTGCCGCCAACAGCAGCAACGTGGTGGGGACGGCGACGATTCACGTCACGCCGCGCTGACGTGTGACCACCCTTCACTCGGAGAGCACATGCGCCTTGTCCTCGTCGCCCCCGTCCTGTTGCTGACCACCCCCCTGCTGGCCCAACAACGCGAGCTCGGCACACTTGGTCTCAATCTGCGGGTAGACGGCGGCGCCACGGTCGGAGTCACCTGGCGTGCCTCACGCGCCGTCACCCTGCGCCCAGCGGTGTCGTTCGCATGGAACAAGACCGAAACGCCGCTCAGCACGAGCGAGACCACGCAGTACACCGTGAACCTCGATCTGCTGCTGCGGACGGCGTCCTGGAACCGCCTCAGCTCCTACATCGGCGCCGGCGGCGGCGTGGGCAACATCAGTGGCTCGGGTGGCTTGGTCGGCAAGACGTGGGCGGCCCGCGCGCTGGCGGGCGCGCAACTCACGGTGGTCGATCGCGTCGCGTTGTTTGGAGAACTCGGTTTCGAGTACAACCACGCCGAGGGCTTTCAGGGGAAACAGGCCGCGCTGCGGACATTCCCGATCGGGATCGTGGTGTTTTTGAAGTGAGTGGAAACCACGCGACGCTTTGACGCGGGCGTGCGCCAGACGTAGAATCGTCGGAGCACTATGGACTCCCTGACGCACGTGTACTTCGCGTGGCGACTCGCGGAAGTGTCCGGCACGGACCCCGGGTCGGCCTACGCGGCGCTGTTCCCGCAGATCGATCGCAATCCGCCCTACTTCCACCGCCTGTACGCGCACAACTTCGCGCTCGCGCGCGAGCTCGGCCGGATCGGGCAGGAAGTCATGGCCACCGGCAAGATTCCGCCGCGCTTCAAGGACAACTACGCCTGGAAGCGCTTCCTCGAGGAGCGCCCGCGCATCGTCGCCTACCGCGAAAAGTTCGCCGAGGCCGCGGGCGTGTCGCTGCCCCCGCCCGGGACGGACGTGCTCTCGGGGGCGATCGCCTATCT
>QHTY01000266.1 GCA_003220985.1 Gemmatimonadota bacterium
GGGGAGCGGGAAGCCTTTCCCCTTCTCCGTGATGACGTGCACGACCCGCGGCCCTTTCAACGTTTTCACGATCTCGAACGTGTGCAGCATTTGCGCGATGTTGTGGCCGTCGATGGGCCCGAAGTAGCGAAAGCCCAGCTCCTCGAACAACATCCCGGGCGACCAGAGATTCTTGATGCTTTCCTCGACGTTCTTCGCGAAGTCCACGAGCTTCTTGCCGCCGATCACGTGCGAGGCGCGCTCGATGACATGCTTGACGCGCTCGCGCATCCGCACGCCGATCGGGCTGGCGATGATGGAGCCGAAGTACTTGCTGATGGCGCCCACGTTTGGGGCGATGGACATGCCGTTGTCGTTCAGCACGACGATGATGTCGCGCCCCGAGTCGCCGGCGTTGTTGAGAGCCTCGTAGGGGAGGCCGCACGTCATCGCGCCGTCGCCCACGACCGCCACGACTTCGAATTTCTCGTCCTTCAGGTCGCGCGCGGTCGCCATGCCGAACGCCGCCGATAACCCGGTTCCCGCGTGGCCGGCTCCGAACTGGTCATGCTCACTCTCAGATCTACGCAGAAAGCCGGACAGGCCACCCTGCTGGCGCAGGGTGTGCAGCCGGTCGTTGCGCCCGGTCAGAATCTTCCAGGGATAGCCCTGATGCCCCACGTCCCAGACGATCTTGTCGCGCGGCGACTCGAACCCGGCGCAGAGCGCGACTGTCAGCTCGACGACGCCGAGTCCGGCACCGATGTGGCCACCCGTCTGGGAGACGACGTCGATGAGCCGCTGGCGCACCTCGTCGGCCAGCTGCTGCAGCTGTTCCGGCGGGAGCGCCTGGACGTCTGCGGGACCCTTCATCCGTTCGAGAATCAATTGGGCCTCGTCACAATGTAGTGGGCGAGCTCGACCAGCATGGGGGAAACTAACCCGGCATCCCGCAAGTGGTCTACCGCCTTCGCCGCCAGCCGCTCCGCCTCCACGCGGGCCGCCCCGACACCGAGCAGCGTGACGAACGTGGCCTTGGCGTGCGCGGCGTCTTTGCCGGCCGTCTTGCCGAGCTGATCCGAGGTCGCGGTCGCGTCGAGCACGTCATCGGCGATCTGAAACGCGAGTCCGATCGCGTCGCCGTAGGCCCGGAGTGCCTCCACCCGGCTGGCCGTGCCGTCCGCGGAGAGCCCGCCGATGACGCACGACGCGGCAATCAGTGCACCGGTCTTGCGCCGATGCACCTCCTCGAGCGCATCGATCGGCAGCGCCTTCGCCTCGGCCTCGAGATCGAGGGCTTGACCGCCGATCATGCCGCCGGCACCGGCCGCGCGAAACAACTCGAGCGCGATCTCGCGCCGGCGCGCCGGCGGCAGATCCAGCGCGGCGAGCCCACGCGCAAGGATGCGGGCGGCCAGGGCGACCATCTCGTAGCCGGCGCGGGTCGCGCGGGGGACATCGAAGGCACGATGGGCGGTCGGGCGGCCGCGACGCAGGTCGTCGTTGTCCATGCACGGGAGGTCGTCGTGCACGAGCGAGTACGCGTGAACGACTTCGACGGCCGCGGCAAGCTCGGCGACGCCGTCGGGTGAGCGGCCGTTGAGGGCTTCGTGCGCCGCGAACACCAGGGTCGGCCGCAGCCGTTTGCCTTCGCCGAGCAGGCTATAGCGCATGACCTCGTCGACGCCGCTCGCCGTCTCCAACACGCTGTCGACTCGTTCCCGGACGTCGGCGAGATAGCTACGAAGGGCTTTCAATCTCGAGCACTTTTTTGACCTTGAGTTCCGCCTGTTGGAGCTGCTCGCGTGCCACCCGCAACCGCTCCACGCCTTCCTCGAACAGCTTCAGGGCTTCGTCGAGATCGAGATCTTCCGATTCCAACCGACGCACGATCGCTTCCAAGCGCTCGAGCTGCTTACTGAACTCGGCCATTCACCTCTCCGTCCGTCACCCGGAGCCGGAATGCCTTGCCGCTGGGAAGCTGAGCCACACGCTTCAGGACTTGGCCGCCCGAGTCCCTGGCAACCGCGTAGCCGCGAGCCAGAACCTTCAAGGGGCTCAATGCATCGAGGCGTGCGCCGTATGCTGTGAGCCGTGCGCCGGAAACCTCGAGTCGGTGATCCATAGAGCGACTGAGCCGGTCTGCCGTTCGAGCCAGACGCTCCACGACATGGCGCGAGGCGATCCGTAGCGCGCGCGCGAGCCGCTGCCCGAGCACGCTGCACTGCGCCATCACCTCGACGCGATCGGGCGTTGCCGCCTCGGCGGCGGCGGACGGTGTGGGAGCGCGTAGATCCGCAACGAGGTCACAGAGCGTGACGTCGGTTTCGTGACCGATCGCCGAGATCACAGGCATCGGCATGGCGGCAACGGCGCGCGCGACGCGCTCCGAATTGAACGCCCACAGGTCCTCGACGGACCCACCACCGCGCGCGACAACCAGGACGTCGACGGGCAACCGCCGAATACGGTTGAGCGCCGAGCACACCGATGCCTCCGCCTTGGCTCCCTGCACTTGTGCCGGAACCACGATCAGCTCGGCGACAGGCCAGCGACGGCCCACGACGGCCTGGATGTCGCGCAGCGCGGCGCCGTCGGGGCTCGTGACGACGGCGATGCGGCGCGGGAAGGCGGGCAGGCGCCGTTTGCGGGTAGGGTCGAGCAGGCCGTCCTTGGTCAGCGCCGCTTTCGCCTTTTCGAACGCCAGCTTCCACAGGCCGCCCTGATCGGTGGTGAGCAGCTCTGAGACAATGAGCTGGAACTCTCCCTTGGCCTCGTACATGGACGGCCGCGCGAACACGAAGACCTGCACACCATCCACCGGCGGCGCCAGCCTGAAGTTCTGTTTCGCGAACATGGCGCAACGCAGCTGCGCTGCTTTGTCGCGGAGTGTGAAATACCAGTGACCACTGCGCGCCGCCGTGAAATCCGCGATCTCCCCGCGCACCCAGAGTGGCGGCAACCCGGCCTCGATCACGGCGCGTGCGCGCCGCGTGACTTCCCCGACCGTCCAGGCCCCTTCGGCGGACGCGGCGGCGAACAGATCAAGCCCGGGGCCATGCCCCGGGCTTAAGGGCGCACCCATTGGCGGGCCGCCTGCACCGTGTTGTAGAGCAGCATCGTGATGGTCATGGGACCGACGCCGCCGGGGACCGGCGTGATCGCGGACGCGACGTGCTTGGCCTCCTCAAACCGTACATCGCCGACCAGGCGATAGCCCTGTTTCTTCGTCGGATCGTCCACGCGGTTGACGCCGACATCGATGACGACCGCACCCGGTTTCACCATGTCGCCAGTCACGAACTCCGGCTTGCCGATCGCCACAATGAGGATGTCAGCCTGCCGGGTGTATTGCTCGATGCCGCGCGTGCGCGAGTGGCACACCGTGACCGTCGCGTTGCCGCCGGGGCCGTCCTGCAGCAGCAACGCCGCCATCGGCCGGCCGACGACGTTGGACCGGCCGACGACGACGGCATGCGCGCCCTTGGTCTCGACCCCGGTCCGGATCAGCAACTGCTGCACCCCGTACGGCGTCGCCGGCCGGAATCCGGTCGGGTCGCCGACGGCCACTTTGCCGACGTTCTCCGGATGAAAGCCGTCGACGTCCTTGCGCGGATCGATGCGATGGAGCGCGCGGTGGGTATCGATCTGCTTCGGGAGCGGGAGCTGCACGAGAATCCCGTGGATCTTGTGATTGACGTTGAGCCGCTCGAGCAGGCTCATGAGGTCCGCTTCGGTCGTGTCCTTGGGAAGCTTGATGGTTTCGTGGTAGAGACCCGCCTCTTCGCAGGCCTTTCCTTTCATACGGACGTAGACCTGGGATGCGGGATTATCGCCCACGAGCACGACCGCGAGCCCCGGTGTCACGCCCCGCTGCTGCAACGCAGTGATCTCGCCGGCCAACTCGGCGCGCATCGCCGCACCGATCGCGTTGCCGTCGATCAGCTTGGCCCCGGTCTCCTCCACCGCCTTGGGATTAGCGTGCAACGCCGACCGTCCGTGTTTCGCGAATGACGACCACCTTGATCTGCCCCGGGTACTGCAGCTCGCGCTCGATCTTGCGCGCGATCTCCTCGGTGAGAACTGCCGCCGCGTTGTCGTCCACCGCTTCGGGCGTCACCACGACACGCACTTCCCGGCCTGCCTGAATCGCGAAGACCTTATCCACGCCCTTGAACTCGGACGCGAGCTTCTCGAGATCGGTCTCGAACGCCTCGCGCCGCGCGCCGGGCCGGGAGCCCGAAATCGCATCGGCCGCCTGCACGATGACGCTGACCGGCGATTCGTGCGGCACGTCGTCGTGATGCGCCGCGATGCAGTTGATCACCACCGGATGCTCGCCGTACTTCGTCGCCATCTCGACGCCGAGCTGCACGTGGGTGCCGTCGTGCTCGTGCGTGAGGACTTTGCCGACGTCGTGCAGCAGCGCGCCGCGCTTGGCCAGATGGACGTCGAGCTTCAGCTCGGCGGCCATCATGCCGGCGAGGAAGGCCACCTCCTTCGAATGTTCCAGGATATTCTGCCCGTACGACGTCCGGTACTTCATCCGGCCGACGAGCTTCACGAGCTCGGCATGCATGCCGCGAACGCCGGTGTCGTAGACCGCCTGCTCGCCGGCCTCGACGATGCTGGCGTCCACGTCGCTTTTGGCCTTCTTGACGATCTCCTCGATCCGTCCCGGATGGATGCGGCCATCCGCAATGAGCCGCTCGAGCGCCAGCCGCCCCACTTCGCGGCGCACGGGCTCGAAGCACGACACCACGACGGTGTCCGGGGTGTCGTCGATGATCACGTCGACGCCGGTGGCCGCTTCGAACGCCCGAATGTTGCGGCCTTCGCGCCCGATGATCCGGCCCTTCATCTCATCCGACGGGAGCACGACCGCCGACACGCTCGACTCGGCCGTCTGATCGGCCGCGATGCGCTGGATCGCCAGCGCCACGATCTTCTTCGCCTCGCGGTCGGCGTTCTTCCGCGCCTGCTCCGTGATGTTGCGCACGATGGCCGCCGCTTCGTCGCGCGCTTCGTTCGCAAGATGCGCGATCAGCTCGTGCTTGGCCTCTTGCGCTGTCAGCCCGGCGATCTGTTCGAGGCGCGTGCTGATCTCGTGCTCGCGCTCTTCGAGCTGCTCGCTGAGCTGGTGGTCGCGCTTGTCGAGGGTACGAGTGCGCTCCTGCAGCTCCTGCTCGAGCTTGCGCAGCTCCGCCTCGCGGCGGTCCACCCCCGCCACCTTTAGGTCCAGGGATTTGTGGAGGTTTTCGCGGACCGACATGAGCTCTTCTTTGGCCGCCAGCACCATCCGCTGGCTCGATTCCGTCGAGCGGCGCTCGATGCGCCGTCCCCATACATAGAAGGTCAGCGCCGCGACGAGCACGCCGCTGAGCACGGCCGCAATG
>QHTY01000267.1:0-3853 GCA_003220985.1 Gemmatimonadota bacterium
GTTGGCCTCGGCGATATCGGACGCCGTTTGGGCCTGCTCGAGCTGTTCCTGCGAGATGAGGTTCGGGTTCTGCTCGCGCAACTCCTTGGTCCGCGTCAGCGCGCGCGTCGATTGGTCGCGCGTGGCGCGCGCCTGGACGGCGCCGGCCTCCGCCTGCGACATCGCCGCCTGCGCGCGCTGCAGATTCGCCTGATAGATCGTGGGGTCGATCTGCAGCAGGAATTGGCCCTTTTGGACCAGGTCGCCTTCGCGTACCGCGATCCGCGTGATGCGGCCCGTGATGTCGGCGCTGATGTCCACCTTCTTCTTGGGCTGAATTTTCCCGCTCGCGGTGACCGCGGCGACGAGGTCGCGCCGGCCGACGGTCTCGAAGCGCACCTCGATGCCCTTCTCGCGCTTCGCGCTGGCACTCACCATCACCAGCGCGATCAGGAAAACGATTCCTCCCCCTCCCAACAGCATCTTGTTCCGCTTGGACATGGCGGCTCGATCCTCTCGGTTAACGCAGGCTGCGGCCGACGGCGGCTTCCAGCGCGGCCAGGGCCTTGTGATAGTCGTAGGTCGCGTTCACGGCGTCACTCTCGGCACGCAGCGCGGCGACTTGCGCATCCAGCAGCTCGAAGAACGTGCCCGAACCCACTCGATAGCGCTCGGTCGCGAGCTGCAACTGTTCGCGAGCAGCGCTGAGGTTCGTATCCTGCAGGCCGACGGTTCGGAACGCCGTCTGCAGCGTCAGGAACGCCTGGCTCACTTCCGTATGCACGGCCAGGCCGCGCGCCCGAACCGACTCCTCGAGATCGCCGTGCTGGGCCCGCGCTTCTGAGACACGCAGCTGCTGCGCAAAGTTTGTAAAGATCGGCAGCGAGACGGTCAGCCGTGCCTGGAACGGCTGCTGCGTAAAGTGGAACGGGAACACCGAATTCCGGTCGCGCAGCGCCTGCTCGCTAGAGGCGCCCCAGATGAACCCGCTGCAGTCGTTGGGCGGCAGGCCTGCGTTGGCGCGGATCGTGTTGTTGTCCTGGCACTCGCTGTACTGGTTCGCGTACGACGCCTGCGCGTTGAAGATGAGCGGATCGACATCCGTGAACTGCTGCGTGAAGCCCGACCAGCCCGCCGAGACCGACAGCGTCGGACCGTAGCTCGACGTGGCGGCCCGCACGCTCCACCCGGCCGCACCCTCGCGCGCCCGCAGGGCCTTGAGCGACGGATTCTGCTGCTCGGCCATCGTCAAGAGATCCGACAACTGCCACTGTGGTGCCTGCACGCTGAATGAGTCGGTCAGCTGCACCGTGGCGACGTCGATCGGCGGCGTCACACCCATCTGCTCGAACAGCCGCAGCTTTTCGACGTTGACGGCGGTCTGCGCTCGAAGCAACCCGACTTCGGCCTGGCCCCGCGCGACCTGGGCCTGGCGCACATCGATCAGCGTGGCCTGCCCCACGCCGTAGCGCGCTTGGGCGAGCTTCAAGAACTCTTCGTTGCGCTGCAGCGTCTTGCGCGCCAAATCAGCCTGCGCGAGCGCCTGCAGCACGGTCAGATACTGTTGCTTGATCCCCGTGATCAGCAGGTTCTCGGCGCCCGCGATATCGGCGTCCGTCGCGCGCTGTTGGGCCTTCATGAGTCCGGGCTGGGACAGCGTGGTGCCCGAGAGCTGCCACGACAAACCCAGATCATAGAAGGAAGAGACCGTGGATACGGACTGTGAGAAGCTCTGCGCCAGGAACGTCTGCGAGCCCGGCCCCGTGTAGCTCATGCTACCCGCGGCGGTGAACGTCGGGATCAGGAGGCTGGAGTAGGCGTTGCGCACGCCCCACGCCGCCGGCCCGCGGTTATTCTCGGCCTGCCGGTACGCCGGATTCTTCTCGCGCGCGACCGCAATGGCATCGGCGAGAGACAGCCCGGCGGACGTCACCTGTGCCGGTGCGCTGGGATTCCGTGGAGTTGTGGGCTGCTGTGCAGCGGCGACGGCAGTGGGGCCCAAAACCAGGCCTGCCACGAGCAACAACTGTTTCATGGTCGTCCTTGAAAAGATATGTCGTGGGTCGAAGCGCACCCCCCTACGCGCCAGTGCTTGAGGCGGTTTCGGCCTGTGACGGAACCTAGCTACCCGCGAGGCGCTCCGCGACGAGGCGGCGGCTGGGGATCTCCACTTTCATGAGCCGACCGCGATCATCCAGCCACACATGAACGGTCCCGCTGGGTTCGCCGGCGACGGTGATGTGGCGCAGGCGGGCCGGGTCACGATTGAGCGTGGTCGAGGACACGCCAAGGTCCTGGATTTGGACCGTTTCCCGCCGCAGGGCGCGGGGGTATATGGCCGTGAGCTCGGAGGCTGCGGAGGCCGCCCGCCAGGCGGCGAAGACGTATGGCGCAAAGACGGAATCGTCGAGCACGACCGCTCGTGGGCCCGTCGCGAACTCACGCGCGCGCTCGGTCGCGCGGGCCACCAACCGCACGGTGAGCCGCCCGCGGCCGAGCTCGCCGAGGATACGCGCCGGCTGCCGGGGGTCAGCGACGTCGTATTGCAGCGTCGCGGGCATCGTGTCGCTGTTCACCTCGAGAATGGGTGCGAGCACGATGACCGGTCGCGCCCGGTCGTAGCGAATGGTCGTCGCGAGCGTCCACCCGTCCTCACCGCGCGAGAGGCGGCCGTGGCTCAGGCGAAACGACTCCCGCGCGACCTCGAGCGTATCTGCACGCACGACGAGCACGCCCTCGTCCAACGGAGTGCCGGCTGCCTGGAGCAGCAACAGAGCGAAGAGGCTCGCGATCATGCGGCTACGGCGCCCAAGACTCGCGTCGCGATGCGGTCACGAATCATCTTATACAGGCGCGCGCCCTTTTCGGCAGATGCGAGGCTCGGCCGCCCCACGGAACCGGGCGACAAAGCGGGGACGGACCCCGCCGCGCCCCGCCGGTAACGCTCGACCTGGCGCTCGGTGAGGGGATAGTCCTGTGCCAGGTCCATGCGGACCAGCTCAGGCGCGAGGTGCAGCATGAGGGAGGTGTCGAGCTCGCCGCCGTGCGTGGGCCCGCCCGGGTTCTCGAGGTAGCCGGTGAAGTCGAGCGCGAAGATGTCTACGGTGAAGACCCGTGCCCGTCGGGTGCGCAGCGTCGATAGTGCTTCCTGGTGGGGGTCGTGGCCGTGCGCGGTAAGAATAATGAAGGCGTCCACGCCGCACTGCTCCCAGGCGCCCAGCAGGTCGTTCATCCAGCGGTGCAAGGTCTTGCGTCGCACGGCGGCGTTGCCGGGATATGGGCGTTTCGTGGCGGTGTTGACGCCGTACGCGATGGTCGGCGCCCGCAGCAGACCGAAGCCGGAGGAGAGGTCATCGGCAAGCCGCTCAACGATTAATGTATCGCAGCCCAGCGGAAGATGGGGTCCGTGTTGCTCGCACGTGCCCACAGGCACTAACAGTCGCGAGTCGCGCGCGAGGGCGGCGCGCACCGCGTCGGGGGTGAGAACGCTCAGGTGCAGCGGCAAGCTCACGTCGTAATCGCGGGCTGCTTTGCCAGCCTCGCGACGGCCGAGTGGCTGCGCAGCGACGTCGCCGTCTGGGCGGTGCTCGCCGCCCTTGCGGGTCTCGTGGGCGTGGCGCTCGCCGTCCGATCGCCCGCGCCGCGACCGATGATGGGTCTGGTCGCGGCGGGTATGAGCCTGCTGCTCGGCGTGATCCTCGCGGGCGGTGCCGTGCGCGTGTGGCGGATCGAGTGCTGCTGGCCTGCCCTCCGCGAGCGGCTCGTCACTTCGGCTTCACGCTCCCTCCAAGTGTCGTTGGGCCAGGCGATCGCGGAGGCTCGCCGGCTCGCCCAGCGTGGCGCCACGGCGGCGCCGCTGTCGCGGGAAGCGGTG
>QHTY01000267.1:3935-6637 GCA_003220985.1 Gemmatimonadota bacterium
GATTCCCGGAGCGCGGGATACGACCGAGCTGCAGACGGTCATGACTCCATTCTACGCCGTGCTCGAGGCGCGGCGCCAGGCACAAACCGCGACCGCCGTCGGCAGTGTGCTCTTGTCCGCGGCGCCGGCGATCGCCGATGCCGATCGGAGTCTGGTCGCCGAATTCGCGCGCGCCCATGGTGTGTCGTTGCGCCTGTTTCCTCCTGGACAGGGCCCGCGCGACTCCAGCGTCTTCGAGATTTGTAATCCCCGCACGCCGCCCTCGCAGGCATGCGCGCCTGGAGACACGCTCTTCTCGGTGCAAATGATCCCTCCCTCACAGGGGGACGCGAAGCTCGCGGCGGTCACCAAGACTGCCTGGTTCGCGCGTCTCGGTCTGGCGGTCTTGCTCGCCGTCTTGGTGTTGGCGGCGCCGCCGGGTCGGTGGCGCTGGGGCGTGTTGCTGGTTGGCGCCTGGACGTTGCTGCGCGCGCCGGTCGGTCCGGCCGCGCTGTTTTCTCCCGCAACGTTCTATCGACCGGTGCTGGGCATCGGAACGTCAGCGGGATCGTTGCTCGTCGCCGGCGTGCTGCTGCTCATGGCCGCCGGCTGGTTATGGCGGCGCGGTCTGCGTCGCACATGGTGGGGCGTGGCGGTCGCGGCGTTACTGATCGTGGCCGCACCCTATGTGGTGCGGTACTTCGGGCGCGGCATCGCGCCACCGGCGAGCGGTGTCAGCATCGAGCTCTGGCTCTCGTGGCAGGCAGCGTTGGCCGTGACCGCGATGGCGCTGATTCTGCTCGCGGGTGCGCTGGTGCGCGGCGCGACTGAACCGGAGCGTGCGTCGTGGGCGCTTCCCGCGGCGTGTGCGTGGGGCGCTGTCGCGGCGATCGGCGGGCTATGGCTGTGGAGTCCCTACGGAGCCTGGCCCGAATGGTACACGTTCCTGTGGCTTCCGGCATTGGCCGGCGCGATTCTCCCGGCGCCGCGCCGCTGGGCGCGGGTCGGCATGGCTGTGGTTGCGGGAACGGCGGCCGCGTTGCTCGCATGGGGCGCCGCGGTCGAGGGGCGGCTGTCGCTCGCGACTCGCGACGCCCAGCGGCTGGGTCAGGAAGGCGATCCGGTCGCGGTCGCGCTGTTGGAACGGTTCGGGCAGCAGTTGATCGATCCCGCGAGGCCGGCACCGCAGACGGCGGGCGATCTCTATGCCCTGTGGGTCGGATCAGGACTTGTCGCCGAGGATTATCCAGCGATGCTCGAGTTGTGGGGCGCGGGGCCGCAAGGGCCACTGCTGGCTGAGCTGCAGCTCGCGCAACTCGACTTGTCGCCGGGGTTGCTCGCGACTCTAGCCCGGTCGGCGGCCGCCGCGGGCGGAGGCGGCGATCCGTGCATTGAACGGCTGGAGGCGAATCCGGGCGTCCATTACATCCTCGTTGCCCCACTCCGCGACGGCACCGTGCTGACTGTGGGCGTTGGTCCGCGCACTCGCCTGCTGCCACCGAATCGTGTGGCGCGCTTTCTCCGCGGTGATCCAGGTATCCAACCACCGTACACGATCCTCCTCTCGCCGACGAGTCACACGTCGGCGACCGGCAACGCGGTGGCGTGGCGACGGGAAGGCTGGACTGCGCGGGGCGAACGTCAGATCGACCTACCTGGTGGGGCACGCCATGTGCACCTCGCGGTTGCGTTGGGCGGGCCGTGGGCGTTGTTGGTGCGCGGGATCCTGGTCGTTGGGCTCGACGTCGCGCTGCTCGGCGGCGTGTGGCTGTGCGGCTTGGTGGTCGCGGAAGGTTGGCGCGCGCGCCTACCGCCACTCGTCACGACGCTGCGCACGAGTTATCGCGCGCAGCTCACGTCGGTGCTCGTCGCGTTCTTCGTTCTGCCGGTGCTGCTGTTCGCCGCTTGGAGTTTCGCGCGGCTGACCGACGAGGCGCGCCGCTCGGGCGATCTGCTCATTCGACAAACGCTGCGCGACGCCTACGGGGGCGCCCAGAAAGTCGCCGAGGAGCCCTCTGAGACGATCGCCGGCTCGCTCGCCGACCTGGGGCGCCGGCTCGACGCCGAGCTCTGGCTGTACCGCCGCGGCGTGCTGGTCGCGACCAGCTCGCCCGTCCTGGCGGAGCTCGGGCTCGTCGATCCGTTTCTGGCGCCGCCCGTGTTCCGCGGCACCCTCGAGGACGAGCTCGAGCGGACGATGGACGCGCGCACGGCGGGCCGGCCCACGCGCGTGGGATATCTCGTTGTCGGACCGGGGGGGGGCCAGCCGGGCGAACAGGCAGTGATCGCCGCGCCACAATTGCTGGACGATGAGCGCGTGCGACAACAGCAGGAGGACTTGGCACTCGCGCTCGTGCTGGGTACGCTGGTCGGGCTCGTGGCGGCGATCTACCTCGCCGGCCTGGCGGCGCGGCGGCTCGCGAAGCCGGTCGCGGCGTTGCGGGACGCGGCGATCGCGGTGGGGCGGGGCAGCGAGCCGCCGGCGTTCCCACCGGGAACGCCGCGCGAGTTCGAACCCGTCCTCAATGCGTTCGATCGCATGGTCAGCGACGTGCGGCGCAGCCAGGCGGCGCTCGAAGAAGCGCGGCAGCGCAGCGCGCGCGTGTTGGCGAACGTGGCGACGGGCGTGATCGCGGTGGACGATGGCCTGCGCGTGACGATGGCGAACCCGCGCGCGTCAGAGCTCGTGTTGGGGAAGGTGGGGGGGGTGGGCCAGGACACCC
>QHTY01000267.1:6691-9420 GCA_003220985.1 Gemmatimonadota bacterium
GCGGCCTACATTGCGGAAAACCGTGACGTCATCAAAGAGCTCGAATTCGAGGTCGACGGCCGGCAGATTCGCGTGCAGCTGGCACTGCTGGGGGCCGCGCCTGACGGCTGCGTGATCGCGCTCGACGATGCGACGGACCTGACGCGCGCCGCGCGCGTGCTCGCCTGGGGTGAGATGGCGCGCCAGGTGGCGCACGAAATCAAGAATCCGCTCACCCCCATTCGTCTGGGCATCCAGCATCTGCAGCGCGTGCGCGGCAAGGGGCAGGCGACCACGTTCGATGCGACGCTGAAGGAAACGTCCGAGCGAATTCTTGCCGAGATCGATCGGCTCGACGGCATCGCGCGCGCGTTCTCCCGCTTCGGGGCGCCGCACCCATCCGATGCCGAGCAGCTGCCGCTCGAGCCGGTGGATCTCGCGGCAACCGCCCGCGAAGTCGTCCAACTCTACGATCTCGGCGCGACGCCGCGGTTCGAGGTCCGCACCGGCAACGGCGCACCGCCGCCCGCGCTCGCGCGCAAGGATGAAGTCAAGGAAGTGCTCGTGAACCTGCTGGAGAACGCCCGGAACGCCGACGCCCGGCGCGTGACGGTGCAGGTTGCCGCGAACGGTCGTCAGCTGGTGGTCGCCGACGACGGCCGCGGGATTGCGTCGGAGGTCCTGCCGCGGGTGTTCGAGCCCACCTTCTCGACGACGTCGAGCGGCGCCGGTCTGGGCCTGGCGATCGCCCGCCGCCTGGTCGAGAGCTGGGGCGGGGTGATCACCCTCGAAAGCGTGCCCGGCAAGGGGACACGGGTCACTCTGACGCTCCAAACCGCACCCTGAGGCGGGTTTGGGGTGACCTTCCTCACACCAAACAATGGAAAAATCGGGCACAATGTGCAAAGTTGTGGCGGCCTTTCCAAGCCTCGAGGTGCTTTGTGCGATCTGGAGTCGTCGCTGTTGCGCTCGCCGTGCTCGCCTTTGCTCCTATCCGAGCGGCGCACGCGCAGTTCTCGTTCGACGCGCGCCGCTACGGCATGGGAGGGGTCTCCCTGAGCCGTGACGGCAACGCCCGTCGCTACAACCCCGCATATCGGGCCGTCAAGAACAAGAACCACGTTCCCGGGGCGCCGAAATTCTCGATCCCGGTCCCGTTCGGACTGATTCAGTTCCTGAAGGATCATCCGATCAGCCAGCTTGGCCAGGATCCGATGTTCGATCCAAAGTCGCCGGCGTTCAATCCTGTGGCGCTGATGGATGTCATCCTCAATCCGCCGGTCTTCTTGGAAGTCAAAAAGGCGCCCACGCCGACCAATGATGTCCAGTTCACCATCGGCAGAAACCAGCTCGTCCTCGACCTGGGCGCGTCCAAGGTGCTGATTCCCGAACAGGACTTTGGTTTGGGCACGACGAGCCGGCTCCTCGACTTCGGCGTCGGGGCCGCGGGATTCCACGTTGGGGTCATGGGCTTCCTGCAGTATGACGTCAGGTTCACGCTCGACAGTACGCTTCGGAGTTTTCTCGTGAACGATTCGACGGCGCGCCCCAATACCGCCTATTTCGTCAACGTCGATGGCACGGCCCAGGCCGGCTTCGCGCCGACGGTCAGCTATGCCGGCCGGCTGACGCACGGTGCGGGCGGCCAGGACACCGACGACGGATTCTATGTCGGCGGCGCGGTTCATTATTACTTCGGCGCCACGTACGGTCGCGGGATCGGCCCCGCGGGCTTTACGACCGGAGCTCCTCCCGTGCTTGGCAGTACGCCGTCGCCGCTGCTCAATGGCGACGTGTTCACGTCCAAGAAGCCGTTTGGCAGGGGTGTGGGGGGCGACGTTGGCGTCGTGTGGATCTCCGGTCCGTTCGAGGTCGGGGCGGGCGTCAACGACATTGGTGCCGAGTTGACGTGGTCGCATACGAAGATTCAGCATTTCGTCTACGACAATGCGGGCGACTCGATCGCCACGATTGTCGTCTCGAACGACACGTCCACCAAGACGAAGCTGCCGATCACCTACATCGCGAACGCCGCCCTCCGCATGGGTACGGGCACGACCGTCGGCGGCGACATCGTCAACTCCGGTCGCGGGACGGTGATCCACGTCGGGGTCGAGCAGCGTCATCCGCGGGGGTGTGTCACGGGACCAGCGGAAGAAAATGCAGTTCGGTTTCGGCGGGGGCCTCAGGCTCGGGCCGCTTGGTTTGGACGTCGGTTTCTTCACGCACAGTAACTCACTCTCGACGCAGCGGGCCATCACGATGGCCACGGCGATCTCGATCTATTAAGGGGCGAGACATGAAGGCTCTCACTGCCGCTCTCCTCGTGCTCCTCGCCGCCTGTGGGGAAGGTCGCGTCATCTTTAACGTCGACGTGTTGAGCTTCCTCTCGGCGAGCGACTCGGTGAAGTCGTTCGATGTGTTCGGGGGAATCCCGCTGACGGACTCGACTGTGTCCAAACAGTTCTTTCTGCCCCCCGGATTCGGGAAGTCGTCAGTCGATTCGGTCTCGGCGACCGCCGCGGCCGCGATCATCTGCACGGGCGGCGGCGGCACGGTGAGGTTCGATGTCTTCTTCGCACGGACGCAGGGGACCCTGTTCACGAGCACGCCGTACCTGACGGCCAATAGCGGGGCGTTGGTCGCCGGTGACTCGGTAACGCTGTTGCCGCCGACGTTGGTATCTCTCGCTGACACGGTGTTCAACACGGATACGCTGTGGGTGGGTATTCGGGCGCGGATCGCCACGA
>QHTY01000268.1:0-3545 GCA_003220985.1 Gemmatimonadota bacterium
ACATAGTTTCGAATCGTCGGATCTTCATACGATGCCACGAGGCGTACCTGCCGCCCGCCCTTTTCGCCGAGGAAGATGGAGCAGCGATCGAGCCCGAACGACTCGCCCAGCTTGCGGGCGATCGCCTGGAGAATGTCAATGAAATGTAAGGAGCTCGAGGCTTCCTTCAGAATCTCGATGACGGCGAGCAGGTGCTTGCGCTCATGCTCGAGCTCGGCGATCCGCGCGGCGAGCCGTTCGGCTTCCGCGTGCGTGATGGCCGAGTTGATCGTCATGAGTGCAATAGTTTCGCTCGGGAACTCAGGGCCCGTCAAGCGCGTGTAGATTACGCGTCATGCGCTCACTCACTTCGATTGCACTCGTCGCGCTCGCCGCGTCGGCTGCGCCGCGCACCAGCTGCGCGCAATCTGCGTCGCCCGCCGCGAGATCTGGGGCCGGGGGATCGGTCGCTGCCGGTCCGATCGGCGCGTATGACGTCGTCCCTGAGCTGCCCGGCATGGGACGTCCCGTCGACATCGCGGCCACGACCGCCCGGCGCCGCGCGTTGCTGCAACGCATCGGTCGTGGCACGGTCCTGATCCCCGCCGCGCACGAGCGCAACATCGAGCAGGACTACGTCCAGGACAACGATTTCCGCCAGAACAACACGTTCTACTATTTCACCGAGCTCGAGACGCAGGATGCCTGGCTGTTGCTGACGGCGCGCGGCGACACGGTGGAAACGGTGCTGTTCCTGCCGCCGCGCATGCCCGCCCAGGAGCGCTGGACCGGGCTGCGGCTTGGAGCGGACAGCGTGGGGGTGCGACTCTCCGGTATCGGCACAGTGCTGCCCATCGATTCGCTCGACGGGCGCCTGCGGCGCGTCCGGTTCGCGGCGCTCCGGGGGATGCCGGTGTATGTGCCGCTCGATCCCTCGACCCGCGAAGAGTCGCGGATCTCGGATGTGGCGTTCGCGGGCGGCGATGTGCGCAACCTGTTGCCGATCGTCGATTCGATGCGCGCCGTGAAGGACGCGGATGAAATCGCGCGCCTGCGCCGTGCCGTGAATATCAGCGTCGCGGGGCACATTGCCGCGATGCGCGCCGCGCGCCCCGGCATGTACGAGTACGAGCTCGAGGCCGCGCTGGAGGACGGCTTCCGCCGCAATGGCGCCGATCGCCTTGGCTACCCGTCGATCGTGGGGAGCGGCCCCAACTCGACGACGCTGCATTACGACGTCAATCGCCGCCGCACCGAGAACGGCGATCTCGTGGTGATCGACGCCGCCGCCGAGTGGGGCCAGTACACCGCGGACGTCACCCGCACGTTCCCCATCAACGGCAGATTCACGGCCCGGCAGAAAGCGATCTACGATCTGGTGCTCGGTGCGCAGCAAGCGGCATTCGACTCGGTCCGGCCCGGCATCACCATGGGGCAGCTCGATGCGATCGCGCGGCGGTATATGCGCGAGCACTCAGCGGCGCTGTGTGGTGAGAAGACCTGCGATGACCGTGAGTACTTCAACCATGGGCTCGGGCATCCCATCGGTATGGACGTGCACGATGTCGGGTTCGGGCGACCGCTCGAGCCGGGCATGGTGATCACCCTCGAGCCGGGGATTTATCTCCAATCGGAAAAGCTCGGCGTGCGGATCGAAGACGACGTGCTGGTGACCGCGCGGGGCGGGGAATGGCTGTCGGACGGGGCGCCGCGCACCACGGACGCGATTGAGCGGTTGATGCGGGGCAGTCGGTAAAACGGTAGGGGCGCAGCATGCTGCGCCCCTACATTTCAGCTACCTCTCATCCTTTTCATTTTTTATGTCGCTGAACAGGTCCGCGGCGTCCTTCTTGTACTGCCCGTCCATCACGTCGACCTCGGGCAACGTCGCGATCACCTGGCACTGCTCCCGCGCTTTCGAGTACTGGCCGAGATCGGTGTAGACCTCGGCCAATTCGAGCCGGTGATAGATGTGATTGGGCGCGATGGCGACCGCCCGCGCGAAATGCCGGACCGCGTCGTCCCAATTCGCCTTGTCCATGAACCCGCCGCCGAACAACGCCTTGGCAAAGAAGCGCTGGAAGCCGGACAGCCGCTTCACTTCGGCGTTCCAGGCGCCCAAAACATGGTGCGCCAGGTCGTAATTGGAATCGATCTGCACGGCGCGCGTCGCCTCGTCGAAGATGATCTTGGCGTACCGCACGCGCTCCTTGCTGCCTTTGGTGCGCGACAGGCGACCCAAGACCATCGCCAGGGCGTAATGGCCGTCGGGCTTCGTTGAGTCCGCGCGAATCGCGCGCTCGGCATACGTGCGGCCCACGGAATACAGGCTGTCCCGGCGGTGCTTGAGGGAATCGGCATTGCCCTGTATTTGTTTGGCGACGTCGGCGATCGCCCGTGCCGCCTTCCAGTTCGCCTCATAGGACATCGAGTCTAGGCCCAGGGCCGCCTGGTAGTGCTTGAGTTGGACGTCCGGATGCATCAAGCCGGCGCTGTCGCCTTCCGCGATGTGCCGGGCTACTGTTTGAGCGGCGAGATTCGTCGCGAGCAAGGACGCGAGCAGGCAGAATGAAAGGCGCAGGAGACAATGATCGTGGTGCCCCTGATCGAGCGCAAGCGCGACGGCGGAGCCTTGAGTCCGGAAGAATGGTCGGCGCTCGTCGCGGAGTATACCGCCGGACGCATTCCCGATTATCAAATTGCCGCGCTCTTGATGGCGGTGTTCATACGCGGGCTCGAGCGCCAGGAGCTGGCCGCTCTCACCGACGCGATGCTCGCGTCGGGCGATCGCCTGTCGTTCGACGGGGGGAGCTTCAAAGTGCCGCGGATCGACAAACACTCGACGGGCGGTGTCGGCGACAAAGTCTCGCTCGTGCTCGGTCCCCTCGTGGCGGCCTGCGGCATTGCGGTGCCGATGATGTCGGGCCGCGGGCTGGGGCACACCGGCGGCACGCTCGACAAACTCGAAGCGATTCCGGGATTCCGCACCAACCTGTCCCTCACCGAAGCCAAGGCACAAGTGCAGAAGCTGGGCTGCGCATTGATCGGCCAGACGGCCGAGATCGCGCCCGCCGATCGCAAGCTGTACGCGCTGCGCGATGTCACCGGGACCGTCGAGTCGATTCCGCTGATCGCGGCGAGCATCATGTCTAAGAAGCTCGCGGAAGGGCTGAACGGCCTGGTGCTCGACGTGAAGAACGGCAGCGGCGCATTTCTGCCGGAAGTAGAGCGTGGGCTCGAGCTGGCGAAGACGATGATCGCGCTCGGGGAGGATCGCGGCTGCCCGACGGTCGCGCTCATCACCGCGATGGACCGGCCGCTGGGGCGCGCGTGCGGCAACGTGCTCGAGACCGAAGAAGCGATCCTCGCGCTGCGCGGGGAAGGGCCTGCGGATCTGCTCGACGTCACCTACGCGCTTGGGGTCGAGATGCTCATTCAGGGCGGGATCGAGAAGAACACGAAGAAGGCGCGCAAAAAGCTGGAGACGGCCATCGAGTCTGGATTGGCTGCCGAGAAGTTCGAGCAGGTCATCGAGGCGCAGGGCGGGAATCCCAACGCGGTCGAGG
>QHTY01000268.1:3576-4065 GCA_003220985.1 Gemmatimonadota bacterium
GCACCGGTGTGGTGCAGCGCGTCGAGCCCCGCACGATCGGCCGGGCCATCATCGCCCTCGGCGGCGGCCGGCGCACGGTCGAGGACATCATCGATCCGACGGTCGGCTTTGTGATCACGGTGAAGCCGGGCGACAAGGTGCTGGAAGGTGAACCGATTGCTTCGGTCTTCGCAAAGGACGCCGATGGTATCCGCACCGGATTCGATTGCCTGGGTCAGGCGATCGTGATCGGCGACAAGCTCACGCAAAAGCCACTCCCGCTCGTGTCACACCGCGTGACCCGAGCGGGAGTGGAGGTGCTGGCGAAGAGCTAGACGTCGAGGTTCTTGACGAACTTCGCATTCTCCTCGATGAACTTGCGGCGCGGCTCGACCTCGTCGCCCATCAGCGTCTCGAACAACTGCGAGGCCTCGAGCGCATCTTCCATCGTCACCTTCAGCAGCGTGCGCCTGGCGGGATCCATTGTGGTGTCGCGCAGCTGGTCCGGGT
>QHTY01000108.1:0-2367 GCA_003220985.1 Gemmatimonadota bacterium
AGCTGATGGAGAATGCCGCGAACATCGTTTCCGATCGTCTCGGTGAAGACATCCACAACACGTTGATCGTCACGCAGCGGGCAATGGCGGCGTTGGCGGACGCGCCTGAAGGCCCGTTCGTCAAGCAGACGACCCGCACCTTGCAGGCCACCGAGCGCGTGATGCAGCGCGTGGATTCGATGCTCTCATCCGGAACCGGACGCAACATCGATTCGATCGCCACCAATCTGAATAAGCTGACGCACGAGCTTGGCCGAACGACGACGTCCATCGACACCCTGCTGCAGCGGATCAATCGCGGCGAGGGGACGCTGGGCCGGCTGGCGTCGGACACCGTGATGTACGCCAATCTGCGCGACCTATCGGCCTCGCTGACGGCGCTGCTGAACGATCTCCGGGAGCATCCCGACAAATACATCAAGCCGGGGCTGGTGAGGGTGAAGATTCCCTGACCGTTTATATTCGCCCTCCATGCTCACCGTCACTTTCCTGGGCACGTCCGCCGCCCGGCCCACAGTTGAACGCAACGTCTCCGGCCTCGCCATCCATCGCGAGGGCGAGACGCTGCTCTTCGAATGCGGCGAAGCCACCCCCAGCGCCAGATGATGCGCTACGGGGTGAGCTTCGCGCTTTCCGAAATCTTCTTTACGCACTTTCACGCCGATCATTTCCTCGGTGTGATCGGGCTGATTCGCACGTTGGGGCTCCAGGGCCGGCCCGAGCCGCTGTTTCTCTACGGTCCAAAAGGGGCCAAGAAAGTCCTGAGCACGGCAATGCAGCTCGGTGTGGAACGCGTGCCGTTCCCGATTGAGATCACAGAGGTGAAGGGGGGCGACACCGTGCGCCTCGGTGGCAGCAACGCGCGCGACGGCTACGACATTTGCGCGTTTCCGACCGAGCACGGCGGCGGGCCGTCGCTCGGCTACGTCCTGAAGGAGCACGTGCGGCGTGGGCGATTCGACGTCGAGAAGGCGAAGGCCGCGGGTGTCCCGGAGGGACCGCTGTGGGGCAAGCTCTCGAAGGGCGAGCCGATCGAGCTTGCCGACGGCCGGCGGCTGACGGCGGACGGCTTCGTCGGCCCGGAGCGAGCGGGCCGGCTCGTCGTGTTCACGGGTGACACGCGCCCGTGCCCGGCGACCGTCGACGCCGCCGCGGGCGCCGACCTGCTGGTGCACGAAGCAACATTCGGCGAGGAAGAGCGCGATCGCGCGCGCGACACCGGTCACTCGACCGCGAAAGAAGCGGCGCAAGTCGCGCTCGCCGCGAAAGCGACAAAACTCGTGCTGTCGCACGTTTCGGCTCGCTACTCGATCAGCGCGGACGAGCTGGCTCGCGAGGCGCGCGAAGTGTTTCCGAATGCAAGCGTCGCGAAGGATGGGCTGGAGGTCGACGTTCCATTTGCCGAGTGAAACGCGTGCGGTGACTGGGGCGTGAGGGGCCGGGTCGTCACGTAAGACTCTCAGTGAGGACGTATGACGACCCGGTTCGTTTTGCTCGGCCTGCTCATCGCTGCTTCGCCCGTGACGGCACAGCAGCCTCAGTCGCAACCACCGCAGCGTTGGATCCTCGGCGCCAACGTCGGCGGCAGCTCATCGAGCTCTGATCTCCAATCGACCGCTGATTGGAAGACCGGCTTTTCGGCCGGCGCAAACGTCGCGTATCGCGTCGAGCCGAAATTTGCCGTGCGCGCCGATGCGAACTATGCGAAGAACGACCTCTCCACGACCGGCACGACGCCCACCACGACGACGTTCGACAAGACGTCGCTCATGGGCAACGCGGTGTGGGACGTCAAGGGACGTGAGAGCAGGCTCTCACCCTACCTGCTCGGCGGCCTCGGCGCGGTCAAGGTCAAGGACAAGACCCTGTCCGAGTCGTTTTCACAGTTTGGCGGCGATGTCGGGCTGGGCGCCGATTACAATCTCGGCCGGCTCGGGCTCAGGGCAGAAGGCCGTGACTTGATATACAAGTTCGACCACTTCGGCTACAACAAGACCCAAAACGACTTTATCTGGCAGGGCGGCTTGACGATCGGGCTCTGACCGGGCGGGACTCATGAGGGCGGTTATATTCCCCGCCTCATGGGTCCCGTTTCCTTTACCTATTCCGGTACCGTTCCCGCACCAATCGATAAGGTCTTCGCGCTCATCTCAAATCCGGTACGGATGCCGGAGTGGCTGCCGCGCTGTGTCGACGTGAAAGCCACGACGCACGACAAATCGCCGGGCAAGGGCGCCCGCTACAAACTCACGTTCCAGCGTGACGTGCATCAGCACGAGTCGGTCATCGAAATCATCGATTTCTCTCCACCCCACACGTTCGGGTGGGTCGAGATCTATCACCGCGCCGGCTCCAAGACGTTTTTCG
>QHTY01000108.1:2474-5913 GCA_003220985.1 Gemmatimonadota bacterium
AACGGCCAGTTTTACCGTCGCCGTAACGCGCACCGGATGTTCGATGGGTTGATCAACAATCTGCGAAAGGCATTGATTCGCTAGCTCACCGCTGGCCAAGTTGCTTGGAGAATGGAGTGGGTGAGGTTATTTTCCGGGCCCGTCGTGCGGGGCTGTAGCTCAGCTGGGAGAGCGCCTGGATCGCACCCAGGAGGTCAGGGGTTCGAGCCCCCTCAGCTCCACTCGCTGCCCCTTGGTGTAACTGGCAACACGCCTGACTCTGGATCAGGAGAGTCCTGGTTCGATCCCAGGAGGGCAATTCGATAGCGCAGCGAAGTCAGCATCATTATCGCCGGAATCCAAGACGGTGGGGTGGCGCGGCGGGGGGCCCCGCTTCCATATTGCGTCCCCGACTTGTCGAGCCACCGCGTGACGACTCCCCACCTCCCCCCCGCGACCCCCAGCCCCTCCGCTCCGCCCGACGAAACCTGGGCGGTAGACGAGCGGTCCCTGAAGCTCTTCGCCGAGCAGCTGAAGGGGCCCCCCACAGACCGTGCCTGGTACGACCTGCGGCGCGAGGCCGAGCGGATCGCGCTCGTGCCGGGCTTCGACCGGCTGATCACCCTCGACGCCAACGCGATCAAGGAGCTGCCCCACCAAATCGATGTCGCCCAGCGCGTGCTGCGGCAGATGGGCGGCCGCGCGATCCTCGCCGACGAAGTCGGTCTCGGCAAGACGATCGAGGCGAGCATCATCTACAAGGAGCTGGCGATCCGCGGGCTCGCCCGCCGCGCCCTGATCCTGACGCCGGCCTCGCTCGTGGGGCAGTGGCAGGGCGAGCTCGAGGAGAAGTTCTTCGAGCGCTTCGAGGCACCGACCGATCCGGATGACTGGCAGCATGTCACCAAAGCGGTCGTGTCGCACGACCGTGCGCGCTCGCGCCGTCACGCCGAGGAAATCCTGCGGCACCACTGGGACCTCGTGATCGTGGACGAAGCGCACAAAATCAAAAGCCACCGCGGCGCCACCTACCAGTTCATCGAGAAGATCGAGCGGGACTTCATTCTGCTGCTCACGGCGACGCCGCTGCAGAACGACCTGCGCGAGCTGTACAACCTGGTCACGCTGCTCCGGCCGGGACAGCTCGGCACCTGGGAGGAGTTCCGTGAAGCACACCTGGTCGCCGGCGACCACCGCCAGCCCCGCGACCCCGAAGCGCTCCGCGCCTTGACGCATCAGGTGATGATCCGCACGCGGCGCTCGAGCGTCGTCGACGACCTGAACCTGCCGGCACGCCGGCCCCGGCACCCCGAGGTCCGGCTCACCACCGCCGAGCGGGACCTGTACGATCGCACCACGGAGTTCCTGCGCCGCCTCTACCGGGAAGGGCTCGTAGAGCCGGTCGAGGCGGAAGAGTCGGAGGACGAGACCACCTCCCCCCGACGGCGGCGCACCAAGAAGGGCATCCTGCAGCTCGCAGTGATTCACCTGCGCCAGCGCCTCTGTTCCTCTTCGAAGGCGCTCGCCGAATCGCTGGAGCACCTCGCCGAGAGCGAGCGCATCAGCCCCGCGTACCGCACCGTCGCGCGGCGGCTCGCGGAGCGGGCGCGGAAGATCAAGACGCACGCCAAGCTGAACGTCTTAACCGCCATTTTGAAGGAGACGCCCGACCGCGTGGTGGTCTTTAGCGACCACCGGCCCACGATCGAGCTGATCGAGCAGCGGGTGGAGGCTCTGGGCCGGCAGCCGATCGTCTACTGGGGCGCGCATACGACCCCCGAGCGGGACAAACGCATCCGCGCCTTCCACGCCGACGAGCGCAGCGTCTTGATCGCCACCCGCGCCGGCAGCGAAGGACGCAACCTGCAGTTCTGCAACGTGCTCGTGAACTACGACCTGCCGTGGAACCCGATGGTGGTGGAGCAGCGCATCGGGCGCCTGCACCGCATCGGGCAGACGCGGGAGGTCCATATCGTGAACCTCGCCGCGGCTGGGACGATCGAGTCGTACATCCTCGAGCTGCTCGACCGGAAGATCAAGTTGTTCGAGCTGGTCGTCGGCGAGCTGGACCTGATCCTCGGCGAGTTCGGCGGGGGCCACACGTTTGAAGGCCGGCTCGCGGCCGAGTGGCTCGCCGCGGAGAACGAAGCGGATTTCTCGCGCCGGGTCGAATCGCTCGGCGCCGACATCGAGAAGAGCAGCGCGGTCGGCAAGGAGCAAGAGGAGCTGAACTCCCTCATCGCGCCCGACGACAACGCCACCCGCCTGGGGCGCCGGTTCGAAACCCTCTCCGTCCCCGGCCGCCTGCGCCTCGGGCTTGGCACGAGCCAGGTCACCAAGGCTCCAGGCTGGGACGCAAAGCGCCAACGGCTCGGCATTCACGTGACCGCGGTGCTCGAGGCGCTCGAGTCGATCGAGCCGATTGGTGGGATGGAGGGCGTCACGACGCAGCCCGCCGGCAGTCACCCGCAATACGGGGAGCTGGTCAGGCTCACGGGCTTGAGCAGCTCGGGACGCGCGATCACACTCGTGGCGCAGGTGGACCGCCTGCCCCTCGTGCTCGTTGATATCCAGGCGGACACCGCGTGACCCGCCGCCGCAAGCCACAGTCCAAGCCCAAACCTCGCGTCGCCGCGGCCCCGCCGGCACCCGACGCCGATCCGCTCGCGGATGCGCGCATCCGGCCGCTCGTCGAGCGCTACTGCGATCTCGCCGGGGTCAAACTAGTCGACAAGGGCGCGGATCTTCGCGAGCTGAAGCTGCCGCTCGCCGAGCGCGCGCACTTCCAGGGCCGCGCGTCGCTGCGGTTGGCCCTCTCCGTCGATGCCCTGGAGCGGAACCCCGACGCCGAGATCGCCGTGCTCGGCAGCCCCTTTCTCACGCACCTGATCGAGGCGATCCGCACCAGGGCGGGCCGCCTCTCGCTCGGTATGATCCCGCCGCCTCCTCCCGTCGCCGCGGACGAGGAGGATGTCGCACCGAGTGTGGCGCCTCCCGTTCCCGTGAGGGATGGCAAGGCGCGGCAGACCAGCGTGGGCCTGGCGGCGCATCCCATCGGACGGCTCGTCGCCCGCGTCGTGCTGCGCGCCGGCGCCGCAGTCGAAGAAGCCGTGGTCGAGAGCGACGTCTTCGATCTGTCGACCGGCACGCGCTGCTCCTCACCCCCTAGCCCCCTCTCCCCGGGGGAGAGGGGGGACGACGTCGCGAGTCTCTTCGAGGATCTCGAGACGCGCCGCGTGAAACCCGCCGCCGCGAGCGCCATCCCCGACGCTGATCAGGTGCCGCCACGCGAGGCCCAAGAGCTGCTGAGACTGCTCATCGGCAACCTGCGGGAGAAGAGTGCCGAGCGGGTCGCCGCCCGGCAGGCCGCGGCCGCAACGCAGGTCGCCACGGAGCTCGATCGACTCGACCGGTACTTCGCCTCCATCCTCGCCGACAAGTCCGATGCGGACGCGGAGCG
>QHTY01000109.1 GCA_003220985.1 Gemmatimonadota bacterium
AAGCTTCTCGGGGCGCATCGTCTTCTATCCTGACCAGCTCACGGCGTCGCACGTAACCGTTTCGGTTCCGACCGAGAGCCTCGAGGTCTTGACCCCACCCGATACGGCGGAAATCCGGAAAGTCACCACGGCGATGCGGGAGGATGTGCTGGACGTGGCCCATTTCCCAGAAATCACGTTGACCGGTCGAGCCGTCGCACGCGCGGGCGACACGCTGGGTATCGACGCGTCGCTGACGCTGAGGGGCCAGACCCGCGACGTTCCGCTGATCGTCCGCGCTGGTGTCGGAGCCGACACGGTACGCGCGACGACGACGTTCACCGTCAAGCAGAGCGATTTCGGGATCCGGCCGTATCGCGGCGGGCCCGGCGGCACGGTGCGCGTTGCCGATCGCGTGACGTTCGTGATCGAGGCGGTCGCCGTTCGTCACCAATGACGGTCGCCTGGTATCCGACCGACCAGTACCTCGAGCGCAGCCGGCTGCGGCGCTTCGCCGCGGCCCATGGACACCGGGATTTCGCCGCGCTGCATCGGTGGTCTGTCGAAGATCTCGACGATTTTTGGCGGGCCGTAGACCGAGATCTCGGCCTCCAATGGCGCACGCCCTACGACGGCGTGTTCGATTCCTCGCGTGGCATCCCCTGGACGACGTGGTGGCTCGGCGGCCGGATGAATTACGTCGAGTCCGCGTTGCGCCACGACCCGACGCGGACCGCGATCATCTTCGAGGGGGAAGAAGGCGTCACGGCGCGGCTGACGTACGGCGAGCTGTCTGCGGCGGTTCGTAAATGCGCCGCTGGTCTGCGCGCCCTCGGAGTGCGTCCCGGAGATCGCGTCGGCATTTTCCTGCCGCTCACGCCCGAGTGCGCCATCGCGACCCTCGCAGTCTCCGCGATCGGCGCCATCTACACGCCGATTTTCTCCGGTTACGCGAGCGACGCGATCGCCGGGCGGCTGCGCGACTGCGATGCGACCGTCCTCATCACGGCCGACGGATTCCGCCGCCGCGGGCAGATCGTCCCGATGAAGGAAACGGCCGACGCCGCGGTGGACGGTGCGCCCAGCGTGCGCACGGTGATCGTCGTCCCGCGATTGGGCCGGGAAATCCGCTTGCGCAATCGGGAAGTCTCGTGGGACTACGTCATGAGTCAGAGCGGCGATGAGTCGGTCGCCGATACCTCGCCGGAAGATCCGTACATGCTGATTTACACGTCCGGCACGACCGGCCGGCCCAAGGGCGCGGTGCACGTCCACGGCGGCTTCCCCGTCAAAGCGGCTCAGGATCAGGCGCATGTGTTCGACCTGCAGGCCGGCGACGTGCTGTGGTGGTTCACGGACCTCGGCTGGATGATGGGCCCGTGGCTCATCGCCGGCGGCCTCATCAACGGCGCCACGATCCTGCTGTACGACGGCGCGCCCGACTATCCCGACGCGGGCCGGGTGTGGTCAATTGTCGAGCGTCATCGCGTCACGCACCTCGGGATTTCGCCGACAGCGATTCGGGGACTGATGCGCGCCGGTGAGGAGCCCGTGCGGCGCTACGATCGCTCGTCGCTGAGCCGTGGTGGTGGTACTTCGGCGTGGTCGGCGATAAGCGGGCGCCGCTCATCAATTACTCGGGCGGCACCGAGTGCTCCGGCGGCATCCTCGGCTGCACGACCTGGACGCCGCTCAAGCCAACGGCATTCGCGGGCCCGGTCCCTGGGATTGCGGCGGACGTGGCGGATGCAGCGGGGCGTGCCCTGCGCGGGGCCGTCGGCGAGCTCGTCATCCGCCGGCCGTGGCCCGGGATGACGCGAGGGTTTTGGCGCGATCCAGACAAGTATCTGGCCACCTACTGGAAGCGCTTTCCAGACGTGTGGGTGCACGGCGATTGGGCGCGCATAGATGAAGACGGGTTCTGGTACATCGAGGGGCGCTCTGACGATACGCTCAAGGTAGCCGGGAAGCGCATCGGGCCCGCGGAGGTCGAGTCGGCGGCAACCGCGCACGCCGCGGTGCTCGAGGCAGCGGCGATCGGTGTGCCGCATGAGTTGAAGGGTGAAGTGATCGTCGTGTTCGTGGTGTTGCGTCCGGGTCACATAGCGGCGGCAGGGCTTGCCGGCGAGATCGCCGAGTCGATTGCACAGCGCCTGGGCCGGCCACTCCGTCCCGACGCGGTGCGCTTCGTCGCGGACTTGCCGAAAACGCGCAACGCGAAGGTCCTGCGGCGCGTGATCCGCGCCGCCTACCTCGGCAAGGAGGATCTCGGCGATCTCTCTTCGCTCGAGAATCCCCTGGCGGTGGAACAGATCAAGGAAGCGTGCCTTCGAGCCGTACCGTCGCGCGGTCGAAACCAGTAACGCGTACGGTCGTAGCGAACGGACCATCCGGCCGGCGAATCTCCACGCGCACCGAATCCCCCATGCGGAGCCCTTGGAGCTTGGTGCGCAACTCTGGCCACGTCTTCACGGACGCGCCGTCGATGCGCTCGAGCCGGTCGCGGCTGTGCAACCCTGCTCTGCCCCAGATACTGGCGGGATTCGAGACAATCAGCTTCACGCCACTGTCGCCCTCGGGTTCGTACCCGAACATGCGGAGGTCGCGCTCCGGCTCGCCGTTGTAGACCGCCGCCGCCGACGTCACAGTCGTCTTGAGACCGATGAGACCGAGGTAACGATCGAAGTCGATGGCGCCGGCGCCGCGCACGTGGGCATCGAAGAACGGTGTCACGTCGCAGCTGCAGACCGTTTCCACCGCTTGCTCGATGCCGCGGCCATCGATGCCTTGACCGCTCAAGTTCGTCTCCCGCGGTGAGTGGTAGACAGGGGGTGAGGCCCGATCGAAGAGCAGCCGCATCACGTCGTCCATGGATCGCCGCCCGTGCGTCGCGTCCCGAATGATCAGGTCGAGCATCGTGCCGATCAGCTCGCCCTGGAGATGGGTGCTCGCGGTGTAGTCGCCGAGGGCACCCGGCTCCGTGTTGTACGCAACGCGGCTGATCTGCTCCGCCGAGAAGCGCGCGTAGGCCGGATTGTTGGCATAGCTCGACAGCAAGCGCTCGAGATGAGCGATGCGCGTTGAGTCGCGGAGCGCCACACCCGCCCGGCGCAGCAGCAGGTCGGCATAGAACATCGTGAGACCTTCGCTGAACCACAGGCTCGACACGGGCGGCTGCGTCCGGTAGTCGATGTCGCGATACTCGACCGGCCGGATCGTCACCAGGTTCCACGTATGGAAGAATTCGTGCGCCGTCTCCATGAGGAGCGCGCGCGGGTTACTGGCCAGGTCTTTGCTCGGCGCACCGAGGGTGACCGAGTTACCGTGCTCGAGCGCGCCATATGCGCCGACCTGGAACAGAAAGGTGTAGTCGCGATAGGGTGCGCGGCCAAACAGCGTGATGGTCTGATGCACGATGCCCTTCACGCCGGCCAGGAACGCCGCCGTGTCGAACGCCGCGGCATCCGGGAGCGGCCAGTAGACGACACGATGCGGCACCCCGGCTTCGGTGAACTGCCAGTCGTGAAAGTGCCCGACGAGGATAGGCGAGTCCACGAGCGTGGCTGCGTTCGCAGCGGTGAATGTCCGTCGACCCGTTCCCCCTCTCCCCGACGGGGAGAGGGGGTCAGGGGGTGAGGCCAAACCGGTCGCGATTCCCCAGCGCGGGGGCAGGTCCAATGTCACCGTCGCAGGCATGCGTTCGGCACCGATCAAGTACATGAAGGCATGCGGACCACCCAGGAGGCCGCCGCTGGGGGTGAGGAACGGGCGCCATGCGGCGCGCGGCCCTGGCGGCGCCGGCGGCAGAACGATTCGGTATCGCACCGTTACCAGACCGCGGGGCGCGGCGACCTCCCAGACGGCGCTGTCGACNCTGTCGACTTTCGTGAACGTCGCCGCGGTGGGCTCGACCGCGAAGTCACGGACGTAACGCCAGTAGCGATCGTCGTACTCGGGGTGCGCGGCCATGGCGAGCCGGAACGTGTCCGACGTAGTGCGCAGGCGCAGCGTGACGGACCAGCCCGAGAGATCGGCGCTGTCCACGCGGAGCGTGTACTCGATCGCCGGTTTCACAACGGGATGCGGATGGGTGTGGAGCGCGAGCAACAGCGCGATAGATGGGGTCATGGGTCTAAGACGGCGGCGGGATCCGGGTGGTTTAAACCATTGACTTTTCGTGTCCATCTGAGGATTGTTGTAGCGAGCGAACAATCCAGACCGATCGAGGACCTGGGACAACGTCTCAGGTTCTCAGTGTTTTGGGGTTGGCCTCGCTCGACCGGCGCCGGAATCACAGTTCGCGGCGCACCGCAAGGTGACGACCGCGCGACGCCGGGAACAGCATTTAGCACAGGAGTTTCATCAGATGGCACGTATCACCGGTACCGTGAAGTGGTTCAACGACGCGAAGGGCTTTGGTTTCATCACGCCCGAAAACGGCGAGAAGGACTGCTTCGTGCATCACACCGCCATTCAGGCGCAGGGCTTCAAGTCGCTCGCCGAAGGCGAGCGCGTCGAGTTCGAAGTCGTGCAGGGCCAGAAGGGCCCGGCGGCGCAGAACGTCGTCAAGCTCTAACCACTGCGGTACGTAGCACAGACGGCGCTCTCTTCGGAGGGCGCCGTTTTCGTTATTGTGTGCCCTCTGTGACGCCGTCCCAAGTCGCCCTCGTCCTGGCTAATGCGGTTCCGCTCGTGGGCGTGCTGTTGCTTGGCTGGACGGTCTTTCCGCTCCTGCTGCTCTACTGGCTCGAGAACGTCGTGGTGGGTGGCTTCAATGTGCTGAAGATGCTGCTCGCCAAACCCGCCGAGCCGGTCTACTGGGCGGGCAAGCTGTTTCTGATCCCGTTTTTCATCGTGCACTTCGGCGGATTCACGTTTGTCCACGGCGTGCTGGTTGTCGCGTTCTTCGGACCGAAGGGGATCCAGCCATTCGACTTGCTGACCGCGGTGCCGGCCGCGATCCGCGCCAACCAGCTCGGCTGGGGCGTGCTGAGCCTCATCGCGAGTCACGGATTCTCGTTCTACTGGAACTATGTCAAGAACGGCGAATACCAGCGCGCGTCGCTACAGGCCCTGATGGGTCAGCCGTATGGCCGAGTCATGGTGCTGCACCTGACCGTGCTCTTCGGTGGGTGGATCGTCATGCTGCTCGGCTCGCCGGTGGGGGCGCTGCTCGTACTGGTTGCCCTCAAGACAGCGGCCGATTGGCGTGGGCACCGGGCGGAGCGACGGAAGTTTGCCGCGCTTCCCGAGGCCTGAGCAGCCCGACCGACGTCGGCACTGCGGTACGTTCAGGGTGGGGAAACGCCCGCGCAATGAGTTGGGCGGCTGATTCCCCGGGCAGACGTTGAGGCACGCCCGGATGATGAACGCCCACCGCAAGCAGCCGAGCGAGCGGCCCGAGCAGGCCCGTGGTAACGGCTTCCTCCAGCGCTGGCGCCGGCCCCGGAGCGTGGTCCGCTGCGATGAGCGCCACTGCCTCATCGAACAGCCTCACCTCGAGCGCTTCTACCAATGAATCATACTGAGCGGTCGGGACCGGTCGACCAAGCGCTTTCATGGCCTCGTAGCCTTGCGTCGCCCAGTAAAACTGACGCTGCTGCCGTTCGTACAGCCCGGCATCGGGCAGGATTGGGGCACGATTCCCGGTAATCGCCGCGGCTTCTTCCACGAGCGGCCACGCCAACTCCGGCTGGCGGTTGGCAAGGTACACCTCGGCTCGGGTCATTAGAGCGGTAACCTTGTGGCGCCATAGTTCCGAGCGCCGCGAGCCTGCCCAGCAGCGCTCGGCAGCTTCTTCCGCTTCCGCGCCGTTGCCCAACGCGAGGGCCAATCGGGCGATGCTGGAGTACGCCTCGACCGCTGCTCGTGGCGACGCCACCGCTTGGAGCGGAGCCAAAGTCGCGCGGAAGTACCTGACCGACGAATCGTAGCGAGCGAGGTCGTGGTAGAGATTGGCGAGCTGCAGGCGGCTGTGGCCCATAGCGCCCGGATGACCGCAGCGGTCCGCGGCCGCTACGCCTTCAGTAATGGTTCGTATCGCGTCCTCAAACCTTCCCAAGCCCTTGTAGCAGATCCCCAGCGTGCTCAACGCCAGGCGTAATTCCACAGAGAGCGCGAGCGATTGCAGAACCGCCGCCGCCTCGGTGAGGCGTTCCACGCCTTGCACCAGCTCGCCGTTCGAGAGCGCCGCGAACCCCAGCGTGAGGTTGGCCAGCGCGACGCACTCCGGGCTTGCACGGGACCTGGCGATCTTTGCGGCGAGTGCCTCAGCTGCGGCGCGCGCTTCGAAGTTCCCCGCGTCCAAGGCTGCTTCCGCTCGGATGAGGTTGGCCCGGACCAGGAAAGCATCCGCGTTGGCGCGCTCGGCCAGCGCAATCGCCTCTTGCGCCGCGGCGATGATGGTTTCGTCACGGCCGAGACGCGCGCGTTGCAGAGCGTGGGCACGCAGCAAGGCTGCGAGCGCCAGATCGGTCGGGGATGCCTCGTCTGGGCCGGGCCGCCAGTCCGCCACGGCGTCCAGGCCTCTCTGGTACTGACCCGCGGCGACGAGCGAATGCGCCAGGAGCAACCGGAGTCTGGAACCGGGAGCGACCGCGGACGCCCGCAGCAAGCGCGTGAGTACGCGCTCGGCTTCCCGCGGAGCGCCGCGCGCAATCGCGAGCTCGGCTGCCTGCGGCGCGGTATCCATCGCTTCGCGCTGCATGCCCGCGGCCATGAAATGATGCACCAACTCGAGCATGGGGTGGAGGTGGTCGCGTTCCCTCAGGGCCGACACCAGCTGGGCGAGCTGCGCGTGGTGATACTTGCGCCGATCTTCCCCCATCGCGTAGTACACATAGGCGCGGTGCAACTCGTTCTTGAACGACAGCCGCCCTTCTTCCACGCGCCCGATGCCACGGTCCAGCATCTCGATGGTTGCCCGTTCGACGACGCCGCTCTGGACACCCAGCAGGCTCGCCAGTTCGCCCGGCGCCATCGCCCTGCCCGCAACCGCAAGCAACTGAAGGACGTGCTGGGCGTCGGTCGAGAGCCCGCTGTACTGCCGAGCGAAGATCGCTTCCAGGTCCTGCGGAGGTGCCCAGGAGATCGCAGCGTCGCCCGAGCTTTCCGCCGCCACCAGCGAGTGCGCCCGGTGCCGCCGCCAATCCGCCAACAGCATCTCGGTGTGATACGGGTTTCCTTGCGCCAGCCGCACGATCGTCTCTCGGATCTGCGAGCTCACTTCCTCGCCATCGGCCGAGAGATCACCGATCAGGCTGACGACGTGAGGTCGCTCGAGGGGCTGGAGTTGAACGGCCTCCTGCCACACAAGTCCCCCTCCCCCTCGCACGGCTTCGTCCTTGCCCAACTCCGCCTCGTCAGCACGCGCTCCAGCCAGGATGAGGGTCGGCATCCGTTCCAGTCGCCGCGTGATGAGGAACAACACCTCCCGGCTGGCCGGATCGAGGAACTGCAGATCATCGAATGCCAGCAGCACCGGGCCGTCGTCCGCCACAGCCTCCATCATGCGGACGACGGCCTCGGCCACCCGCAGGCGAATCGATTCGGTGGGCGCGTCGGGCGCGGGCGGGATGCCTGGATAAATCGTCCGGAGGCCCGGACACACGCGGCTGGCCTCTGCCAGCCAGAGCGGCTCCGTGCCGCCCGCCCCCGGATCGCGTCCCAACGCATTGATGAGCTCAGCGACCGCCGCGTAGGGAATGCCCTGACCGATTTCCTGACACGACACCACGAATACCGGCCATGCGCGCGCCTGGACTGACGTGGCGAAGCGGCGGATCAGCGAGCTCTTGCCGATGCCTGGTGCTCCGGTGACCAGACAAGTTTGACAGCCAGCCGCGGTAACCCGGTGCCACATCGCCTCGAGTCGCCCCA
>QHTY01000110.1 GCA_003220985.1 Gemmatimonadota bacterium
GGCCTCGATCAGGACTGGAGTGACCACGCCCGGGTCGAGCACAATGCGGACAGCCAGGTAGGGACGGTCCAGCGACGCTTCGACGACGCTGCCCACCAAGGGAAGCCCAGCCGAGACGAGCAAATAGTGGCCGTCGTCGTACCGGTAGCGCTCCTTCCCGAGGAGCACTTCCTTACTGCCCTGGGCGATGACGCAGAAGGACGGATCGGTGACGCCGTAGAAGGGCCCGGCCGGCGACGAAAACCGGTAGAGGAAGACTCCCGGAGCCGCTTCGAGGCTCCCGTCTCTGGGCAGTTGTCGAGCGATCCGCTCGGCGAGCTCGTCCCTGCTGGCCCGCACTTGATCGAGCTCGCGCTCCTCCAGTCGAGACTTCGGCTCCACGGATGGAACCCTCCTCCTGAAGCGCGCGCTTCGCCCGATCCACCGCCAGCCTGCAGAATTGTACCACGAATCCGCAGGATTGTCATACCGCCCGCCGCTTCGGCCAGCGTAGACTTTTGGAGGAGGCTTCACGATGAAGATCGAAGTGAACGGATCGGTGCACGAGGTCGATGCCGATGCGGACATGCCGCTCTTGTGGGTGCTCCGCGATCTGCTCGGCCTGGTGGGCACCAAGTTCGGCTGTGGCATGGCGCAGTGTGGAGCGTGCACCGTACATCTCGACGGCAACCCGGTTCGCTCGTGCATCACGCCGGTCGGCACCGTCGGCACGCGTGCGGTCACGACGATCGAAGGAGTCTCCCCCAACGGCTTGCACGTCGTGCAGCAAGCGTGGACCGAGACCGACGTCGTGCAGTGCGGCTACTGCCAGTCGGGCCAGATCATGACGGCGATGGCGCTGCTCGCGAAGCAGTCCGATCCGAGCGACGACGACATCGACGCGGCGATGTCGGGCAATGTCTGCCGCTGCGGCACCTACCAGCGCGTGCGCGAAGCGATCCATGTGGCCGCCCGCCTGCAGCGAGGTGGCAAGTGACGGTCACGAGGCGCGGCTTCCTGCAGACGGCCGGCGGGCTCGTCCTGAGCTTCTACGTTCCGCGGATCGTGCGCGGCGTACCGCGCCCGCAAGGCCCGGCGTCACCGCCGCCTGCGCCGAACGCGTTCCTCCGCATCGGCGCGGACGACTCGGTGACGGTCGTGCTCGCGCACTCCGAGATGGGCCAGGGCGTCTGGACCGGGCTCGCGATTCTGATCGCCGAAGAGCTCGACTGCGACTGGTCACGAGTGCGCTGCGAGCACGCGCCGGCGAACGTCGCGCTCTACGGACGGCCGGGGATCGGAATCCAGATGACCGGGGGCTCGTCGTCAACGCGCGGGGAGTTCGATCGCTACCGCACCGTCGGCGCGAGCGCGAAGGACATGCTCGTCCGCGCCGCGGCGGCGCGCTGGAAGGTGGCGCCCGGAGCCTGCCGTGCCGAGAACGGGATCATCACGCACGGCACCAAGCAGCTGCGCTACGGTGCGGTCGCCGATGCGGCGATGAAGCTCGAGCCACCGGCACAGGTGACGCTCAAGTCGCCGAAGCAGTGGAAGCTGATCGGCACCAAGGTCCGCCGCCTCGATACGCCGGCGAAGATCACCGGTGCCGCGACGTTCGGGATCGATGTGCAGTTTCCCGATCTGCGCACGGCAGTGGTCGCACGTCCGCCTGCGTTCGGCGCGACGCTCGTCGACTTCGATGCGGCCGCCGCACTGCGCGTACCGGGCGTCGACAAGGTCGTCCCGACCGCGACCGGGGTCGCGGTCGTCGCGAAGCACTTCTGGGCGGCCAAGCTGGGGCGCGACGCGCTCGTCGTGCACTGGCGCGATCCCGAAGGCAAGGGCTTCGACTCGACGAACTACACCGCCGATCTGCGCGCGCTCACCATGAAGCCAGGCGCGATCGTGGCCGACGTCGGCAAGGTCGACGAGGCGCTCGCTGCCGCGAAGACAACGCTCGAAGCAGTCTACGAGGTGCCGTATCTCGCGCACGCGCCGATGGAGCCGCTGAACTGCACGGCGAAGATCGACGGCGATCGCTGCGAGATCTGGACCGGCACGCAGTTCCAGAGCGTCGATCAGATGGCCGCCGCGCAGATCCTCGGCACGACGCCTGACAAGGTGAGGATCCACACGACGTTCCTCGGTGGCGGGTTCGGCCGGCGGGCGAACCCCCAATCGGATTTCGTCGCGGAAGCCGTGGTCGCCGCCAAGAACGCCGGAGTTCCAGTCAAAGTCGTGTGGACGCGCGAGGACGACATCCGCGGGGGCTGGTACCGCCCGGCGTACGTGCATCGCGTGCGCGTCGCTGTCGATGCGAGCGGCAGCCCGGTCGCGTGGGACCACGTCGTGGCCGGCCAATCGATTCTCACGGGGACGGTGTTCGAGAGGTTCGCGGTGAGGAACGGGATCGATGGCTCGTCGGTCGAAGGCCTCGCCGATTCGCCGTACCTCGCGATGACGCAGGCGCGCCGCCTGTCGTTGCACTCGCCGCAGACGCCGGTGCCCGTCCAGTGGTGGCGCTCGGTCGGCAACACGCACACGGCGTTCGCGCTGGAGAGCATGATCGACGAGCTCGCACACGCCGCGGGCAAGGATCCGCTCGACTATCGCCTTGCGCTGCTCGCGAAGGCGCCACGCCATGCCGCCGCGCTGCGGCTCGCCGCCGACAAGGCCGGCTGGGGAACGCCGTCGCCGCCGGGACACGCGCGTGGCCTTGCCGTGCACGAGTGCTTCGGCGGCATCATCGCGGAGGTCGCGGAGGTGTCAATCGACACCGGTCGCATCCGCGTTCACGCCGTGACATGCGCGGTCGACTGCGGCGTGCCCGTCAATCCGCTCGGAATCGAGGCGCAGATGCAGAGCGGGATCGTCTACGGACTCACCGCCGCGCTGCACGGCAAGCTCACGATCGTCGGTGGCAAAGTCGTCGAGAGCAATTTCCACGACTATCGGCCGTTGCGCATGTTCGAGATGCCGCGCGTTGCCGTGCACCTGATCGCGAGCGGTGCGCAGATGGGCGGCATCGGCGAGCCGGCGACTGCGCCCATTGCTCCGGCGGTCGCGAATGCCGTGTTCGCCCTCACGAAGCGTCGACTGCGCGCGCTGCCGTTGCAACTCACGTAGAGGACCTCATGCTTCGATCGTGCGTCGCCACTGTCCTCGTCGTCGCCGCCTGTGGCGGTCATGCGACCCGTTTCACGCCGCTTGGCGCGTCTACGCGCGAGGCCGGCATCGCGGCATTCGAGACGGTACGCGCAGTGCTCCAGCATCCGCGCTGCCAGAACTGTCACCCGGCGGGCGATGCACCGCTGCAAGGCGACGACGGCCACGTCCACACGCAGAACGTGCAGCGCGGGCCAGCGGGTCGCGGCAGGGTTGGCGAGGAGTGCTCGACGTGCCACGGCCCGGCGAACCCGCCGAGCAACTATGGCGCCCACGTCCCGCCCGGTGCGAGCGAAGGCTGGCAGCGTTGTGCGAGCAGATCAAGGATCCGGCGAGGAACGGCGGCAAGGACATGGCGGCGTTGCGCGCGCACCTCGAAACGCCCCTGGTGTTGTGGGGGTGGAGCCCCGGCTTCGGGCGCCCACCGGTGTCGACGCCGCGCGGGACGTTCCTCGACGCGTGGGAGAGCTGGACGCGAGCGGGTGCGCCGTGCCCATGAGCGCCTCCACACAAGCTCGACATTCCTGAGCAATGCGTAAACGCAAACTCGGCAACCGCGGACCGGAAATCTCCGCGCTCGGATACGGCT
>QHTY01000111.1:0-363 GCA_003220985.1 Gemmatimonadota bacterium
ACACCGCTTTGTTGACGAACAGAAAATCCCCGACCAGCAGCGTGCGCTCCATGCTGCCAGAGGGGATTTGAAATGCTTCGAGCAGGAAGGTGCGAATGATGAGGAAGAGCACGAGGGCCATACCGAGCAATCGCATCCAACTGTCGAACCAGCGGGCGAGTACGGACCGCGGCGATGACGGGGTCAGCGGGAGCCGTGGCGTATCTGCGCCATGTCCAGCCACGGGGGGCCCCAAGTCATGCATGTGATTTATCTTAGCAAGCCGGCCCGCACGGCGCAACGGTTACGCCCCATCCGCGGGGCTCGGCCCATTGCCTGACTCTGACTCGGAATTCAGAAACCGGGTCCGGATGACGGACGCGG
>QHTY01000111.1:452-6741 GCA_003220985.1 Gemmatimonadota bacterium
TTCGAGGCGCGCGCCCTGGGTCGCGAGGACGACCACCACGGACTCGTACGGCATGTCCCGACGCTAGCCGTCCGCCGGTGATCATCGTCACCATTCGGTCGCCGGGTGGTTCTTAATAACGCGGTAGCGTCGGATCGACCTCCGCCTGCCACCGCAGGATCCCGCCCGTCAGGTTCGTCACGCGCGGGAATCCTGCCTCGGCGAGATGCGACGCGGCCGCCCGACTGCGACTGCCGCCCTTACAGTAGACGACCACTTCGCGCTCGCGATCGAGCGTGTCGACGACGTCGGGGAGGGTCGCCAGCGGGACGAGCCGCGCGCCCGGAATCCGCGCGATGTCCCACTCGAACTGCTCGCGCACGTCGAGCAGCTGCAGCGCCTCGCCCCGTGATAGCCGGCTCTGGAGTTCACGGGGCGTGACCTCGACGAACCCACCCACCGCGCGTGGCTCCGCTTCGGCGGCGCGAATCCCGCAGAACTGCTCGTAATCGATGAGCGCTTGGATCTCGTGCGTGCCGCACGCAGGGCACGTGGCGTCCCGGCGTACGTTGACCGTGCGGAATTTCATGCCGAGGGTGTCGATGAGCAGCAGGCGGCCTTTGAGCGGCTCGCCGGCGCCGACGATCAACTTGATCGCCTCAGTGGCCTGAATCGTCCCCACCAGCCCGGGCAGGACCCCCAACACGCCACCCTCCGCGCAGCTCGGCACGAGGCCCGGCGGCGGCGGTTCTGGAAAGAGGCAGCGATAGCATGGCCCGTCGGGCAGGGCGAAGACCGATGCCTGCCCTTCGAACCGGAAGATGCTGCCGTAGACGTTCGGCTTGCCCAGCAGGACGCACGCGTCGTTGACGAGATAGCGCGTCGCGAAGTTGTCGGTGCCGTCGACGACAATGTCGTACCCGCTGAGAATGTCGAGCGCGTTCTTCGAAGTCAGCGTCGTCTCGTAGGTCTCGAGCCGGACGTGCGGGTTCACATCGGCGATGCGCTCCCGCGCCGAGACCAGCTTGGGCCGTCCAACGTCCTTCGTGCCGTGCAGGATCTGTCGCTGCAGGTTCGTGACGTCGACGTTGTCGAAGTCCACGAGGCCAAGCGTGCCGACGCCGGCCGCGGCGAGATAGAGCGCGGCGGGCGATCCGAGCCCGCCCGCGCCGATGAGCAGGACCCGAGCGGCCTTGAGCTTTTCCTGGCCAGGGACGCCGACATCGGGCAGGATGAGATGCCGGCTGTAGCGCACCAGCTCGGCCTGGACGAGAGTCGTCACGGTCAACCTCCTGCGATCGCCGGGACGACGATGATCTCATCGCCGTCGCGCACGCTCGCCGCAAATCCGCCCTGGAGTCTGGCGTCGTCGTCGTTCACGTAAAACGTCACGAAGGGATACGGCTTGCCGGCAGCGTCGCGCAAGCGCGGGGCAAGGCCGGGGTATCGGGCCGAGACGTCGGCGACGACATCCCCCAACGTCGACCCGCTGGCTTCGAGCGAACGCCGGCCGTCGGCCAATTTGGCCAACACCGTGGGAAGCTGCAGTGTGACACTCATAGCATCTCCTTCATCACTGATGAGTTGTAAGAGGTGCGTGGTGCGTGGTACGTGGTGCTGCGATCACCGATGCGCCGGCCACGTTGCTCGTGCACGTGATCACCTCGGCCTCGACGCCGTTGTCGCGCCACGCCGCGATCATGGCCGCGCCGACCGCGGCGGACTGCTGCCCTGGCGCGATCGCCAGAATTGCGGAGCCCGCGCCTGACAACGTGGCACCGAACGCGCCGGCGTTTTGCGCTGCCGCTACCACCGCATCGTACCCGGGAATGCGCGCGCGCCGGAAGGGGACGTGCAGCACATCGTCGAGCGCAGCGCTCAGTAACGCGCCATCGCCCGTCGCTAGCCCCTGGACCAGGGCAGCCGCGCGGCTGGCTGCGAGCACCGCGTCCGCGTGTGGCAGCATCTTTGGCAGCAGCGCCCGCGCGGCTTTCGTGTCCGAAGGAAATGGCGGGACCGCGATCAGCAGCTCTATGTCCGCAGCGACGTTGAGAGAGGTCGAGACCAGTCCTCCCCCTGTGGACGTCCGCACGCTCAGGACCGCCCCGCCGTAGACCGCGGGCGCGACATTGTCGGGATGGCCCTCGATAGCGGTAGCGATCTCCACCACCTGTTGGCGTGTCAGATTCAGTTCGAGCGCGGCATCGGCGAGCAATACGCCGGCGACGATTGCGGCAGCCGACGAACCGTCCCCCCTCCGGCGCCGGAACGCGGGCGGCAGCGCACGCCGCGCGGAAACCGCGCACCAGCAGGTCCTCATCGGCCGGAACGGAGACCGCAGTCAGCCGGCCGTGGCGCCGGACGGTGATGTCCCCCCCGCCCCCCCTCGTCTCCGCGGCACACGTCACGGACGCGACCAGCCAGCGGTCGATGGCGACGCCAATGCAGTCGAACCCCGAGCCGAGATTGCTCGAGCTCGCAGGCACCCGAGCGCGCGCCGTCATGAGTTGTCCTTCACCAGCGCGCGCACCTCGGCGACGCGTGGCGCAATGATGGGGGCCGTAGGCAGCGCCGGAGCGACGGCGTCGACGGTCTTCAGGCCGTTTCCCGTGATGCACAGCACCACTTCGTCATCCGCGGAGAACCGGCCTTCGCCCGCCAGCGCGAGAGCGGCAGCGACCGTGACGCCGCCGGCCGTCTCGGTGAAGATCCCGACCGCTTCGGCCAGCAGTCGGATTCCCGCGACCAGCTCGGCATCCGAGACTGCGGCGGCCCAGCCGCCCGACTCGAGAATTGCACGCTTGGCGAACAGCCCATCGGCGGGATTTCCGATCGCAATCGACCGGGCGATCGTGTGCGGGACCACCGGCGTCACGGCATCGGTGTTCTCTCGCACAAGCCGAACGATCGGCGCGCAACCCGACGCCTGTGCGCCGAAGATGCGGGGGGCGCCGCCGCTCACCAGTCCGGCCGCGGCGAACTCCCGGAATCCTTTGCGCAGCTTCGTGACGAGCGAACCGCCGGCCATCGGCGCGACGACGACAGTCGGCAGCCGCCACCCCAGCTGCTCGGCAATCTCGAACGCCATCGTCTTCGACCCTTCGCCGTAGTAGCCCCGCAGGTTGACGTTCACGATGCCCCAGCCGAACAGATCCGCCACCTGCGCGCACAGCCGATTGACATCGTCGTAGTGCCCGCGCACGCGGACCAGGCGAGAACCATACACCGCGGTCCCGACGATCTTCGCGGTCTCGAGATCTTCCGGGATGAAGATCCATGCCTTGAGACCGGCCCGCGCCGCCTGCGCGGCGACCGCATTTGCCAGGTTGCCGGTTGAGGCGCAGCCGATCGTGTCGAGTCCGAACGCGGCGGCGGCATTGATCGCGGTGGCGACGACGCGATCCTTGAAAGACAACGACGGATGTGAGACCGCGTCGTTCTTGACCCAGACGTGCGCTACGCCGAGTAGCGCGGCGAGTCGCGGCGCCTCGACCAGCGGCGTGCCGCCCGTATCGAGAGAGAGGAGTGGCTCACCGTCGAACGGCAGCCACTCGCGGTAACGCCACAGCGACCAGGGACGCGCCGCGATCGCGTCGCGCGTGGGGAGCACCCGCGCCGCATCGACGACCGGATCGAGCGGGCCGAGGCATTGCTCGCAGATCGCCACCGGAGCGGGCTGGTGTAACGTGCCGCACGCCCGGCACACCTGCGGTCGAGGCCGCAACGCCGGCGGCGGAGCCACCGTGGTCGTCACGGCGTTGCCCCCGCCCCCGCCCCCGCCCCCACTGCCGGTGCCGGCGTTTGGCGGGCCGCGCGAATCAGGGCCTCGTCGGCCGCATCGATTTCGTAGCAATGTTCGGGACCGGGAAAGACACCGGCGCGGACGTCGCGCGCGTACTCGCTGAATGCGCGCTCCACGTGCGCGCCCACCTCGGCGTACCGCTTCACGAACCGCGGGGCGATGTCGCCAACGAAATTGCCCAGCAGGTCATGCGAGATCACGAGCTGCCCGTCGACGTGCGGACCGGCGCCGATCCCATACACGAGCACCCCGACACGTTCGCGCACGAACGCCGCGGTCTCGGCGGGAACCGCTTCCAGGAGAATCGCGAAGGCGCCCGCGCGCTCCAGCGCTTCAGCATCGCGCAGCAGCCGTTCGGCGGCCGCTAGGCATTTGCCCTGCACACGGTAGCCGCCGAGCTGTCCAATGCTTTGCGGCGTGAGCCCCAGGTGTCCCATCACCGCGATGCCGGCGTCCACCATCGCGCGGACACGGCGTGCGACGCGGCTTCCCCCTTCACACTTCACCGCGTCGCAGCCGGCCGCTATGAAGGCGCCCGCACTGCGGATCGCGGTCTCGTCGGACGGCTGGTAAGACAGGAACGGCAAATCGCCCACCACGAAGGCGTGCTTCGCAGCGCGGGCCACCGCTTTGATGAAGACCAGCATTTCGTCGAGGCCGATCTGGAGCGTACTCGGGAGTCCGAGCATCGTCATGGCGGCTGAATCACCCACCAGAATCATGTCGACGCCCGCCCGGTCCGCGAACGTGGCCGTTGGGTAGTCGTAGGCCGTGACGAAGACGGCCTTTTCGTTGCGCGCTTTCAACGCCGCGAGGGTGGCAACGGTGACTTTACGAACCGACATGGATGCCTCCATCGGTCGGAGAAGCGACCGCGAGGTCGCTGACACATTCGCGGATGCGGTCGAGCGCGAGGTCGAGATCGGCCGGCGACACGGCGCACGACAGACGCAGATGGCCGGCGCCACCCGGTCCGAAATCGGTGCCGGGCAGCACCGCCACGCCGTAGTCGTCGAGCAGACGGGCGGCGAGCTCGCGTGTCGAGAGCCCCGATCGTTCTTCGAGCTGTCGCACGTCAGGGAATGCATAGAACGCCCCGTCAGGCCGCGCGCAGCGAATGCCAGGAAGACCGTTCAACCCGTCGACCAGCCAATCCCTGCGGCGCTCGAAGCGCGCTACCGCACCGGTTACCACGTCTTGTGGCCCTGTCAGCGCGGCGACCCCCGCCAGCTGCACGAACGGCGGCGTACAGGACGTGCCGTTGACCACCAGCGTCGTCACCCGCTCGACCAGCGCCGCCGGCAGCGCGCCGAAGCCGAGCCGCCAGCCGGTCATGACGTAGGTCTTTGAGAAGCTGTCCACGATGACCGTGCGCTCGAGCATGCCCGGCAGGGCCGCGAGGCTGTCCTCGCGCCCGTCGTACCGGATCCGGCCGTACACCTCGTCCGAGATCACGATGAGGTCGTGACGCAACGCGAGATCCGCAATCGCCTGGAGAGCATCAGCGGTTGCGACTCCGCCGGTGGGATTCCCAGGGAGATTGACGACCAACACGCGAGTGCGCGGGCCGATCAAGGCGGCGAGCCGCTCGGGATCCACCCCGCCCCGCGCATCGAGCGCGTAGCGGACAGGAGCGCCGCCTGCGAACCGCACGACCGATGGGTAGATCGGGAACCCGGGGTCCGGCACGAGCACCTCGTCGCCCGCCTCGACCACGGCGAGGAGGGCGTAGAACACCATCGGCTTGGCCCCCGGAACGACGACGATGTTCTCGGCCGCCGCCCCGTGGACGCCGCGCCACGCCAGGGACGCTGCAATCGCATCGCGGAAGGCGGGCAGACCGGCCGGATTCACATACCGGGTCTGGCCATCGTGCAGCGCGCGGACGGCTGCTTCGACCACGTGGGGCGGGGTCGTGCCGTCAGGCTCGCCGATCTCGAGGTGCACCACGTGGCGGCCGGCGGCCTCGAGGCGGCGTGCCGCCACGAACACCTCGAACGCGCCCTCGCCCGAGAGGGCGTTGACTCGACTAGCAGGAACGACGGGCATGATCCCCCCACGGCCGGAACGAAAACGGCCGCTCAGCTGAGCGGCCGCGGGAAGCGATTCCCTGAAACAACCATCGCCCGGACCAATAAAGCCGCGGGCGAGTCGCTTTTTAGCACTTTGTTTAACGTGGCGGCAATACGCGGCAAATCACCACGGGTCGTCAGTTGTAAGCGTACTCTACCCCTCTGGTCCCTCCTGCGTCAAGGGCTTGATTCCGTGTCGATCTGGGCTCGCTGGAGGGTCCCCGAGAAATCGACATAGATCGTCTTCGTTTCGGAGTAGAAGTCGTAGACCTCCCATCCCCCTTCGCGGTGACCGTTGCCGGTCTGCTTCACGCCACCAAAGGGGAGATGCGCCTCCGCGCCGATCGTTGGCGCATTGACGTAGGTGATGCCGGTGTCCAAATCGGTCATCGCCTTGAAGGCGCCGTTGATGTCGCGCGTGTAGAGCGAGCTCGAC
>QHTY01000111.1:6776-7417 GCA_003220985.1 Gemmatimonadota bacterium
GGGAGATCCTTCGCCTTCAGGATGGCGAGCACCGGCCCAAAGATTTCCTCCTGCTCGACCCGCATCCCCGGCTTGACGCCAGTGAGCACCGTCGGCTCGTAGAACCAGCCGCATTCCAGACGTTTGTCTCCCTGTGGAATCTTGCCACCGAGCGCGACGCTCGCCCCTTCTTTCTTCGCGATGTCGACGTATTCGGCCACCTTCTGCCGCGCCTCTTCGTGGATCAGTGGACCAACTTCGGTCTTGGCGTCGAGCCCGGGACCGAGCCGCAGCTTGCCGGTGCGATCGACGAGCATCTGCACGAATTTGTCGTGAATCTTGTCCTGCAAGATCAGCCTGCTGGTGGCGGTGCAGCGCTGCCCCGTCGTGCCGAACGCCCCCCACAGCACGCCGTCGAGGGCGAGATCGAGGTCGGCGTCGTCCATCACGATCATCGCGTTCTTCCCGCCCATTTCGAGCGACAGCCGCTTGTGCATCTTGCCGCACGTCGCGCCGATTGCAGACCCGGTCTCTGTCGAACCCGTGAACGAGATCACCGGCACCTCGGGATGCTCGACCAACGCCCGGCCGACCACGGAGCCCTGCCCATGCACGAGCTGGATGACTTCTGGTGGCAGCCCTGCTTCGAGCAGAATCTCCAC
>QHTY01000112.1:0-1713 GCA_003220985.1 Gemmatimonadota bacterium
GGAGGGTCTGACCATCCTCAACTCGGTCCTCGGCTCCCTCAAAGGCGAGACTAACTGGCTGTCGTCCACCGATCGTGCCGGTCGCACGGGTGCGATCTTCGGCTGGGTGATCGGAATTGCGATTGGCGTGCTCATCGTACGTATGATCGCCTCGCGGCGGCGGGCGCAGTCGAGCCCCTGACCTCGGCGGTGCACTTCTCGTTTGATCAGGAGCAAGCTATGAAACGTGCCGTTCTCGCCGCGCTCTGCGGTCTTGTCGTCATTGCCTCCACCGCACACGGCCAGGCGCAGCCGAGTCGTCCCGCCGATGCTGCCGCCGCAGCTTCGGCCCGGAAGCTGCTTGCCGCCAGTGGCGCAACCAGGCTGATGCTCGGCAATCTCGAGTCCATGATCGCTTCCCAACGACAGAGCAGCCCGCAGATCCCCGCCGCCTTCTGGGACGCCTTTCTCGCGCACGCGCGGCGCGACACCACGCAGCTCATTGACATGCTGGTGCCGATCTACGCCTCGCATCTGACCCAGAGCGAGCTCGAGGAGCTCGTCCGGTTCTACACCTCGCCGATCGGTCAACGCTTGACGGCCGCCCAACCAACGATCTTCAAGGAGAGCATGGCGGCGGGCGAGACCTGGTCGGCGACAGCCTGCAGAAGGCGCAAGGAACCCCTCCGCCGCGCTGATGATTCCTGCGCAGGAGGTGCTGGCACGCCTGCGGGAGGGCAACCGGCGATTTGTCGAAGGCGGCCACGGCCCGGTGGGCCGTCCCAGCGCGGCCCAGCAACCATTCGCCATCGTGCTCGGCTGCTCCGATTCACGCGTTCCCGCGGAGCTGGTGTTTGGCCAGGGCTTTGGAGACCTCTTCGTCATTCGGGTCGCGGGCAATATCGTCGCGCCCTCACAGATCGGCAGCGTGGAGTTTGCCGTCGAGCGGTTCGAAACGCGTCTGGCGGTGGTTCTGGGACACACCCAATGCGGCGCTGTCGCGGCGACGCTCGAGGAGCTCCGCCAACCGCAGGCCAATCAGTCGCCTAACCTCCGTGCGATCGTAGGTCGGATCCGGCCCGCCGTCGAGCCGTTACTCGGAACTCCCCTTGCGCGGGACGCTGTGAAACTCGCGCACGAGGCGATTCGCGCGAACGTGCGCGCCTCGGTCCATCAGCTGCGGCACGGATCCGCTCTGCTCGAGCGGCGGATCGAGCGAGACGGCCTGTTGATTGTTGGCGCCGAGTACTCTGTAGAGACTGGTGACGTGGAGTTTCTGGCCGTTGACAGGCAAACACCGCTTCCAATATTGCCGCCATGAAACGAGTCATTCTCTATATCGTGCTGGGTGCGCTGGTGGTCGCCGGCCTGGTGGCGGCGTTTCGACCACTCCGGCAGCGGGCGGGCCAAGTCGCCACGTATCTCAGGGTCATGAGCGGAGATACGGGCGACGTCATGTCGAGCGCGAACTACCAGCGGTTCGCGTCGCGTCGAGAAGCGGTGTTGGCCATGAAAGCCGCGTTGCTGGACGTGGCGCGTGTCGAGTCGCTGGCGGTTGCCAACTCCGGCCGGCCGGTCACGACGTTCCTGGCCACTGACGTTACGTTCGATCCCAACAAGGTCTCCGTGTGGATCTTGCTGTGGCGCGATCGATGGGTCGCCGCCGCCGCCAGCAGTCGCTTCAACAGCACGATGACGTGCATGATCACGGCCATGCTCGACACCGTCACCTCG
>QHTY01000112.1:1753-2387 GCA_003220985.1 Gemmatimonadota bacterium
CGTGATGCCACGCCCACGTCCTAAATGAGCGCGGGGGAGCCCGCGACGCTTCACCTTGGGGGTCACGAGGTCACGATCTCGAACCCGGACAAGCTGCTGTTTCCAAAGCCGAAGTACACCAAGCTCGATCTCGTCAACTATTACGTGGCCGTTGCAGACGGCGCGCTGCGGGGCGCCGGCGGGCGCCCCAACATGCTCGTCCGGTTCCCGAATGGGATCAACGCTCCGTCGTTCTATCAAAAGCGTGCGCCCGAGTCTCGGCCACCCTGGATCGAAGTGGTTACGTTGCGCTTTCCCTCCGGCCGCACCGCCGACGAGGTCGTGCCGCGTACGCCCGCTGCTCTGGCCTGGCTCGCGAACCTCGCCTGTCTCGAGCTGCACCCGCATCCGGTCCGCGCCGAGGACCTCGATCATCCCGATGAGCTGCGGGTCGATCTCGACCCAGTGCCCGGTATCAAGTGGCCGCAGGTACGGCAAGTGTCGCAGATCGCTCGGGCGGTGCTCGAGGAGCTTGGTCTGGTTGGTTGGCCTAAGACGTCAGGATCGCGCGGCATGCATCTCTTTGTCCGCATCCAGCGCCACTGGGGGTTTGATGAGGTGCGCCGCGCCGCATTGGCGCTGGCCCGTGAGGTGG
>QHTY01000112.1:2392-10764 GCA_003220985.1 Gemmatimonadota bacterium
GGCGTGTTTCTCGATTACAACCAGAACGCGAAGGACCGGACCGTCGCTTCAGCCTACTCCATCCGGCCCGTCCCGGATGCGCGGGTCTCAGCGCCGCTCAGCTGGGATGAGGTCGATGTCGCCGATCCCGCTGATTTCACGCTCGGCACGATGCCGCGGCGGTTTGCGGAGGTCGGTGATCGACATGCGGCGATGGACGATCACGCCGGATCGCTGGAGCAGCTGCTCGAGCTGTCGGTCCGCCAGGAGAAGGAGGGAATGGGCGACGCGCCCTGGCCGCCGCACTACCGCAAGCAGCCCGGTGAGCCCCCGCGGGTGCAACCCTCGAAGGCTCGCGGAGTGCGGGTCCCGAAGTTTCCGCTGATCGAGGTCAGCCGCGGCAAGGATAAGCGGGAAGCCCTCGCGGGGCTGTCGCAATGGAAGAAGCGGCACCCTCGCATTGCCAAACTACTCCAGCCGGCTGACGTCCTGGTTGATCAGATGCGCGGCCGATCATCCGCGTGGTATCGGATTCGAATCAACCTGCAACACGTCCCCGAGAAGATCCGGCCCCGAACACCTTCTCCAGCTCGTAAGCCGGAGTGACTTCGAGCTGGTCGTAACGGCAGTCTTTGGGCTTCTTGTCCGGTCGCCAGCGGAGAAACACTGGCGGGTGGCGAAAGCGGTCGCCTTCCATGTGGTCGTACTTCACTTCGCACACGCGCGCGATGCGCAGCGGCTGCCACGACAGATCCTTGCCGGCGCTCCAGCGGCTTTGCCCGCCAGGCATCCGACTCGATTCGGCCTCGACATCCGCCCACTTTCGCCACGGGTGACGCGGTAGTGCGTCTTTACGCAACGGCGCGAGCTCTTTCACCAGCTGTTTGCGCATCGCCATCGTGAACGCGGACGTGACGCCCACATGCTGCAGCGTCCTACCGTCGTCGTAGAGCCCGAGCAGCAGCGATCCGACGGCATCCTTGCCGCTCTTGTGCCAGCGGAATCCCGCCACGGCGCAATCCGCCGTGCGCACGTGCTTGATCTTGAACATCGCCCGCTTCCCGGGCTGATACGTCGCCCCAGCGGGTTTGGCCACCACGCCATCTAGCCCCGCGCCCTCGAATCGCTGCAGCCAGTCGACGGCGAGAGCGCGGTCGCGTGTCATCGGAGTTAGGTACAGGGGACGCCGCATTTTCTTGAAGAGTTTCTCGAGCTCGACACGCCGCTCCTGTTGCGGGACGTCCAAGAGACTCTTCTGACCTAATGCCAACAAGTCAAAGGCGACGAACGCAGCAGGAGTAGCTTTGGCGAGCTTCTCCACGCGCGAGGCCGCTGGATGCAGCCGCATCTGCAGTCCACCGAAATCGAGCCCGTGTTTTGTGGGCATGACGATCTCGCCATCTACGACCACGCCGCTCGGCAACTGCTCGAGCAACACCGCGTGCAGCTCCGGGAAGTACCGATCCAGAGGGCGCAGGTCTCGGCTCTGGATGTAGACGTCGTCCTTGCCGCGAAACACGATCGCGCGAAAGCCGTCCCACTTGGGTTCGAACAAATAGTCGCCGTCCCGCGGGACCTGCTCCGCGATCTTGGCGAGCATGGGTTCGATCGGAGGCGAAACGGCCATGCTATAAACTAGCGGTGCGCATGTTTCATTTCTCAACCGCGGAATGGACGCTCGTCAGGCGCCTTATTCGGGGTAGCTTTATACCGGAATGATGAGATCAATTGCTTTTGTCTTGGCCCTTACCGCGTCAGCAGCCGGGGCGTCCACCGCGCAGACGGCCAAGAACTACACACCCGCCGACGTCCACTTTGTCGCCGGCATGATCGGCCACCACGCACAGGCGATTCAGATGGCCAAATGGGCGCCGTCGCATGGCGCGAGTCCCGCGGTGCGCGTGCTGTGCGAGCGGATTGTCGTCGCCCAAACTGACGAAATCGCGTTTGCCCAGCGCTGGCTGCGTGAGCACGGCGAGTACGTGCCGCCGGCCGACCCGCGCGGGCACATCATGCAGGGCATGGACCAGCCGATGCTGATGCCGGGCATGTTGACCCCCGAACAGATGGCGCAGCTCGATGCTGCGCGCGGGCCCGAGTTCGACCGGCTGTTTCTGACCTTCATGATTCAGCACCACCAGGGTGCGATCACGATGGTGCAGCAGCTCCTCGCGGTGCCGGGGGCGGCACAGGATGGCCCGATCTTCCGGTTCGCGTCCGATGTCAACGCCGACCAGACCACTGAAATCAATCGTATGACACTCATGCTGGACGATCTCAAACGGAGCTCTCAGTGAAATCTCGATTTATCTTCGTGACCACCTCCGCTCTCCTGGTGCTCGCCGGGGCCGCAAGCGCGCACGGGCAGTCACCGTACAACACATCGTCCGCAACGACACGCGCTGCGACTGCGCCGGATCCTCGCATCGGCCTCAAGGCCGGTTGGTTCGACGCGGGCCAGGCCCTGTGGAATTTGCAGCTCATATCGACCACGCCGCCCTCGGACTCCTTTCTCAACAAGACGAACCCGGGCGACTTCAACTTCATCAACTCCGATCTCTCGTTTCGCGGCAACTATGTCATTCAGGGCAATTTCTCGGGCGTCCAGGTCTGGGACATCTCGGACATCAAGCATCCGGTGCTCAGGCGTGCCTTTGTCTGCCCCGGCTCGCAGAGCGATGTCTCCGTCTATCGCAACCTGCTGTTCGTCTCGGGTGAGGCGCTGAACGGTCGCACGGACTGCGGGAAGGAGGGGGTAGCGGACACGGTCAGTCACGACAACCCGCGCCACATTACGGACGTCCAGACCTGCCGCGGCTCGCATAAGCATACCGTCGTGACGCAGCCGAACGACACCGATAACGTCTACATCTATGTCTCTGGCTCCGCTCCCGTTCGGTCACCGAACGAACTGGCCGGGTGTGCGGTGGGCGCGCCGGACTCGACGCCCAACACCGCGTTGTTCCGGATCGAGGTCATTCAGGTCCCGCTGGCGCATCCCGAGCAGGCGCACGTCGTCAGCTCACCACGCATCTTCCAGGATCTCGTCGCCCCGCCGCGCCATGGGGAGGCCCCCGAAGACATCGCCGAAGCCAAACGCCAAGTGGATTCCGCCCGCGCGGCCGGCGGTTTCGTGCTTACGTTCGAGGGCCGCGACGTCATCCTCGGCCGCGGATTCGTCACCGCAGCGCTGGACAGCATCGTGAAAGCACGCGGCGGCACGGGGACGCCGACCGCCGCCGACACGTTGGTGCTGCGCAGCAGTGCGCAGAGTATCTTCGCGCAGCGCGTCGAAGCGAACCGCCGGCGGATGGGGGTTGGGCCCCGCACCGGCCCGACACAGTGCCACGACATCACGGTCTATCCGGCCATCGGGTTGGCGGGCGGCGCGTGCGGTGGCTACGGTCTGCTCCTCGATATCCGCGACGCGGCCAATCCGAAGCGCATCGGGGCGGCGGCAGATTCGAACTTCTCGTTCTGGCACTCCGCCACGTTCAACAATGACGGCAGCAAGATCCTGTTTACGGACGAGTGGGGCGGTGGGCTGCAGCCGCGCTGCCGCGTCACGGACAAGCCGGAGTGGGGCGCCGACGCGATCTTCACCCTTTCCGGCAGCACGATGGACTTCAAGAGCTACTACAAGCTCCCGGTCCCGCAGACGTCGAACGAGAATTGCGTGGCGCACAACGGTACGCTGATTCCGGTGCCTGGCCGCGACATCATGGCGCAGGGCTGGTATCAAGGCGGCATCTCCGTGTTCGACTGGACCGAGCCCTCGCACCCCATGGAGATCGCGTTCTTCGACCGTGGGCCGATGGACTCGACCAAGCTGGTCGGCGCCGGCTCGTGGTCGGCGTACTGGTACAACGGCTACATCATCAGCTCGGAGATCGCGCGTGGGCTCGATATTCTCGAGCTGAAGCCCAGCCCGCTGCTCTCGCAGAACGAGATCGACGCGGCCAAGCTGATCCACTTCGACTATCTCAATGCACAGGATCAGCAGAAGCTTGTGTGGCCGGCCAGCTTCGTCGTGGCGCGGGCGTATGTCGATCAGCTGGAACGGTCCAAGGGCCTACCCGCGGCCCGGATCAAGGCCACGCGCGCCGTCCTGCAGCGTGCGGAGAAGGCGTCGGGGCTGGCGCGGCGGAGGGCGCTGAGTACGCTGGCGACACAGCTGGGCACCGACGCACGGGGATCGAGCGATCAGGCCAAGGTCCAGGTGTTGATCGCGGCGGTCAACGATCTCGGCAAATAGCCGCCTGTTGACTAGCGTTCCGAGCGGGGTTCACGTTGTCTCGTGAGCCCCGCTCGTTCTTCGCGCAAGCGATACCAGGAGTTCGTCGAGGACTATAAGCACCGGCGGCTGGATGCCGTCGCCGACGAAGACGGCCGCCGCCCCGGGGAAGGGCCAGCGCCGGCCTCCCCCCCTGGCTCCCGCCGCGCTTACCTGCGCGAGTACGTCACCTGGCTCCGGCCGCACCGCTACGAGCTCGGCGCGGTGTTCCTCGTCGCCCTGGTGGTCGCCGGTTTGCAGATGATCGAGCCGCTGTTCATGCGGTTCATCGTCGATCGTGTGATCCTGAACAAGGGGCTCGACAACGCCGCGCGTTTGACCCGGCTGAACCTTACCGGCCTCGTCTTCCTTTCGGTCATCATCCTGTCCCACGTGGGCGGCGGCTTCCAAGACTATCGCCAGCGCCTGCTGAACGTGCGCGTCATGTTGTCGCTGCCGCGGTCGCTGTACGAGCGGCTGCTGCACCTGCCGCTGCCGCGGCTCTGGGAAATGAAGACGGGCGGCATCCTGTCACGCCTGACCGGCGACGTCGAAACGACGACGGGCTTGCTACAGATGGCGATTGTGTCGCCCGCGATTTCAGGGATCCGGCTGGTGATCGCCATTGTCATTCTGATCGCCCTGAACTGGCAGCTCGCCTTGACGGCGATGGCGATTATTCCCGGCGTGATGGTGTTGAGTCTGATCTTCGTTCGCCGCATCCGGCCGATCTATCGCTCGGTCCGCAGAGACGTCGAAATCGTCGACGGCAGAGTCGGTGAGACGTTCTCCGGGATTCGCGTCGTGCGGGCCTTCCGGCAAGAAGTCCAGGAGCTGCTCAGCTTCATGCTGGGCCGCCACACAGTGCTGCGCAAAGAGCTGTTCGCGCACCGGCGTGAGCTGTTGCTCTGGACATCATGGGGACTGCTGGAAGCGAGCATCAGCGTGGTGATCGTCTGGTTCGGCGGCTACCTGAACATCGTGGGCCGCGCGTCCGTCGGCGACATCATGGCCTTCCAGTGGTACATGTTCCTGCTCCTCAATCCCGTCTGGAGCATCGTGAACTCCTTCTCGGAGATGCAGCGCTCGCTCGCCGCGATGGAGCGCGTCTTCGAGGTCCTCGGCATGGAGCAGGACAAGCCGGACCGGCCGGACGCCCGGGAGGCACCGGCGGACGTACGCGAGCTGAGGTTCGAAGATGTCGCGTTCGAGTACCGCCCCGGCATGCCGGTGGTGCGCGACTTCAACCTGGTCGCACCAGGCGGTTCGGTGGTCGCGCTGGTAGGCAGAAGCGGGGCGGGGAAGACCACCGTGACGGATCTGGTCGCGCGTTTCCACGATCCCACGCATGGCCGAATCCTGCTGAACGGTGTGGACTTGCGTGATTTTCGGCTGCGGGGTTATCGCAACTTACTCGCTCTCGTGCAACAGGAGGTGTTCCTGTTCGATGGCTCGGTGCGCGACAACATCGCGTACGGCCGGCACGATGCGACCGATCCTGAGATCGAGGACGCCGCGCGGCGTGCCAATGCGCACGAATTCATCATCCGGTTGCCGCACGGGTATGAGACGACGATCGGCGAACGCGGAGTCAAGCTCTCGGGTGGCCAGCAGCAACGCCTGGCGATCGCGCGTGCGATCCTCGCCCGGCCGCAGATTCTCATCCTGGACGAGGCGACGAGCAATCTCGATACCGAGAGCGAGCAGCTCATTCAGGCGGCGATGGCCGATCTATTGGCCGACCGGACGACCTTTGTCATCGCGCACCGGCTCTCCACCATCCACCGCGCCGATTCGATTCTCTTGATGGAAGAGGGCCGGGTGATCGAGCGCGGGACCCACGACGACCTGATGCGCGCACGCGGGGTCTATTACGAGATGGTGAAGCGGCAGATGGAGGCGCACGCTCGGGATGGCGATGAGATATTGAGGTAAGGCGAGAGTTGGTGGAGGATGGTGGCGGTACCTCCACCATCCTACCGAAAGGTGAAGCCGATCGCCCCCTGATACATCGTCGCGATCACGTCGTCGACTCGCCGCCCGGGCAGGACCACGTCACCCACGGCGGTCACGTAGGCCGCGAAGTTCGTGGTGATCGCAAACTTGCGAGAGATCGCGAAGTCCCAGCCGATGCCGTACGTCAGCCCAATGCCTCCGCCGTTGCTGGTATCGGCTCCGGCCGTGCCGGGGACGGTGAATTGCCCCGCCGCCAGGCCGACGCCGCCTTTGAAGAAGAAACCACGCCGACTGGGGAACCAGAGAACCACGACCGTGGCGGTCGCGGTTTCGGCCGTCGTGGACGTGTCGCCCAGTGAGAAGCCAAATGCCCGATCGAGCAGCGAGAACACCTCGAGCCCGATCACGACGCGGTCCGATACCGTGCCACCGATTCTGAAGTAACTGGTCGGCGCGCCGGCGGCGACGACGTCGGTACACCCGGAGCACGCGATGCGGACGCGTCCCGGTCCAGTGCCGAGCTCCACCCACAACCCGCTGCGGTGCGGCCGGTCCGCCCGTTGCGCCCACGCGGGAGCGGGCGAGCAACATGCTCAGGGCGATCCAACAGATCGTGCGTCTCAGGGTTTGAACCCGCCGGCCTTGGTCCACACGAGGAGGAGCCGCGCTTCCGGGTAGTTCCGCTCGTCTTTGGGTGCAGTGGAATAGCGGCTGGTACGGTGAAAGATGGTACTGTGCGCGGCGATGCCTAAACCGCGAGTTATTGGGATATTGGCTTCGATCCCGCTGAAATCCACGATGTGGTCGGCGCTCGCCCCGCTGACGGCATGGATGTACTCCAATTGGCCGAATACCCGGACGAACCGCGCGCCGTGACGGTCGAACGCGAACTCCCACCGCGCGCCTCCGCCCGGTCCGAAGTCGTAGGTGCGCGTCCCAAGGCCGGTTCCCGAGGCATCGATCGCGCCGAGCAGCACTCCGTCGACGAACACCGAGGTCCGGAACGCGTACCCACGCGAGCCGATCGGCCAGCGCGAGTTGATGCCAATTTCGACGCTCTGACCGCCGACACTCTGTGCCCGATTCTTGAAATAGTCGTAGCGCGTATTCACGGCCAGCACGTGCCGGGCGCGACGCGTCGGGTTGTTGAGATTGGCGCCATAGATCCGACCGGAAGCACGGAGTGAGCTGAATCCTCCGTTGGTGCTCAGCATCAAGCGCACGCCGAACTGGTCGAAGGGACTCCGATACTCCGTGGCAAATGGGTCACCATACAGCAAGTCCACGAGCACAGCGCCTATGCTGGTGACGCCACTGTCGGCGAGCAGCCCTTTGGCGAAGCGCGCGCCCGCTCCGATGCGGAACATGTACGGACCCGGGTCATGCTCGGGTGGATTCACGCCGCGCGCCCGCCATTGACCTCGCACCAGACGATTCAAGCTGCCGATGGGATCCAAGGGTAACGCGGCAAGCTCACGCAGGGTGCGTCCTCGCCCCGTGGCCTGATTGTCGCGGATCGTGGCGGTGACACGGTGAAACACTTCGCCGAGCGTGATGCCCCCGAAGCTCGTCATGTACCAGTCGTTCAGCGACGGGCGGTACTTCTCGCCGAAGTACTCCCAGGTCCAGGAGCCCATGATGGCGTACGGCACCGCTTGAAAAAAGCCAATGCCATTGGCGCGGGCCGCGTTGAAGTAGAGACCACCGTGATACGGATGGGCGAACATGTTGGTCGTAAAGGCATCTTCATCCCATTCCCAGCCGAGTCGCAGATGCTCACCCCAGACCCGCGTTCCCGAGCGCGCCCAATCTTGTTTGAAGACCAATGCGTCGACGCGATTCACGAACGTGTTGATGAGGGCGACCTGGCCGATGGCCATGACCGTGCGAGGCTTTGGCGCGCTGTCGAACTGGACTGCGACGAGAAGGGCAAGCAGAGCGGCCGTCATCAAGGTAAGCTACGGGCTGGCCCCCTCGACGGATAGCTTGGTGACCAAGGAGGATTCCATGGTTCTGTCACCCGGTGCACGCGCACCCGATTTCACGCTGCAGCAGTCGCCTGACGAACGCCTCTCCCTCGCCAGTTTGCGAGGGCGGCCGGTGATTCTCGCCTTTTATCCCGCGGATTGGAGTCCGGTGTGCGGCGATGAGCTGGCCCTCTTCA
>QHTY01000113.1:0-5905 GCA_003220985.1 Gemmatimonadota bacterium
GTTGATGGAGTGTCGTGACCGAGTACACCGGCACGCCGGCGTCCAAGGTCCTCACAATCGCGCGGAGTTCGTTCGCGACCGACCCAACCCCACTCTCCGTGCGGAGGACCGGATTCATGCGGTTCTCTGCCGTCTGGAGATGCGTCAAGTAGATAACCGGCGGTGAATCCGCATCGAGAGCGGCGACCTGGACGTCGCCGACGACGCCAACTACTTCCCAGACGGTCCCGCCGGTTGCGGCCAGCCGCAGTCTCTGGCCCACTGCGTGGCCCGTTCCGAGCAGCTTCGCGAAGCTCGAGCTGACGACGGCGACAGGAGGCCCGTCGGCCCTGTCGCGCGGCTCGAATGCGCGTCCCGAGACGACGGGAATTCCCATCGTCGCGAAGTACTCGCCGCCGACGATCCGCAATACACTCCGAGGTTGCACGGACGGTGGGCGCGGACGGTCGACCGGATCGAAGGTCGTGATGCCACCGCCTCCGCCCGGTACTTCATTGATCAGTGCGGCGCCACGGACGGCCGGCAGCGCCACGATCCGAGCCAGCAATGCCTCATAGAACTGCTGCTGCGCGACTGGCGTCTGGTAGCGTGGCCCGGACAGTGGCACACGAGCCGTCACCAATCCCTCCGGATCCCTGAATCCCACGTCGCGGTGCACCAGGTTGCTGAAGCTCACGACGAGCAGGCCCGATGAGATGAGAAGCACGACCGTGAAGGCCAGTTGTGTGACGACGAGGCCGCGGCGGAGGCGGCGATCGCCGCGCCCGAGCGTCGTCCGCGCATCGCCTCCACCTTTCCAGCCCCGGGTGATGAGTAGAGCGGGGCCGAGGCCGAAGCCGATCGCCAGTATGGTCGCCACGCCTCCAATCACCGCGATCACCCCTGCATCGAGTCCGGTGTTCGCGAGGTACGGCATGCCGATCCTGACGCCTTCAGGAATCGCCGCGATCACAGCGCTGGTGGTCATCTGACCGATGGCAGTGGCAAGGGCAGCGCCGAGGAGACTGGGCACAAGGCTTTCGACGAGCAGTTGGCGCACAACGCGCGCGCGCGTGGCGCCAAGCGCGGAGCGCACCGTCAGCTCCGGCATGCGCTCGACGTATCGAGTCAGCATGAGGAGAGCGAGGTTCGCACACATGGTCACCAGAAGGAGGGACATCGCGATGAGAAGTCCGGTCAGGATCGGCTTTATGTTGCCGAGGAGTGCGTCGCGGAGCGGGACCGCGACGATAGTACGGCCAGCCAACTCGTTGGGATTTTCGCTTGCCAGTCGGGACATCATGGCTGCGAGCTGCGCTTGCGCCCCTGCCGGTGGCACCTGGTCCTGAAGTCGACCAATCACGTTGACAGAGCGCAGCAGCCGGTTTGTGAGCCGTTGCCCATCGACGACGAGAGGCACAAAAATGTCGGCATTCTGAAGCAGCGCGAAGTGAAACTCGGGCGGTAGAACTCCCACGATGACGTACGGCGTGCCGTTGATCGTGATGGTTTGGTCAACCGCATTCCTGCCGGGAACGGAGTGGGCAAACCGTTCGCTCACAATTGTCACTGCTGCTCCGGACTCATCCTCGCCTGGAAGGAAATCGCGCCCGACCGGTATCCGGACGCCAAGGAGCCGGAAGAAGCCCGCGGTCAGTTGCGCGCCGCGCAGCATTCGCGCCCCATCGCCCAGTCCAACGGTGACGTTGGTCGGGTCGTAGCCTTCGAGACCACTGAGACTGTTGGCGCGCGATCGCCAATCGCGGAGCGTGGGATACGAGGTGGGGCTCCGCTCATCGGTACCCACGCGCAACTCCCAGAGATGCACCAGACGTTGAGGCTCCGCGTACGGCAGCGGCTCAACCAAAGCAGCCTTGGACGTCGCGAAGATCGCAGCGGCCGCGCCCAACCCGAGGCCGATCGTCAGAACAATGGCGGCCGCGAGAACGGGCGACCGTCGCATACGACGCAACGCGACGCGGAGATCCTGCAACAGCGCATCCATTATTCAGCCCTCAGCGCAACCATCGGATCGACGCGCGCGGCCCGACGAGAGGGCACGAAGCTGGCCAACACGGTCGTGCCGAGCAGAACCAGCGTCACGAAACCAAAGACGAGCGGATCGTGAGGCGATTCCTGAAACAAGAGTGGCCCGAGCCATTGGCCCCCGGCGAGCGCGATCAAGACCCCGATCGCGATTCCGCTTAGGCCGACCCTCAGGCCTTCCTTGACGATCAGCGTGACGAGGTCCCGCTGCTGCGCGCCAAGCGCGGCCCGCACGCCCAGTTCCTGGACGCGTTGTGCGACACTGTACGCGATCACGCTGTACAGACCGATCGCGGCCAGCGCGAGGGCAAGGGTACCGAAGGCGACGAACATGGTCGCGCCCAGCTGCCAGGATCGCGTCTGCTCGCCCAGGATGTCGCGCAGCGGTGTGACGGTGACGTACGAGGCACCGGGCATGATCTGCTGCAAGCGGCGACGGATCGCCTCGACCTGACGCGCCGCGTTCCCGCGCGTCCGGATGAACAAACCACCGTCTTGAGGATGCCACTGCGCCGCCGGGAGATAGTAGAACAAGCCGGGGTCGTCACCGAGCTTCTGCGACCTGATGTTCTCGGCAACCCCCACCACGTAGGTGCACGGGGCCGTATCCGCCCCCAGCTTGACGCACTGCCCGATCGGATCCCGGCCCGGCCAGAGCGTCTTGGCCATCGCATCGCTCACAACCATCACACGGGGCGCATGCTCCGCATCCTGGGCGGCGATGCCACGGCCGCGGAGGACGCGCGTGCCGAGCGTGGCGAAGTAGTCCGGCGTCACCGCATTGAGATAGAACTCGCCCAGCCGGTCGACGGAGTCGATGCCGGCGACGTACAGGGTCACGTTCCAGGAACCCCAGAAGGGCACCGTGACCTGCCGGGATGCGCGTTCGACTCCCGGCGTTGCCTGCGCGGTCTCGAGCAGCTCCTGACGCAGCTGGACGTTGCGGGCGCTGTCGAGCCGTACACCCCGCATGTTCAGCTCCACGAGGAGCACGGGGTCGACGTCGTAGCCGAGCGGGATCACGCGCACGTGGCTCAGGCTGCGCACGAACAGGCCGGCGCCGACGAGCAGCACCACCGAGAGGGCGCCTTGCAGCACGAGCAAGGCGCTGCGGAGGCGCGACCGCTGGAAGGTGCCCCCTCGCGCACCGGCCTTGAGATCCCCGGCGACATCGGTGTGCGTACTCAGCAGCGCGGGCGCGAGGCCGGTGAGGAGACCGGCGCACAGCGCCGCAATGCCGCCGAACAGCAGCGTGCGCGCGTCGCCCATGACGCTCACCTCGGACGACTTCGCCAGGAACTGCGCGCGTAGCACCGCGCCGCCCCACTCGGCAACGAGCAGCCCGGCCAGGCCGCCGAGCAAGGCGAGGAGCAGGCTCTCCGTGAAGAGCTGCGACAACAGGCGCGTCCGGCTCACGCCCAGCGCGAGGCGCACGGCGATCTCGCGCCGGCGCCGCAGCGCCCGGGCGAGCAGCAGATTCGCGACGTTCGCGCACGCGATGAGCAGGACGATCAACGCGACGCCACTGATCCATGTCGCGACCTTGGCGAAGCTCGACTCGTTTGGTCCGCGCTCGCTCAGGACCGAGGCCACGATGCCACGTGGCCGGGCGAGCGCGACGGGAGTCATGCCCGCGCTGGTCGCCAGCTGGGCGATGTAGCTCTTGAAGTAGGCGGTGGTGAGATCAGCCGTCGCAGCGGCAAGGCTCACACCTGGCTTGCGCTGAACGAGCATGAACATCCACGTCCAATGATATGTGGTCGACCAGCTCTCGTTGCGAAGCCGCGCGGCGGCCCAGGCGCTGGCATAGGAGCTGATGGGAACGAATGCCACAGGCCGCTGCGTCGGCCACAGGCCGAAGAAACCCTCCGGGGCGACGCCAATGATGGTGTAGAGCGTGGGCCCGGCCCGATCTGCAGGGTGGAACCGAGCACGTCGCTGCGGCCAGCGTAGCGCGTCTGCCAGAAGGTGTACGCGAGCACCGCGACCGGCGTCCCGTTGGGGGGCGTGTCCTCCGCCGCCGTGAAATAGCGGCCCAGCGCCGGCGGCGCGTCGAAGAAGCCGAAGAAGCTCGCGCTCACGATGCCGACGCGCATCTCACGCGCATCGGCACCGATCCCGATCGCAATGTCTTCTTCGGTGAAGGCCGCGGTGCGCGCGAACGATGAGGTCCAGTTCGTCAGGTCGTCGTAGCGCGCGTACTGCATGGCCCCGTTGGCAAACTCCTCACCGCGGTACCTGCGCGCCAGATAGACCCGATGCACAGCGCCGGGATCGCGCAGCAACGGCGGAGCTCGAAACATCATCCGGTCCAGGACCGAGAACATGGTGACGTTCGCGCCGATGCCGAGCGCCAGGGTGCAGACGACGCCGAGCGTGAAGCCGGGGCTCCGTGCGAGCTGACGCAGGGCGTAGCGCAGGTCGGCGAGGAGGGCGTCGATCATTCAGCCCTCAAGGCAATCATCGGATCGACACGCGCCGCGCGGCGTGCGGGGAGATAGCTGGCCACCAGCACTGCCATCCCGATCACAAGGGCGACGGCCACGAGTGTGAGCGGATCCATGGGGCTGATGCCGAACAGCAGACGCCGAATGGCTTTGCCGGCGGCCAACGCCCCGGCAAACCCCAATGCGACGCCGAGACCTCCGACGCGCAGACCCCGCCCCACGACCAGCCAGAGCACTTCCCCGGGCCGGGCGCCGAGCGCCAGGCGAATCCCCATTTCGTGGGCGCGTTCGCTGACGACGAACGCCATCACCGCGTAGGTCCCGACGATGGCAAGCGCCAGGGCTACCGCGGCGAACACGCCGAGCAGCAGCATGTTGAGGCGGCGCGGCGCGATCGACGTCGCCCGCAGCTCGTTCATCGTGCGAATCGACGTCACCGGCATGCTGCGGTCCAACGACCAGACGGCGCGCTCCAGCGCGGGTACCAGGGCACGAGGCTCCGCGGTCACTCGTACGACCACGGACAGCCAGGGCCAGGGATCCTGCGCATGCGGGATGTAGAACTCCGGCTCGACTGGTGCATCGAGACCAAACTGTCTGGCATCGCCGGCAACGCCGACGATCAGACGTGGCACACCGCCGGCCCTCCCCGGGATGAATCGTGACGCGATGGGATCGGTACCGGGGAAAAAACGTCGCGCGAATTCCTGATTCACGATGACGACCGGCAGCCCGCCCGGTGCGTCGGCATCGGTGAATTCTCGGCCGCGCACCGGGATGCCCAGCGTGTGGAAATAGCCGGGACTGACGGCGCGATCCTGCGCGGAGCGTTCGCGGCCTGGTTCGGGTTCTTCGCCGACGAGGCGGAAGCTGTTGCTGTGATCGGCGCCGCTGAGCGGGAGGCGCGATGCGAGTCCCACGCTCGAGACGCCGGGGACCGCCGCGAGCCGTTCCCGCAGCTCGCGGAAGAAGGACACGACGTACGCGGGATTCCCCGATTGTGCGGGTAGCAGCCCGACATTAAAGGAAAGGACACCGTCGGTGCGGACGCCCGCATCGACGCCAGCCAACCGGTCGATGCTGCGGATCAACAAGCCCGCCACGGCCAGCAGCATCACCGCCATCGCGGTTTGCCCGACCACGAGACTGGTCCGCAGGCGTGTGTGACCGCGCGCAGTGGTTTGGCTGCGTCCGCCTTCCTTGAGCTGCGTGTGCAGGTCGGCAGCGAGCACGCGAGAGACCGGAACCAGACCTACGGCGAGTCCGGTTGCGATGGCGATCGCCGCCGTGACGGCGAGGACTCTTCCGTCCAATGAGATCTCGGAGGCGCGCGGGATGCTGTCGGCGGCCAGCACGCGGAACGCCTCGAGAGCCCACGCCGCGCCGAGAAGCCCGACGATCGCGCCGGCGACAGCGAGCAGCAGACTTTCAAC
>QHTY01000113.1:6041-6452 GCA_003220985.1 Gemmatimonadota bacterium
CGATCACGCGATCGCGCAATCCGATCAACCGCATCCCGTAGCCGGCGTATTGTCGGGGAAACCGGTCGGCAAGCCTGCGCTGAACCAGCGTCAGCTCTTCGGTCGCCGCCGCGAGCGATGTGCCAGGATTCAATCGGCCCAGGGCGCTCAGGTGACGGGCGCCCCGCGCATCGAACTCGGGGTCCAGCGCCGTCGTGGTCCAGAATTCAGCGTCGGGCGGATACATTCGCCGCGGGGCCATCACACCAACCACTGTGAACGGCGTGCCGTCCAGCGTGAGCGACTTGCCGAGTATGTCCCGATCCGCACCGAACCGCCTCCGCCACAGCCCGTCACTCAACACCAACGCGCGAGGGCCACCGGGCCGATACTCCTCAGGCGTGAACACCCGGCCGAGGGCGGGTGTCGCGC
>QHTY01000114.1:0-4810 GCA_003220985.1 Gemmatimonadota bacterium
GATGTGACGCAGGGGCGCACCGGCCTCGCGGTGCATCGCGACCAGATCGCCCACCACGCGCTCGATGAACCGATACGTCGACTCGAGCGCCGGGTTCATCACATTGTCGGGGTAGCCCTGGACGGACGTATACCTCGACGTGTCTGCGGGATCGATCAACCGGTACTGCGGATCCCCGGTCGCGCGGAAGCGCGCCTCCATGTGTCGCGCCGCCGCGTAGCGGACAATCTCGACGTAGTCGGCGTGAGAAAAGAATCCACTGCCGAACGGCCGGCCCACCTGTGGGCCAGAGCCAAACGCGGGCTGCAGGAATTCGCGCGAGTCGAGTGTGTGGCCGCGCCGGCCACCAACAGCCGTCAAGTCGGGAAGGCTCGGGATCTCGACGCGCCACCCTTCGTCATCCGTGAGGTGCAGGTGGAGGACGTTGAGCTTGTAGCGGGCCATCAGGTCGAGCGTGCGCAACACCACCGCTTTGGGATGGAAGTTGCGCGCGACGTCGAGCATGAAGCCGCGGTACCCGAAGCGCGGCGCGTCCACGACGCCGAGTGCCGGCAGTACGAGCCCGCCGCGAGGAGATGGTGGCGGCAGCAGAGTGCGCAGGGATTGGAGACCGTAGAAGACGCCTGCGGATGAGACACCGACGATCCGAATGCCAGCCGCGGAATCGATGACCAATTCATACGCTTCAGGCGACGATTGGCCCTGCACCGTGCCCACTTCGATTCGCAGCGGCACCGCTGCACCCTGCCCGCGCGCGCGGAAGTAAGGCCGCAGATACTCCGCGGCAAGAGCCGCTTCGTTCGCGAGCTCAGCGGGCGCCGTCACCTGCGGCATCGCGGTGAGTCGCAACTCCCCGGTTCCCCTTGTCACCTGCACCGGCGTCGGGAACAGGGGCGGCAGGTCGCTCGCGGGGATGTCGCGGATCGCGGAGTCGAGCGCGAACTGGGTCTCGGCTGTCACCACACCCTGCGAGTGCTCGAAGGGAGCCGCGACGTAATCGCTCAACGGGACGCCCACGTCCTTCGTGGCGTCGAACACGATGTACGGACCCGAGGGAGCGAAACTGCGATTGCGCAGCTGGTGGGTGAGATATGGGATCCTGATCGTCGCGCCGGGCGCGAGTCCCGCGAAGCCCGTGCTCGGGACGAGGCGATGCAGGTCGGCCATCACGTCCTGGATTGCGAACCCCGATCCCACGCTGCCCGAGTCGGCGGAGTGCAGCGCGCTGAAGTAGATCGCCCAGCCGGTCGGAGGGAGTGGCTTCGCGTCGCGGTTGGTGAGGATGAAGGCTGCCTGTGTGTCCGCCACAAGCTCCCACCGAAGCTGGAGTGCGGTCTGGGCGGCAGAGGTCGTGGCCGCGCAGGCCAGGAGGAGAACTGGCAGTGCGGAAAGGAGGCGTTTGCGCATGGCGAGAGATTAGCGCCCCTCATTAACTTCCACCACCGCCAGGGCACTGGCCCCTCGTCCAATGGCAGGACAGCGGACTTTGGATCCGTCAATCTAGGTTCGAATCCTAGGGGGCCAATTTCACATCGGCTACTGCCCGCCTGGTGTCCGCGTAGACATCCAGATATCCGTACCGCCGAAACCGCCTGACCGACTCGACGCGAAAAGCAGCGTCCGCCCGCCACTCGACAGACTAGGTTGCTGCTCCGCGGCAGTCGAGTTCAGCGGAGCTCCCAGGTTCACTGGAGGCATCCAGGGATCGTGGACGCTACGCCGGGTGGACGTCCAAAGATCGGCCCCGCCGATGCCACCTGCGCGAGTTGAGAAGAAGAACACCTCCCTGCCATCCGAGCGCAGCGTCGGACCTTGATCGGTGGCAATCGGGTTACTGAGCTCGGAAATCAGCACGGCGGGCCCTAGAGTCTCTCCGTCCCGCGTGATCGCTGCATAGTAGAGATCCGCGGTCCCGCCCGGTGGCGCTCGATTGAAGTAGAGGTTCGCCGCGCCGTCCTCGGCGCTCTGCAAGAACTCCGCACCAGCCTCCGCCGCCGCGGTGTTGACGCCCGGACCGAGCGCAACGGGGGCACCCCAGCCGAAGTCGTCCTTCGGGTTGGCGCGTTTTGAGAGGAAGACGTCCCCGAGGCCCGCCCCGCCTGGCCGAGTGCTCCTGAAGAAGAGGAGATGCCCGTCCACGGATAATCCTGGTCCAGTCTCGTCCGAGGCTGTATTAACGGCCGGTCCGAGGTTCAGTGGAGCTTCCCCCGGGCAGGCCTTGCAGGCGCGCTGGGAAACCCAAATGTCGAATCCGCCGATTCCGCCCGGTCGATCGGAGCCGAAGTAGAGGCTCAGCTCGTCGTTCGAGAGCATCGGACCTTGCTCGTTGAACGTCGTGTTGATCGTCGAGCCGAGGTTTACGGGCTCGGACCACGTGGAGAAATGCGCCGTGGGGTTCACGACGAGGTTCGCCGTAATGCTCCGATCGGACTGTGTTCCACAGGCAAGGAGCGCGAGCGAAGCCACCGCAGCGAGCGTCCGCGAAGTCGGCGTCATGGCTGCACACCCGGTCGACGCGTCGACATCCAGAGGTCTTGCGCGCCGTGACCGCCGTCGCGAATGGACGTGAAGATTAGTGTGCGCCCGTCGCGCGAGAGCACCGGTTGCGAATCGAGGTCCGGAGTGTTGATCGGCGCGTCCAAATGGGTTGGATTCGACCAGGGGTCTTGGGCGGACTGGCGGGTGAAGCGCCAGATGTCGAAGTTGCCGAAGCCTCCCGCCCGCAACGAGGAGAGCAGCAGCTCGTGACCGTCCGCGCTCACCGCCACTTTTTGGTCGAACGTGGTCGGGTCGCTCAACTCCGGGACGAGGACCGCAGGGCCGAGCGCGTCGCCGTCATTCGACACCGCGACTCGATAGACGTCGACGCTGCCGCCGGCGGTCGGTCGATTGAAGTACACGAAGGCGTTCGGCTCTCCCGGCTCATGCACGTAAAACGTGCCCTGCTCGTTGGCCGCCGTATTCACATCCGGTCCGAGGTTCACCGGAGGGCCCCAGACGTCCCCGTCCGCGCTGGTGCTCACGCGATGGGAGACGTAAACGTCGCCGAGGCCGAAACCACCAGCGCGCGCACTATAGAAGAACAGGAGGCGGCCGTCTTCAGACATAGTCGGTGCGGCGTCGATCGCGTCGCTGTTGATCGGCGCACCGAGATTCACCGGGGCTTCCCAATCGCACGCCAGACAGCGGCGGTGCGACATCCAGATATCGAGGTTGCCGAGACCGCCGGTGCGTATCGAGACGAAGAAGAGCGTATGCGCGTCGGACGAGAGGCCGGCGTTGGCGTCGAGGGCGCTGGAATTTATCAACGGGCCGAGATTGACCGGGTCGGACCACTCGGAGCTGGCGAAGCGATCGGCCTGGAGTGCGAACGTGACTTGGTCAGACTTCGCGTTGCACCCAATCAGCAGGGTGAGTGGAGCGAGTGAAGCGATGATGCGGGACGGGCGTGACATGGGTCCTCCTCCTCGTGCTCGCTGACGGTGCTCTTTATGAGGGGCCGTGCAGCCTACCACCTCGACGATTGCTGAGCGTTATGCGCCCGTTACGGCATGGCGTTCCCTTGCTCACCGTACGCCGAGGAGCCGATACCGTGGGGCAGGACGTGCTCGTGCAACCCGACGTATTCATTGTTTCGACCGGTCTGATTGCGGAAGCACCTCCGCCCCTATTGAATGAGCCCCAGCGCGCGCGCCACGTTGATGCGACCCCTGCCGTAATACGGATCGGTCCCGGGCTGTCCGAGGTCGTCCGCCGACTGCAGAATCCGCTCGCGGATCCGCGCGGAATTCCGATGGCCCTGCTGCTGCACGAGAAGGGCCGCTAGGCCCGTGGTGTGCGCCGCCGAGAAGCTCGTGCCGATGCCCTGGACGAGACACGTGCCCCCTGACGGCGTTGGGCACATTGGCGGCCGGCACGCTGCAGGACTCGTGCTGCTGGGCGTGGTCAGGCATGGCACCCACACACGCGTATTGGTAAACCGCTGGCCACCGGGGGCGGCGACGCTCACCACCGAGCGCCCGTAACTGGTGTAGATCGCCGAGGCGTCGACATTCTCCCACGGCCCATTGATGCTCTGCGCCGCGATGGGGCCGGTCGCGGATGCGCAGATCGCGTTGGGCGCTTCACATGGCAGGCCCACGCGATCGCGATTGTGGTCCTTATCGAGCGTGTCGTTCCCCGCCATTTGCGCCAAGCGTAGTTCAGTGCCCGCAGATAGGCCGCGATGAGACCCGGGCTCTCGCTCTTGTCGATGCCCACGCCGCCACTGACGTTCATGACGTCCGCACCCTGGTCGGCCGCGTAGACGATCCCCGCGAGACCGGCGCTCGTCGTCGTCACCACGAAACGGTCGGCCACTTTCACGGCGATGAGCGTGACGTGTTGAGTTACGCCCGCGAGCCGCTTTGCGTTGCTTGCGACGGTGGCGGCCATCGCCGTGCCGTGCCAAAACAGGTCGGTCACGTGGTCTCGTCCGGGATACAATCGATCAACCACACTGTCTTCCGCCGGGACAAACGATCTTGAGAGTGACAGATCCACGAGTCCCTGCAGCTCGGGGTGTAGGTAGTCAATTCCCGTGTCGAGAATGACAACCTTCACGTCCGGCGATCCGAGATATCCCGCGTCCCAGGCCGCGTCCGCGCCGATCGCCCGCATGTTCCACTGACGCGGATAGAGCGTCGCAGCCGTTGGTAACGCTGTCGCGACGGCCAGGATGGTCACCTCGCCATTGTCGGCCGACTCGGCGTCGAGCATATCCGCTGCGGCTGCGATTTGGAATGAGACGTCCGGCTCCACCGCGCGGACA
>QHTY01000114.1:4920-6752 GCA_003220985.1 Gemmatimonadota bacterium
CACGATGTGGCGGCTGGCCCGCACGGACGGGGCAACGCTCGCGGCGAGCATTCCGCCGCCGGCGGGTGCGACGGGCGCAGGACGGTCATAGCAGCCCTGCAGCGCCAGCGCCGCGACGACAGCCAACGAGAAGAAGCGCGATGTGGAGTGAGGCATGAGACATCTCCAGAGGTTAGGGGTGCGGTCGAGGCGTGCGAATGACATGAGAGAATCGTTGTACCGTCGCGCGCGGAGCCATTGCGCGTGCCGTGCCCGTGACGACACCGAAGGCAGCAAAGTCGGAGTGCCCACCATCCCGGGTGGCCGCCACGTAGTACCCATCACTCGAGAAAGCCGCGAGGCGGTATGTCGTGGCGTTCGCCGGAAGGTGCGCGACATCCTGGAAGTACCCGATGTAGGAGTAGTCGTCGAAGTAGAAGTACCCGACGACGTAGCCATCCTCGACGCCCGAGTTGTCGGTCCAGCTATCCAGCATTGTGCCGTTCCCAAGCTGGCCGACACCATTGGCGCCCAACCATCGTGCCAGTCCTATGCACGGGGGCCTCCTTGAGGCTTGTTCCGCCGAGGAAGTCAGACGGACGCGGTTGGCGAGGTTACTTAGGCGGATGCTACGGCTGACCAGCTACGCGGACCGGCACGCTACTGCTCGTCGTGGTCCCGTCACCAAGTTGTGCGAAGAGGTTGTAGCCCCAACAGTACGCGACACCATCAACGGCCAGGGCGCATGTATGTAAACCACCAGCGCTGATCGCGGAAAACTGATGCCCGCCCGCCACCGCGACGGGAGTTGTAGACCCCGTCGTTGAACCATTTCCGAGCTCTCCGTCCCCGTTGCGCCCCCAGCAATATGCGGTGCCGTCGGCGGTGAGAGCGCACGTGTGAGCATCGCCAGTCGCGATGGTGACGAAATGCAGGCCGCCGCTTACAACGCCTGGCACGTTTCGATTTGTTTTCGTGCCGTCCCCGAGTTCTCCATCGGAATTATTTCCCCAACAATAGGGGGTGTCATCTGTGCTGATGGCGCAGGTATAAAGCCCACCCGTTGAAACCGCAGAGAGCAAGACATCACTATTCACCCTCACAGGCACAGAACTATTGGCTTGCGAGCCAGTGCCCAACTCCCCGGCTTCATTGTCTCCCCAGCAGTAGGCCGTCCCCTGTTGGTCTAGCGCACAAACATGAGGTCCCCACGAGCTGATAGAACTGAAGGTGACTCCGCCAGCGACAAGCGTCGGCACATAACTACTGTTATTCGTGCCGTCACCCAGCTCGCCGTAGTGGTTGTCGCCCCAACAGTAGACGCCTCCGTCGGCAGTCAATCCGCAGGTGTGCTGCCAGCCGGCTCGGAGAGCGGTAAAGACATGTCCTCCTGTTACAGGCTTGGGGGTGGTCGTGTCGCCACGCGACCCGTTGCCAAGTTGTCCGGCATTGTTGTAGCCCCAGCAGTACGCGTTTCCACCCAAGTCGAGACCGCAGGTGTCGAACGCCATCGTACTCACCATCGAGAAGACTATGTCACCCACAACCGGTACGGGCACGAGTCGAGGAATGACCGTGCTATCGCCAAGCTGTTTGTAGAGATTGTCTCCCCAGCAGTACGCGGCTCCATCTGTAGCGACGGCGCAGGTGTGGTAGCGGCCGGGAATTATGGACTGCAGCTGAATCGCGATTACCGGAATGCGTACGGTGTCGCTCACACCCTCACTGGTCGCGATCACGTGAATGAGGCCTTCCGATCGTCCGCGGACCATTCCTGTCGCATCCACGGTCGCGATCGCTGGGTTGTCGGTCGTCCACGCGATCTGCCGCCCCAGTAACACTCTGTCATTCGC
>QHTY01000115.1 GCA_003220985.1 Gemmatimonadota bacterium
GCATTCATCCGCCTGCGCAAATCGAAGGCGGCGCCGGACACGCTGCGGCTCGACCTGGTCGATATGACGGTCGACAGCGTGTGCGAGCTGCGGGTCCAGGGATGCGCGCGGCTGCCGTTTCGCTATGATGGCCGGTCCCTCGCGCTGGCTGGCGCCGGCACCGGTCCTCGGGGCATCCGGGTTTTTTACCGTGGGACGCCGAGCGACGGACTGATCATATCGACCAACGTCCGAGGCCGGCGCGTGGCGTTCGCTGACAACTGGCCCGAGCGGGCACGGTTCTGGGTCCCAACCGTGGATCATCCGTCCGACAAGGCGACCGTACGGGTCTTCGTGTCGGCACCGAAGAATTGGCGCATCGTGGCGAACGGAAAACGGGGGGCCGTCTCGTGGAGCGAGTCGCACCCGATTCCCACCTACACAATGGTCATCGGCGCCGGGGAATTCGCGGTCTCGACACACCGTCCGGTGATCAACGGCCGCGACACGATTCCCATTGAGGTGTGGACGTACGCGGAAGACTCGGCGTTCGCCGACTCGGTCCCGTTCCGTCGCGCAACCGAGATCGTCGAGGTGATGCAGCGGTTGATCGGGCCCTTCCCCTACGAGAAACTCGCGCACGTGCAGTCATCCACGAAATTCGGCGGGATGGAGAACTCGAGCGCCATCTTCTACGCCGAGAAGCCGTACATCGAGCGGCGAATGGGCGAGGGGGTCGTGCGGCACGAGACCGCGCACCAGTGGTTCGGCGACGCGGTCACAGAGCGCGACTGGCCCCACCTCTGGCTCTCGGAAGGCTTCGCGACGTATTTCGATGGCGTCATCGCAGCTGCCCTCGACGGCGACTTGACGCTGGCAACGCATATGAAGAAGAGCGCGGAGGACTATTTCGCTTCCGACGTCACCGACCGGCCCATCGTGGATTCGGGATTTGCCGCCGATCCCATCAAGCTCTTGAACGCGAACAGCTATCCCAAAGGCGCGTGGGTGCTGCACATGCTGCGGGGATTGATGGGCGATTCGGCATTTTTCCGCGGGCTTCGTACCTACTACCGGACGTACCGCGACTCCACCGCAACCAGTGAAGACTTCCAGCACGTGATGGACAAGGCGGCCAAAGCGGACTTTGGCTGGTTCTTCCATCAATGGCTCTACCAGCCGGGGTACCCGCAGCTCGACGTCACATGGCGCTACGACGCGGGAGCCGGGCGAGTGGACGTGGGTATCACGCAACGCCAGAAACCGGAATGGGGTCTCTTTCGGCTCCCTGCGCTAACGCTCGAATTCCGGGGAGCGGACGGTGCGACGATGCGGCGCGAGGTCGTCGTGACCGGTGCAGGCCGTGAGACGTTGGCCCGCGTCGACGTTCCGTTCGCGCCGGTTGAAGTGCGCGTGGACCCGGACGGCAAGCTGCTGCTCAAAGTGATCGCCATCGATCGGAGGTAGCCAATGCGCGTGCGTGTGCTGTCAGTCGTGATCATCGCCGTCGCCTGCCGCGGCCCGGCACCAGCAAGGGGTCAGGGAGCGGACGACAACCTCCGCGTACCGGCGGGCTTTCACGTGTCGGTGTTCGCACAGAATCTGCCCGGGGTCCGTTACCTGGCCCTCGGTCCGGGGAAGATGGTGTACGCGTCGCAGCCGGGCTCCGGCGTGATCGTCAAACTCCCCGATTCGAACCATGACGGCGTCGCCGAGAACGCCGTGACCGTGGCGAGCGGCCTCAGAGGACCGTTCGGCATCGCGTTCCGCGCGGACACGATGTATGTCGCGGAAGAAAGCGATGTGAAGCGTTTCGATCCGGCCGGCGCCGCACCGGTCACGATCGTGCCGAACGTGCCGGGCGGCGGTCACTCGACCCGCACGATCCTGTTTGGACCGGACGGCAAGTTGTACCTGGCCGTTGGCTCCTCGTGCAATCTTTGCGACGAGCGCGACTCGCTGCGCGCCGCCGTGACGCAGTTCAATGCGAACGGCTCGGGCGGTCGCATCTTTGCAAAGGGTCTGCGCAATACCGTCGGGCTGGCGTTCAATCCGACGACGGGCGAGCTGTGGGGTGGCAACAACGATCGCGACAATCTGGGCGATGACCTCCCGCCCGAACACATCAACATCATCAAGGACGGGCGCGACTACGGATGGCCCGCGTGTTATCTCCCCGGCAAGCCCAATCCGGAATACGGATCGGCTGATTGCTCGCGTGTCGAGCCGCCGACCATCACTATGCAGGCGCATTCCGCGCCGCTCGGCTTAGCGTTTTACACGGGGGCCGAGTTTCCGCGCGAGTATCGCGGCGATGCGTTCGTCACGCTGCACGGTTCCTGGAATCGCAGCGTGCCGACGGGCGCAAAGGTCGTGCGTGTCGAAGTCGACAGCGCCGGCCGGCGCGCCGTGGGGGTTGAAGACTTCATCGTGGGGTGGCAGCGTCCGGACGGCTCGCGCTGGGGCCGGCCGGTTGGTCTCTTGGTATTGCCGGATGGATCCTTGCTGGTAAGTGACGACATGCGTGGAAAAATCTGGAGGGTGAGCTATGGACGGTAATACGGCGGCGAAGGGCGGCGAGAGGCGGCGAATGGCGGCAAAGGCTGTGCTGGTGGCTGGCGTGGGGATTCTAGCGACAGCGGCGATGAATTTGCCGCCCTCCGCCGCCCTTCGCCGCCTCTCGCCGCCCGATATCCATGCCGAGTACGTCAAATTCCTCAGCGGTAAAGACACGGTGACGGCCTACATCGCGTATCCCGAGCGCCCGCAGCCCGCGCCCGCCGTAATCGTCATTCACGAGATCTTCGGCATGTCCGACTTCATCCGCCAGACGACCGAGCAGCTCGCGAAGGACGGCTTCGTTGCGATCGCGCCCGATCTGTTGTCACGGCGCGGCGGCTCGCCCAGCTCGCCCGATTCCGCGCGCAAGCTCATCGCGACGCTGAACCCAGACACCGTGACCATCGATCTCGATGCGACGCGCGCCTATCTGAAGACGGTAAAGGCCGCCCGCGCGAACGACGTTGGGGTGATCGGCTTCTGTTGGGGTGGCGCGCAGAGCTTCCGGTACGCCACCAACGCGCCCGAATTGAAGGCCTTCGTCGTCTGTTATGGCTCAGCGCCCAGCGCCGCGGATATGCCGAAGATTCGCGCCAAGGGGCTCGGGGTGTACGCCGAGAACGACGCGCGCATCAACGCGGGACTTCCCGACGCCGCCGCGGCGATGCGGACAGCCGGCAAGCCGTATCCGTATACGGTGTATCCGGGGGTCGGACACGGATTCTTCCGCACGCGCGAGAAACCGGAGGTTGCCGACAGCGCTTGGCGCGCGGTGATCAGTTTCTTCCGCGCGCAGCTCAAGAGCTAGCGCGGGGCCCCCCCCACCGCCGTTTCGCTGAGATAGGCGCGCGCGCGCTCCAGCGCCGGGTCGCGTCCGGCGAGCGCGTCCTCGACCCGTGCGTCTACCCGGATGTCGGGCACGATCCCCGTTCCCACGAACTCTGTGCCGCCACGATTGCGAGCTGCCCGTCATTCAGCAGCGTGCCCCAGCGCCGGAGCCGGCGAAAGAGCAGCTGGTCCGGCGGGGCGGGCCGTTGCTCGGCAAAGGTGACCGTCGCCGCGAAAGCCGAGTCCCAATTCGCGCGCACGGCGTCCCAGTAGGCATAGTTGTAGCGTGCTTTCGCCCACAACGCCGCGGCGACGAGCTGTCGATCGACACCGGCAGATCGCTGGGCGGCAAGCAGCGCGGGGAACACGCCGAAAAACGCCAGCGTACGGAATGACATGGCACTAATCTATTTGTTGCTGTTTGCGTCGCCTCAACTGCTGCTCTACCTCTACTTGCGCGAGCGCCTGCCGCTGTCCGCGCTGCGGTGGCTCAACCGAGTCTTCATCCTCTTCAACATCCCCTGGGGCATCGTTGCCGTGCGGATGATCACCGGCAGCCTGTGGGGAATCAGTCGCGTCCCCTACATCGCGCCCTTCATTGCCTGGCAGCTTCTTGGTTGGATCTTCTGTGCTCTGGTTGCACTCT
>QHTY01000165.1 GCA_003220985.1 Gemmatimonadota bacterium
CTGCACAGTGAGTTCGGCGTGGTTGTGGCCGATGAGGACATCACCGAAAGCAACCTGGGCACGCTCGCCGACATCGCGCGCTACGTCTCAACCCATCGGAGTCATGGCAACGGCGGAAGACCCGGCACGAACGGCGCGGGAAGCAACCCTCGGGGTTAACTCGACGGCACGGCGCCGCGGCGCGTCGGCTCCCAAACCGGCGCGGCCCGCCCGGTGAGCAACCGGAGCCAGGCATGCAACACAGCCACGTTTCCCGCCACGACATACGCCGGCAGTGCAAGCACGCGCGGTACCGACGCTTCGTCGGGCCAGAGCCAGCCCAATGCCGCGACCGTCAGCGCCGCTCCCCCGACGACGAGCGTCACCCGAGCCCACTCGAGAGCAAATGCGAGATCGGCGAGTGCCAAACCCGCGCCCACCAAGCTCCAGGGTACGAGCCAGCGGCACACCTTGGGGCGAGTGTCGCCAAACCGCGCGTCATGGTACGGACTTTCCGCCGGTACTCCTGGTGCTGTGAGCGGCTGCGCGGTACATAGCAGATCGCAGCTGGAACTGACACCGCGCGAAACCCGTGCTCCCGGGCCGTCAAGGCCGCCGCAAAATCGCGACTCAAGTCCTCGCGGATTGGGCGCATGTGGAGCTTGGCGCGGATCGCGTACAAGCAACCGGAGGCGCCGACAATCCCAGATACGGCCGTCTCCAGATCGCGAATCCACATTTCGTACCCGACGTACGCCCCCTCTCCGCCACTCACGGGCTCCACAACGTTCGTGACGCTGACATCGCGCGCGGATGCCACACCGACGCTTGTGTCGCGGAACGCGGCCACGAGTGCCTTCATCGCGCCGGGATCGATCCGGACCGACGCGTCGGTGTTGACGATGATCTCGCCCGTCAGCAGTGGTCGAGCGGCGTTCTCGGCTGCCGTCTTCCCCTGTCGCTGCGGCAGCCGCAACAGCTCAACGCCGCGGCCCCCAAACCGGCGGACGATCTCGTCGGTCCCGTCGGTCGATGCGTCCGATAGAACGAGGATCTGGCGCCGGTCGGCGGGATAGTCGATCGCGAGTATGTGCTCGAGCGTCTCGGCAATCACCGCCGCTTCGTTGTAAACCGGAAGCACGATGCTCACGCGCGGCAGCATCGAGGGCGATGGTCGCTGCTCCGCAAGCCGCTTGTGCAGGCTCAGCAGTTTGAGGATGGCCGGATAACCGAGATACGTGTACAGGCAGAAGCCGGTCGCCAGCGCGAGTACGAGCGCGGGCAGGAGCATCATGCCGCGACGGGTGCCGACGCGCCCCCGCCCCGCGTGATGAGTCGGTAGATGCCGGCGTAACGATCGAGCCAGGGCCCCACGCCGAACTCGCGCTCTAGGCGAAGGCGGGCCGCGCGGGCGCGTCGCGCCGCCGCGGCGGCGTGCGCGTACACATCGCGAATCCCCGCCGCCAATCCTACCGGATCCTCCGACGCGACCAGCACCGCTTCCTCCGCTGACAGGACATCGGGGACTCCACCCACAGCGGTCGCGACGATGGGAACTCCTGCCGCCATCGCCTCGAAGAGGACGACGGGGGTGCCTTCGGTGCGCGAGCTGAGGACACAGACGTCGAACGCCGTGTACACGCGCTCCGCATCCGGCACCACGCCGTGCCAACGAATGCGGTCTGCGACTCCCAGTTTGTCCGCGCGGGCACGCAGCGCGCGCTGCTCAGCGCCGGTCCCACCCCCGATCAGGGAAATTGTAAGCGGTACGGTGTTGAGGTGGGGCAGAGCGTCGAGCAGCACATCGGGCCCCTTCTCCACGCTGAGCCGGCCGACCCAACCGACAACAAAGTCCTCGCGAGGAATCCCGAGTGTCCGGCGCGCGGCGTCGCGGTCGAGCGCCGGCGCGATCCGCGCGACCACGCGACACCCGCGCGCGCGAGCCGGTCACGCAGCGGCCGGGAGACGGCCACCACGGCGTCGAAGCGGCGAAACGCGCGCCGTTGGAGGAATTCGTACACGAGATTTCTCCACGTGCCGCCAGTGAAACCGTGCACGGTCGTAATGACCGGGATGCCCAACTGCCGCGCCACACCGGCGTCGACGACGTCTGGTCGATAGCCATGGGTATGAACGGCGTCGGGGCGCAGGCGCTGGCATAAGGCCGCGATCACGGCGCGCTCGCGCGCGTAACTCCGGGCGGATAGGACGATCTCGTGCGTGGCCACGCCCGCTTCGGACAACGGGCCGTGAAACGCTTGCGCCGCACCAGATTCAGTCACCACGGACACGACGTGAACCTCGTGTCCCAAGCTCCCGAACCCCGTCCCCAGCATTTGCACCACGCGCTCAAGTCCACCGAACTCGCAGGGCGCGACCACGTGCATGATCACCATGTGTCACCGGGCATCGACGTCGTCTCGAGCGCCAGGGCCGCGCTGCGCGTCCCCTCCAGGATGACCACGGCGGCCGCGAAGCCTTGCTGGTGCGACAGGCTGACATGCGCAGTGCGAACGCCAGATTCGCGCGCCTGCTCGACGAGCGCGCCCAACAATCGAATTTCGGGAGCACCGCCCGGGGCGGACACCAGCTCGACTTGCCGCAGCGCACCCTGTCGAATCCCGGCGCGCAGCGCCTTCAGACACGCTTCTTTCGCGGCGAAGCGCGCGGCCAGCGCATCCTCCCGATCAACGCGGCCTGCGCACGCCGCGAGCTCACGCGGCGTGAAGACCTGCGCCTCGATCTTCGCGAGGACGCGCGACCAGCGCGCGACTTCGACGATGTCGAGTCCGATCCCGACAATCATGCTAGGCGTGCGGCCAGCGGGATCCGCGGCTGCGTGACTCGTCGCACGGAACTCTCTGCGGAAGGCGTGGGCCCGACCGCGTAGCCCCATCCCGTGAACGCGGCGGCGACTGTCTGCGCCGCCACCGCAGCCCCCTCGGGCGTAAAGTGGTCATGGTCGTAGTAATGCCGCAGCCCCTGGTTCAATACCGGGCGCAGGTTGAGGTGCTCAAGCCCAAGCTCCTCTGCGACGGCAACCACCCGCGCATCGATCTGACTCAACAGACGGTTGATCACCTCGAGGCTGAAATACACGCTGACCGTTTCCTTCCACGGTTTCCCGATCCCACCATGCCAAAACCGCCCCATCTCTTCGTCCGTGTACTTCTTTTCGAACCAGGGCTGGCGCACCACAAGCACGCGTGGCGCTCGGGCGATCGCGTGGCGGAGCGCCCTGCGCAAATGGTGCTCGAAGTGGTTCAGAACGGTGCTCGGATCGGGAACAGTGGCGCGAATTTCCTGCGCCTGCGCCCGCATCTGTCGCCCGGCCACGAGCCACGCCCCGACGTTCTCTTTGACTTCCACGGGACGAAGCCATACCTGACGCAGTCGACGGACCAGCTCCACGAGGGCCGAGCCACGGGGATTCCAGCTGAACGGCTGCCCGGGATGACGGGCCAACAGCGCCAGCTCCGGGACAACCGCTGGTGGACGCCCGGGCGGCGCACCATCCTCGAGCCAGTGGTACACGGTGCTCGCCCCCAACATGATGACGATCGCGTCCAGCCGGGCGTAATTCGGTAGCACGCGCTCGAACATCAGATCGAGCTCGGCCGCCCCGACGCCGGAGCGAGCGATGTTGCCGACGTGCACGCGCCGGGCGCCGAGGGCGCGTAGCGCATCGGCGCGGTTGAGGAGGCGCTCGAGCGCCCCGGGCCAACTCGTCGGCTGGTCGAGCGCGTAACACTCGACTGAGCTCCCTCCGGCAACGAGGATCCGGAACAGGCCGTCTTCGTCACGGCGCACGTTTCTGCCGCGCTCACCGTCCGCATTGATGTCGATGCGCACGCGCGGCTCGATTTCCGGAAAGATGTCGGGATGCTGACGCACTTCGAGACGCAGGCCGGGCGGCCACACGCGATAGCGAGTACGCTGGCGGATCCACCAGCGAGCGAGTAGTTCCGCGCCGATCAACACGACCGCGAATGCGGCGACGACTATCCATATGATCATACGCGACTCGTGACCCCCCCTCCTCCCCTGAGACGCGGCAACCACGCTCGAAGATCGAGATATCGGTCGTTGCGGTACACGAAGAAGACCAAGGTCGCCGCGAATACCACCACCATCGCGACGCCGGATGCCGCCAGGCCAAGCAAGCCCCGAACATCGAGGCCGGCCTTCAGCCATAGCAGCAGGGCCAAGGCGGGCACGGCGCCCAGCACCGCGCGCGGCACGACGTAGCGGAAGAACGCACCCACGGAAACGTCGAGCTCACGACAGGCCTGCACGAACACCACGGCGGCGAACAGCACATTCGGGATGGCGGTGCCGAGCGCCACTCCGGCCAGCCCCATCGGGCGAACCAGCACGACGCTGAGCACGAGATTCAGCACGCCGGTAACGAGGAAGCCAATCGTTGGGAGGCCGGCCTTCCCGAGCCCCATGAGCATCGGGAGCGCGACGCCGCGAACCGGCAAGAACACGAGATACGACAGCATCAGGATCTGCAGGACCTCACCGGCGGGCTGCTCGAAGCTCGGATCGACCCACCAAGCGATGAACCGAGGACCGAGGACGATCAGAAACAGTCCGGCGGCGAGCGTCAAGGTAAGCGCGATCTTCGACCACTTCAGGAAAATCTCCCGCAGCTCCTCCTGTTTGCCTTGCGTCTGGAGGCGCGTTGCGGTCGGCATTACTACCGCCGCGATCGAAACCAGGAAGTCCATCAGGTAGATGATGAAGCTGTTGGCGACGGTGAAGTACGGAATCGAGCCCACATCCATGTATGCGCCGATGACGATGGAGTCCGTTTCGAACGACAGCCGCCCGCCGGCATTCAGCAGCAAGACGTAGAGGCTGAACGCGAAAATCCCGCGCGTCATGCCCCAGTTCCAGTCCGACAAGCGGATGCGCGTGGTCGGATAGCGTTTCCGGATGATCAGCCAGCACAGCACGAAATCGAAGACCATGCAGGCGAGCTGTACGATCGCCAGCATGGTGAGCGACGCCTTGATCGCGAGCAGTCCGATCGTCAGGACAAGGCGCAGCAGTACGCCCCACAACCGCACGATGTTGCGCGGCACGAAGTCGTCGTGCGCCGACAGAATCCCGTTCGGCAGCAGGGCGACGAAGCCAAGCGAGACGAACAGCACGACGATGGCGAACGCCACGCGCGCGTCGCGGTGCAGCGACGTCGGGATGTGATAGCCCTCGACGAAGAAGACGAAGAGACCCGCGCCGGCCACGAGCGCGAGCGCTCCCAAGGCGAGATACAACGCCGTGCAGCTTCCGATGGCCTCGTTCAGCTTCTGCGCGTCGCCCCTGGCGGCGTGCTGGGCGAAATAGCGGACCGACGCCATCGGCACTCCGAGCACCAGGAGTCCCAGATAGCCCGTGATGGCGTTGATGAGATTCCATGTTCCGTACCCGTCGTCGCCCAGCTTGTGAATGGTGAACGGCGTGAGAAAGTACACCGCGACCATCGTGACCACCGACACGAGCCAGTTACTGCCGACGTTCTTGAACACGAATCGCGGTCTCCCTGGGGATCGGTGCCGGCGCTGCTCCGTGCGTGGGGGGAGCACGTGCCGTGCCACCCCTATGAGGGGAGAATCGCCCGCCCGGGCGTTGCGGGCGCGCCACAGGTGCGGCGGAGGCTCAGCCCAACAATTCCGCCGCTTCGCTGACCGTGGCGAACTTGAAAGGCGTCAGCCGCGCCAATCCCTCGACATACTCTTCGATCGATGCGTAGAGCCGCTCGACATCCGCCGCAGTTGGGGTGAAGGGGCTGAGGCCGGGTATGAGGCTGGGGGTGTGACAACTCATGTGCAGTTGGCGCACGCCATGATCCAAGAGGCGCGCTGAGAGCGTGAGCATGTCGGCGACCGATTCGTATTCCGGATTAAGGCTCAAGCGCCGACTCAGACCGACGCGCGACGCGAGTCCGGGCAAGCGCAGCCAGCGGAGGGGCGCTGCTTCGAGCACCCGTTGTACGCGATGCCAGACGGGGAACGGTCCGCGATTGAAGCCATAGGACAGAGGCATTTCAAGAACCGGTCCATCTGGATCCGGCTCCCGCACGTCGCGGTACGGCGCCAAGCGGTAGCGCTTAAATGGGGCGCCGACAAAGGTGGGCCCGTCGTCGACCTCCTGGAGATTGACGAACGGGCTGACGCTCGAGTCTACGCGATAACCGCATGCGACCAGCGCTGCGACCGTGTCGGGGCCAATGCCGTATCGTCCCGCCCGAAATGCACGCGGTCGCCGGCCGAATGCCTCTTCCAGTGCATCTGTCAATGTTTCGATCTTGGCGAGCTGCAGATCCGCGGGCAGGTTCTTCACCATGGAGTTGCGCGGCACGAACTCCTCAGTGAGCGGCGGCGTATTCCACGGGTGCAGGTGCGCACCAATCTCTCCACGGCTCTCGTCTCCGACGTCGCGCACTACTGCCGCTGCGTCCGGATCGATCGCGACGTGATATGTCGTGAAGTACGTGGGCCGCACACCCAGGCGGTCGAAGAACCGTGCCAACCGCCGCAGTTCACGAATGTTCCGCACCGTCACGCCTTTGCGGCTGCGGTTCCAATTGTCCTCTTCGGTATCGAGGGACACGATAAGCAAGAGCGGGGTGCGTTGCGTAATCATGCCGGTCCCCCGCGGAACGCGGCCACCCGGTCGAGCAAGCGCAGGGCCCGGCCGCCCCACCCGGAACGAAACACAACCATCTCCCAGGTCATGCGCTGCGACGGCTTGAACGCGTTCTTGTACTCGTCATCCCCACGCAGGAAGTTGAAAACTCGATAGCCCCGCTCGATGGCCCGCTGGATCATGAGACTCATGAGTACCAGTCCGACGCTCTCCCGCTGCCACTGCGGATCGCGTCCGCCCTGGTAGAAGTAGACCGCGTCGTCCGATGTGAAACCGTACCACGCCGCGGCCGCCCGGCCGTCCACGTTCAACGTGGTGAGCCACAGGCGTTGCTCTCGCGCCATTGCCCCGGCGAATTGACGCTGAAGTTGCGCGTTGCGGGGATCGCGGAAGGCACCTCCTGTACCGTTCCATCGCTGCTCATGCAACGCCAGCAGGTGCCCCCAGCCTTCATCCAAGCTTGTCTCGTCGTAATCGACCAGCGCGACGGCATGGTCCCGCCGCAAGCCGCGCTCCTTGCGCCGCAGGATCTGGCGCCGGTTCGGGCTCAGGGTGGCGAGGTATGTGTCCCAAGACGCCGGCAGCTCGAGCCGCGGGCAGCTCCAAAGGGGAAGATGACGCGTCGTGTGACCTCTCTCTTCCAGAGCACCGCCCAACCGCCGCGCGCCCGGCGCGTCTTCTACCAGGTTCGGCAGAACGATGATCTGCCACGGAAGGTCTTCGATCGCCTCGGCGAGTGCCCGCAGGTCGCGATCGGGCGGCGCTGGCACATCGAGCTCATCGGGACAGCCGATGTCTCCGATCGCCCAGGTCAACGCGCTCACGGTGATCCGACGAAACCGCAGGCGGCACTGACGGAGGGGCAGCACGGCCTGTAGCGATCCGGAGTCCTGCAGCGTCAGGACCTCGCCCGCACCCGCTTCCGCTGGCGGGGCGGCATCGGCCCAGGCGCGATGCCACGCCCAGCTCATGAACGGGGAGGCGCATCCCGCCCGCGTCATCAAGTCGTCCCACAGGAGCGGGCCAAGCGCGAGTGCCTCGGCCAACGATACACGGGTGACTGGGTTGGAACGCACGGCCAGAGCATTCGCCTCGATCATGCAGTGCTACTTGGCAAAAGCCACGCCGCGTTCAGAGAAGGCCGGACCGTTGCGCGCGCGCCACACCTGATGCGTGGGCCGTGGCGTCACTCTTGCGCTGCTGCCACGCACCATGTGCGGGATAGCGGGGATCGTCTACCGCGACCGGGAACGTCCGGTCGCCGAGTCGTTAGTGCGCGGGATGTGTTCCGCACTCCAGCACCGCGGTCCGGACGACGAAGGGCTGTACGTGTGCGGCGCCGTCGGGCTGGGTATGCGGCGTCTCAGCATTATCGATCTGAGCGGCGGCCACCAGCCGATCTTCAATGAGGACGGCTCAAAGGCGATCGTTTTCAACGGCGAGATCTACAATTACCGGGAGCTCCGCCACGGCCTCATCGCTCGCGGACACACGCTCCGCACGGCGGGCGATACCGAGACAGTGCTGCACCTCTATGAGGAGCAGGGCCCCGCCTGCGTCGATCGGCTGCGCGGTATGTTCGCCTACGCAATCTGGGACGCCGCCGCCGAGACGCTCGTCCTGACGCGCGACCGGTTCGGGATCAAGCCGCTCTACATCGTCACCGGCGATTGGGGGATCGCCTTCGCCTCCGAGCTCAAGGCCTTGCACGCCGCCGGGCTGACGTCGCGCGAGCTCGACTGGGAGGCACTGGATGCGTACATCCAGCTGGGCTACGTCCCTGCCCCGGCGACTCCGTTCCGCGACGTCCGCAAGCTGGAACCGGGCCATTGGCTGCGGTGGCGCCGGACCGGCGAGCTCACCGTTCGCCCGTACTGGGATCTACCGCAGGGGACGATCCCCGCACCGCCCGACATCGAGCAGCGGGTCGTGAAATGGATCGACGCATCGGTCGCCGCACACCTGGTGAGCGACGTTCCCGTCGCCGCGTTTCTGTCGGGTGGCTTGGACTCGTCGGCCGTCGTGGCGAGTGTAACCGCGGTCGCCAGCCGTCCGGAGGAGGTCCCGCACGCCTTCACCGCCCGCTACCACGGTTCGGGGGCCGCGGCCGCCGACGAGACGGAGTTGGCTCGCCTCTTGGCCGGGCGCTACGGTGTCCCGCTCACGGTCGTTGACATCAGCCCGGAGGTCCGGGACGTGTTCGAGCCGATCGTGTACGCGCTGGATGAGCCGCACGCCGACGACTCCGCGATCCCGACGTGGGCCCTCTCGAAGATCGTCGGCAGCAGGTACAAGGTCGCTCTCACCGGCATCGGGGGGGACGAGCTGTTCGGCGGGTACCGCCGGTACGCGGGAATGTTGGCGGCGGAGCACTACGACCGCTTGCCGCGGCCGCTGCGGGCAGCGGCCGCGGCCCTCGGCGACTTGCTTCCCGGCACCGGAGGCAGCGAGCTCGCGGTCGACCGCGTGAAGCGGTTTCTCCATGCCGGCAACGGGGCAACGAGTCACGCGCTCCGGGGCGCGCCTGAGCGCTACCTCGGCCTCTTGAGCCGCGCACCCGACCTGCTGCGACGGTCGCTCTATGCTCCGCCGCTGCGCGAGGCGATCGCGGGCAACGCGGCTCAGGAGCGCTTCCGGCGTCTTTACCGGGACGCGGGCTCTCCGCAGGGTCTCGCGGCGGCGCTCTACCTCGACTACAAGACCTACCTGGCCGACGACATCCTGGCGCTCTCGGACCGGGTGGACCACGTCCTCGCCGAGCAGGTGTTCCCCTTGCCCGCGCACTTCAAGGTCCGGAGCTGGCAGCTGAAACCACTGTTGAAGCGTGCGCTCGCTTCACGGATCCCCGCCGCGCACTTCAAGGCGCCGAAGCGCGGCTTCGTGGGGCCCACGGCGGCGTGGCTGCGGCACGAGCTCCGCAGCATGGTACTGGACGAGCTGTCGCCCGCCCGCATGGCGCGGCTGGGGTACTTCGATTCGACGGTAGTGCAAGGGCTGTTGGACGACCACTTCTCGCAGCGTCACAACCGCGAAGCGATCCTCTGGGCGTTGCTGTGCTTCTCGACCTGGCACCGGCTCTTTGTCGAAGCGAGCGCGGAGCGCCGCCCGGTCACGCGCCGGCCGGTGATGGAGGTCATCTGACGAGCCGCTGGCGACGCCCGTAGCGCACAAAGTCCGCCAGCGTCGGGAGCCCAAAGTAGGAATCGGCCGGGACCTCGCCCACCGGACGGAGCTGCAAACACTCGCCGGCATCGAGCCGTCGAATCGCCTCAGCCTGAAGCGCGCTCTGCCGCTGCATGCCTTTCCAGGCGAGGGTGAGATGGCTGTCCTCTCCCGCCACGATCGGTACCCGCTCCTGGAAGAGCACGGGGCCGGTGTCGATCCCGTCGTCCAGCAAAAACACCGTGAACCCGATCAGATCGGAGCGCCCGTGCAGCAGCGCCCAAAAGGGGGAGTACGCGCCGCGATACCACGGTGTGATCCCGGGGTGGCCGCCGATCACCGCCACGGGCGCGAGCATCCGAGCCTTCGCACCGACGATGAATTTCGTATGGGCCACCAGGATGTCCGGGTCGAGACGGGCGATCGCAGCCAGGGTGTCCGGTCGCGAATACGAGTCCGTTTGGATGGCCGCGACACCGGCGCGCTCGAGCGCCACGCGATCCGCGGCCTCGTCCACGAGCCGGCCGAGCACTTGAGCGTCCCCACGCGCGTTCCGGGCGCGGTCGTAGATCCTCCCCAGGATCTGACCCGCCGTATGGAGCGCGCCATGTCGCGCCGCCCACCGCCGCAGAAACTGCGCGCGCGCGCTCAGGCCCCGGCGCGCGCACCACACGATCCCCACCAGGTTCACGCCGGCGCGGACGAGGGTCGCGCACGTGTTGCGCTCCAACACGCCGTCGGAGCACAGCGCAACGACCCGGTGCGGCCGCCGTGGACCCGGCCGCAAGTGCTCAGGGCTCGAAGACATGTTCGCGACCGACGGCCTCTCCGAGCAGCAGGCGCCGCAGCCTCGAGTAGGTCCGCATCCCGAGCACGCGTTTCGGGACGCCCAGCAGCGCGGCGCGCGCCCGTTCCCGGCGCACGTCGCCCGTGAGCCACCGCCTGAGCGTAGCAGGGGTCGTGTCCTGCTTGACGCCGATCCGCGCGATACCGCGCCGCCCGTCCGCCGTCGGATTCATCCCGAGTGCAGACGTGAAGACGTGGTCATATCCCACAGCGGCCGCAATGTCGAGCACCCGCCGGTCCGTCGCGCCGCCGGGCACACTCAGGTAGGTGACCGGCCTGCCGAGGAGGTCCTCAAGCCTACTCCGGGAATCGGCGAGCTCCGCATGAATGGCGTCCGACGACAGACCGCTCAGCATCCGGTGCGTGACGCCGTGGGATCCGATGGTGAACAGCGAGGGATCGAGGCGTCGCAAGGCGTCCGCTGTGGCGAAGAACCGCCGGCCGACGAAATCCGTGGTGATGAAGAAGAACGCCGCCATGCCGCGCTCCGCGAGCGCAGGCGCGGCGCACTCCACGGCGCCGCGCCAACCGTCGTCGAAGGAGAGCAGCACACCCGGGCCCGTCCGTGTCCTGCCCCCCGCGAGGCAGTCGCGCATCGCGGCCTCGTCGAGGCAGCGGAGCCCCGCGCCTTCGATCACATCGAGATGCGACCTAAAGGCGCGATGGGAGACGTGGTACATCGTCGCCGAACGGCCGAGGCGCCCGTAGCTGAACGCGTCTTCCGGGTGGACGTCGTGATAGACGAGCGCGATGAAGCGACCCGGAATCATTGGGGCGCCCGCAGCACGGCCGCCGGACGTGACGCGTCGGGGCAACGTTCTGCGCTCGTCGTGGAAAGGAGGCGGAACCACTGCAGGGTCTCCACCATGAACGGCAGCGGATCGCGCCAACGCCAGACTTCGCTGCGGTCACGGCGGGAAACGCGCAGGAACGCGCGCAGCGCCTGCAGGCGAGCGCGCCCGTCGCGCAGGCGCAGATACAGATGGTCCACGTCTCCCCAGAACCAGCGGCTGCGAATGCCCACGCGGTAGTCTCGGCATTCGGGCACACGCTCCCCCGCCGCGCAGCGGACGAGCAACGCCGGGAAGTCGATCCCGGCGTCGATGGCCAGCTGCAGCGACCCCCAGAATCGCCCGTTCACCTCCATGACCACCTGCCGGCCCGTCTCCGCCTCGCGTTTACACTCGATCATGGCGCCGCCCTGCCAGTCGAGCGCGTCGAGCAGGCGCAGTCCGGGGCCGGCCAGGCGCTCGTCGAGCGCGATGCTCTCCCTGTAGACGCTCACCCCACCGGCGGGCGGCTTCTCGCGCAGGCGGCGATGGGCGAACGTGGCGACTGGCCGCCCGCCCCAGCGCAGTGCAAAAAAACCTTCACCGATGCCGTTGACCCGCCGCTGCAGGAGGACCGGAAATGCCGCGGCCGGCAGAGCGTCCAACGCACGGTGACACGCTACGGCGTCCGCGACCGGCGTGACGAGCAGCTTGCGGCGGACGCCAGCCACCGAGACGACCGAACGGTGCGGTTTGATGACGGCTGGAAAGAACCCGGCGTCGGGCGGTACGCCATCGCGCTCGCCCCAGGTGGCGATGAAACGGGTCTCCGGGACAGCGTACCCACACCTCTCGGCGAGCCTCAGCACCTGCGCCTTGTCCGACGCGGTGCGGTACGTTGCCAGGTCAGGGAACGGGAGGGCGACGCCCGGCGGCAACGCCGCAGCGTGCTCGAGCACGGCCTCGACCGACGCGTCGGTAAGCGGCAAGAGGATCTGAGCCCCTTGCTCACCCGCGATCCGGGCGACCTCCGTCGCATAGCGCGCCGGATCGGTGAGCGGATCCGTCGCGAGCAGGCACGGGCGCACGGCGCGCGACACGCCAGCGAGTGATACGCGTGTGGGGGCGGCCACCCACACCGCGTGACCCGCCCGCACTAGCGACCGCGCGACGGCGAGAGCGACGCGCTCGTTGCCATCGGTGATGAGGACCCGCATGGTAGACCCGGACAGTACGCAACATATAGGCCGAACCGGAGGCCCCGCCGTGTCGCGGCGACGCCACAGTACGGTGGCGTCGGTCTTGCAGTGCCCCCGGGCATGACCACCACCGCGCGGCGGCTCGATGTTCCCCAGCCCGCGCGTTTTGACGGCGCCGTGCCGGCGCCCAGCCCGGCGCGGGGCTGGGACCCCTTGTTGATCTGCATCGCCGTATACGTCGCCGCGGCGGTCGGTCGCATTCACGATCTGTTCCCCGTCCTCGCCGTTTTCAAGCCCGCCCTGACCGCGGGCACCTTGGCAATCGCCTTGTACCTGCTCCAGCGATCGCGCGTGCGGCGTATGCAGCGCGTACGCTCTCGCACCGCGGTGTGCCTGCTCGGGCTCGTGCTGTGGAGCGCGCTGTCGGTCCCCGGCGCGCTGAATCAGGGCACGGCCTTCCAGTCCTGGACGGAGTTGTGCCGGACGGCTGCGATTTCCTTCGTCATCGCGGCCAGCGTGCGCAGCGTCCGCGATGTCGAGCGAGTGGCGCTCGTCTACTTCGGCGTGACCGTCGTCTACGCGATCGTCGTGCTCGCGCGGTTTCAGCTCGACGCCGAAAGCTGGCGCCTCGGCCGGCTCTACTATTACGACGCGAACGACTTCGCGACCCTGGTCGTGACGGCCATGCCCTTGGGCCTGTACTTCGTGCTCGCCAAACGTCGCCCCGTTGTGCGTGCCGCGGCGTTGGCCGGGCTTGCGCTCCTGGCGGTGTGCTTGATTCGGTCCGGCTCGCGGGGCGGCTTCCTCGCGTTCCTGGTCGTGGCCGCGTTCGTGCTCATGCGCGTCACCACGATTCCCGCGCGGTCGAGATTGGCGGGGCTCGTGCTGATCCTGGCCGTCCTCTCCGCGACGGCGAGTGACCAGTACTGGGCCCAGATGCAGACCATCGTCCGCCCCAAGCAGGACTACAACCTGACGTCCGAGGAAGGTCGCCTGAAGGTCTGGAAGCGCGGCCTCGACTACATGTCGGCCCACCCCGTGTTCGGCGTCGGGGCGAACAACTTCCCCGTCGCCGAGGGCACGATCTCACCGTTGGCCAGGCTCGCGGAGCGCGGTATCGGCGTGCGGTGGGGGGCGGCCCACAACAGCTACGTGCAGGTGGCCGCAGAGCTCGGCATTCCGGGTTTTGTGCTGTTCGTGGCGTTGCTCTGGAGCGCGTTCGCCTCGCTGCGCCGCGCAGCGTTACGGCGGCGAGGGGGGAGTACCCGTCCGCCCACCGACGAGTTGTCGCGTCTCGCACAGACCCTGATGGCAGCGTTCATCGGCTTCGCTGTCGGAGCGTTGTTTCTGTCGCTGGCCTACACGGACATGCTGTACACCCTCGTGGCGATGGCAATGGGGCTGGCAAAGACAGCGCGCTGGGACGTCACATGAGCGCTCGGCCGCGCGTGCTTATGCTCACCCAGTCCCTCCCCTACCCGCCCCACGCCGGGGTCGCGAATCGTACGCTGAACGTGTTACGGCAGCTGCGGCTCGAGTATGATGTCGACCTCGTCCCGTTTTCGCGCGCCAATCACCAGCCCGATCGGGCGGCGCGTGAGGCGGCGTGGCGCGCGTTGCAGAACATCGTCAGCTCGGTCGCGGAGCCAACGCCCATTCCCAACGAGCATTCGAGAATCCGGAAGATCTGGGATCACCTGCGCGCCCTCGTGAGCGGGCGGGCCTACACGTACTACGAGTACCAGAGCCGCGCCTTTGGGGACCGGCTCCGCGCCGTGCTGCGCCAGCGGCGCCCCGACGTCGTCCACTTCGACGCGCACGATCTCTATCGCTGGCTTCCCGAGCTGCCGCCCACGCCGATCGCCTGCACGCACCACAATCTCGAGTCCGAGCTGCTGCGTCTGTACACGATCGGTCTCAAGCCGGCGCTGCTGCGCCACTACGTGCGTATGCAAGCGGATCGCGTCGAGGCTCTGGAGCGCTGGCTCTGCCCGCAGTTCGATCTCAACGTCATGGTCTCGGAGGTGGATGCGGAACGCCTGCGCGCCATCGCTCCCGGGTCCGCTACAGTCGTGGTGCCGAACGGGACAGACACCGACTACTTCCAGCCGACCGGGGCCGCGACGGTCGCCGGGCGCGTCGTTTTCGTGGGCCCGACCTACAGCCACCCCAACCGCGACGCGGTGGAATTCCTGCTGCAGGACATCTGGCCGCGGATTCGTACCATCGAGGCGCCCGCGACGCTGCATCTGATTGGGCGCAACGCGGACGCCGATCGGGCACGCTACGCGGCGGCGCCGGGCGTCTCACCATTGGGGTACGTCGCCGATATCCGCCCCGTGCTGGCCGAGGCCCGGTGCTGCGTCGTACCCATCCGCATCGGCGGCGGGACGCGCCTGAAGATCCTGGACGCCTGGGCGATGGGGAAGGCCGTCGTCTCCACGTCAGTCGGCTGCGAGGGTCTCGACGCCGTGGACGGCGAAAACATCCTGGTGCGCGACACCCCCGACGCATTCACCGACGCGGTGGTCGAGGTGCTGCACGACGGGGCGCTGCGCACGCGACTCGAGCGCAACGCCCGGCGCACGGCGATCGAGACCTACAGCTGGAGCGTCGTCGGGCGGCGGTTGCGCTCGGCGTATCACCAGCTGCTCGATCGGCCGACCTTTTCCCCACTCCCCCATCGAGCCTCAGTCCCACCTTCAACGAGCGTGGTGGCCCCATGAACGGCCCCGTCTCGCACAGCGGCATCATGCTGTTAGCGATTGGACTCATCACCTGCGAGGGACCCCCGCCCCCGGCAGCGCCGCCGCCGGATTGTCACGGTGTTCCTCCATGGCCCGGCCAGCCACCGCTCCAGGAGCCGGCGGGTTTCCGGCCGGTCAGTGATGTCGACTGGGCCACCTTGAAGCCCAAGGACTGGGACTATCTGCGGCGGACCAGCTCCAAGCACGACGACATCTGCCAGGACTCGGGGGGAGGGGGGATGAGGTCGGCACTGCGGATCATCTTCACACCCGACATGCGCCCGAATACGGAGCCGAGCGTGCACTGGATCGGCCTTCCGTTCGTGAATGCCGTGTACGCGGCGTGGTCGGTCCGGCTGTCACCTAACTGGACGTCCAGTCCCGCCGGCGGCGGCAAGATCACATTCCTCCACACACCGATGGGCCAGGTGTACACGGGGTTCTTCGGCTCAACTGCGCCGCATCACGTCAGCGTGAACACGGAATGGGCGCCATACGGCCAGCTGATTTGGGATCCAAATGTCACGACGACGCCAGTCACCTACGACAGGTGGTATCGCATCGAATGGTACATGAAATGGGAATCCGTTCCGGGAGCGGGCGACGGCGTGATGCGGTGGTGGGTCAACGGTGTGCTGAACGGCGACTACAGCAATGTCCGCTATCCTATCGGCGGCTTCTCACAGTTCGAGTTTGCGCCGACGTTGCAGAATCCGCCACCCCAAGAGCAGTACATGTATGTGGGCCACACGTACATCAGCACGCCTTAGAGACGCTCGGCCGAAAAATCGGACCGGAACGCTTGCACCATGATGTCCTGAAATTCCTCGCGCGCCTGCGGTGATGCCCACACTGCGCCGATCTGGTAATCGAAGCCGGCCTCGTTGAGGAGGCACAAGAAGTCCCCGAACTTCGCCTTGCCGTGATCGACGTGATGATGGTATTCCACGACGAATTGCTTCACTTTTCGGATGACGCCGCTTTCGACCAGATCCCTGAGTACCACTCCTTCGGCGCCCTCGATGTCGAGCTTTACCAGATCCACGGGTGTTCCGTTGACAAAGGCAGACAACTTCGTGCCGTCCACGATCGTGCTCTTGTAATCGGCCGCCGTCGTCCGCTGTGGATCCAGGCTCATGACCAGCGATCCGTTGCGACTGGCGGAAACGAAGAACTCGACGGCCCCCACCACGTCCGACAGCGCGACGTTATGCGGATGCACATCGGTCAGGTGATTCGCCTGAACGTTGCGTCGCAGCATCTCGAAGGTCGGCCGGTCGGGCTCGAAGCAATGAATGACGCTCCGCGGGTACAGCCACTTGAAGAACAGCGTGGCCATTCCGATGTTGGCACCGCAATCGAAGATGAGCGGTTGATCACTCGAGGAATCGAACCAGTACTCGCTGCGGACGAAGATTTCCCGGAACAGGAAGTGCAGCGTCTCGTAGTCGAACGACTCGACGCGAAACCCGCAAAAGCGCTCGCGCCTGAGGCGCAGCAGCGGCGCAACAGTGACCAGCTTGAACGTGAGTCGCCAGTACGCGAGCAGAATGCGGGCTTTGCGCCCGGCCTTGTGCCGGCTGCGCAAGACGTGCGCGCTGTCAAACACCGCTCTCCCGAACGCTCGGAGGGGGTTCACGCCTGTAGGCTCGTCGCAAGAGCAGTGCCCCGGATGCCCGCGACATGCCGCCGGCTGTGGCGTCCACGCAACAGCCGGTCGTCCCGCACAAGGCGTCAAGGCACGGTCTGCGTCTTGCACCCTCGCGAGGCAACCCATGAACATCCTGCTCCTCTGCGAGGGCGACGCTGAATCGTGGGACTCCTGGTCCGGAATCACCAAGAGCCTCGTGGATCATCTGCGCACGGCCGGTCACACGGTGATGTCGGGCGACGTCGACCTGGCCGGTGCAGATCGGTGGCTCGCGGCCGCACTGACGTTCGCGGTTGACCGGCGGCGCTGGGGCACTCGGTTCCATCTCAGCAGGCTACCGTTTCGGCTGCGCTCGCGACGGGCGGCTCGCCGCATCGCGGCGCACCGGAACCGCGTTGACGCCATCGTGCAGGTCGGGGCCACATTCAAACCGCTTGGCCGCGGGACCATTCCCTACTTTCTCTGCTGCGACTCGAACATCCGCATGGCCGAGCACGGCGCGCCGTGGGGCTATAGTGATGCGGTCACCCTGTCGCGCGGCGAGCTGTCGGTGGTGCGGGAGCGAGAGCTGAGCGTTTACCGCGACGCCGCCGGGATCTTCACGCTGAGTGAGCGCCTACGGCGTTCGTTCATCGAGGATCTCGAGCTGTCGCCGGCGCAGGTGCATGCCATGCTCGCCGGTCCCAATCTCGATGTCACTCGGATTCCAACGACGTTTCCTCGTGATGCCGTGGACCACGCGCCCACGATTCTGTTCGTCGGCCGTCAGTTCCATCGCAAGGGCGGCGACGTGCTCATGGAGGCGTTCCGGCGCGTGCGGGAGCGCATCCCCGATGCGCGTCTTCTGATCGCCGGTCCGTCGTCCCTCGTGGTGCGGGAGCCGGGGATCACGGTGCTCGGCGACCTGAACAAGAATGACCAGGCCGGATGGGCCGCGCTCGTCGACGCATACGGATCGGCGGACGTCTTCTGCCTGCCGACGCGCTTCGAGCCGTTTGGGATCGCGTTCATCGAGGCCATGTACTTCGGTCTGCCCTGCGTCGGCACGAACGCGTGGGCCGTGCCCGAAATGATCGCTGACGGCGAGACGGGGTTCACGGTGCCAATCGACGACGTACCTGCCCTCACCGACCGCTTGCTGCGCCTGCTGACGGACCGCGCCCTGGCGCGCCGCATGGGAGAGGCCGGGCGGCTGCGCGCCCAGCGTCATTTCACGTGGGAGCGAGTCGTGCAGCGGATGATGCAGACCATCGAGCCGGTTGTCGGCGCGCTCCCCCGGGCGGGCTAGGATGCCGGCGCTGCGATCCGCTGGCGCGATTCTGTGCTTCCACGGCATCACGAGTCCCGCCACGCCCGGGCAAAGCGAAGCGCACATGTCGCTGGCGGCGTTTCGAACCTTCATCGACGCCGCTCGAGAGATGGGACAGATCGTTCCCCTCCATGAGCTCGTACGCCGTCATCTCGCGGGACGCGGCACCGGCGGGCTGATCGCGATCACGGCCGACGACGCGTACGCATCCTTGCTGAGCGACGCGTCCGATTATCTGGCGCGCGAGGCAATCCCGCTGACAGTGTTCGTCGTGACGCAACCAGCCGCTGCAGGCACACGGTACTGGTGGGATCGGGTCGACGACCTGTTTCCCCAGGTCCCACGAGAGCGTTGGCGCCAATTCGAGGACGCCTGCGGCCTCACCGACGGCTACCGCTGGGGACAGCCGGCCCGCTACGGTCCGCTGCGGCCGTTCCGTCAATGGATGCTGGCCACACACCAAGGTTGCTGGCCCGCGGCGCTCGAGCCGGAGCTCCAACGACTCGAGCGCGAGTTCGGCATCCAAACGGCACAGCGCTCCATGAGCTTCGAGGAGCTCGCGCGCTTCGCAAGCCTTCCCGCGGTCGACGTCGGCGTGCACACGCTCTCCCATCCGGTCCTGCCGCTGCTGACGGATCACGATCTTGGCCGTGAGATCTCGGCTGCGTACCAGATCTTGCGCGAGCATTTGTCCGGGGCCGTTCCCATCCTCGCCGTGCCGTTTGGTCTGTTCGACGAGCGCACGCTGAACGCAGCGCGAGCGGCGGGTATGGAGGCGTCCCTGACGCTGGCCGGCACGACCCTCAAACGCTACGCCGGGCGGGATGACTTGCCGCGATTCTGTCTCTGTCGCCAAGACCGCGCAACCAAGCTGCGCGCACGCCTGACCGGACTGTTTGACCTCGATCGCTGGTGGCGTGTTGCGGCCCGCCGATATCCGGCCTTACCCTCGGCCACGACGTGAAGGCGCGACTCGCCGGACTCCGGATCGCGCATCTGATCGAGACAAACGGACCGGGCGGCGCCGAGCGTATGCTCGTGCACATGGTCCAGGAGCTGCAGGCGGTTGGTTGCCAGAACCTCGTGATTGCACCGGCGGGAGGAGAGCAGTGGCTCCAGCAGCAGCTCGGCGGACGCGGTGTCACGGTGGAGCCATTTGTGCTCGACAAACCGGTCTCGCCGAAACTCGCCGGATGGCTGACCGCGCTCTTGCGACGGCATCGCATCGCGCTCGCCCACAGTCACGAGTTCACGATGGCCGTGTACGGTGCCTGGGCGGCCTGGCGTGCCGGGATTCCGCATGTCGCGACGATGCACGGCAGCCGCTACTACGCCGGACGCCTGCGGCGTCGCGTGGCACTGCGTGCGGCGTTCGCGGTCACCGGCAAAGTGGTCGCCGTTTCACACGCGCTCGCTCAACAACTCCGTCGCGACTTGTGGTTGCCCGCTTCTCGTGTGACTACCATCGGCAACGGCGTGCGCCCAGAGCACGCCCAAAGCTCGGACGTACGCCAGCAGCTCGGGCTCGGGCCCGAGGACCGCTTGGTCCTCGCCGTTGGCAACCTGTATCCGGTCAAAGGGCATGGCTTCGCCGTGGAGGCGTTGGCGTCACTGCGCGGCGTGCATTTAGCCATTGCCGGCCGGGGCGACCTGGCGGACGCGCTTCGTGAGCAAGCAGCACGTCTCGGCGTCGCCGATCGCCTGCACCTCCTCGGCCTCCGCTCGAACATCGCGGATTTGTTGGCGGGCGCCGACGTGTTCATCCTGCCGTCGCTGTCGGAGGGACTCCCCATGGCCCTGCTCGAGGCGATGTTCGCCGGGCGTGCGATCGTTGCCAGCGACGTCGGTGATGTCCGTGCGGCGCTGGACGACGGTCGTGCCGGCACCCTCGTCCCCGCCGGGGACCCGCGCGCACTCGCATCCGCGATCCACGAGCTGCTCAATGCTCCGACGCGTGCTCGCGAACTCGGCGCGCGGGCCGAGCAGCGAGCCCGCAAGGAGTACGACGTCTCGCGCATGGTCACCCGGTACGTGACGGTCTATAAAGAACTGCTCGGGAGCGAGCCACATGCACCCGCCCCCGAGCAGCTACCTTCGCAATCCTACGGCACACTCACATAAGTGTGATCGACGTACATGTACTGCGTGGCCGGCGGCGGATTCTGCAGCGTCGGCGCGAACTGAAATTCCGTGAAGCTACTCGCCGGGTAGTGCACGTTCGTGTAATTGCCGTTCAACACGCCGTCCACCCACCAGCGAATGATCCCGTCTCCCGAGCTCCCCGGCACCGTCTCCCACCGATAGTAAACCTCGATGCGATGCCACTCGCCCGGATTGATGAACGTCGTCGAGACGTTCGGCAGCCACACCGCCTGCCCATACGGCGCCCACTCGGTGTTCACGCCGATCCGATACGGCGGCCCGTTCACCCAACCGTTCACCGGATCCCCACCCTTGTGGTAGTAACCGGTGTAGACCTGGCCCGCGCCGTTGGTGAACAGGAACCCGATCTTGCCCGCTCCGGCGGGACTCGCCGTCCAGTTAGACGACAGCTTGCCCCACCACCCCGTGTAGATCTCCTTGAGCCCCGGTAGGGCGATCCAATGCACGCTCGGCTCGTTATCGCTCCCCATGTCGGGCGTGAAGACCATCTGCAGCTCGTTGAGCGGCGAGAACGGCGCCGACGCATCGACCGCGATGCCCGGATTCAGAGAGCTCGCGCGCCGTAGCCAATTCCAGCTACTGCCCGTCAACAGATCCCATGGCTGATCGTTGAACACCCGGAACCCGGCCGGCTCATTGGGCCAACTGCCCGGCGGCGGCGGCGGCGGCGGCGGCGGCGGCGGTGGCGGCGGTGGCGGTGGCGGTGGCGGTGGCGTGCTCGGATCTGCGAGCGTCGAGCCACTTGCTACGTTCGACAGCGCACCGAACACCGCGTCCACGTTCAACGTCCCACGGAAGGCTACCACCTGGAACTGATAGGCCGTGCCTGCCGCGAGGCCCTGCACCGTGCACGTCCGCCGCGACCCGATGGCCGCACCGAGCACCGGTGTGGCACAACTGCCGCGCGTGACGCCCGGCGCGGACGGCCAGGAAATTGTACCGGCCCTCCAACGAACATCGTATGTTGCCGGTAATCCCGTTCCGTCGTTCGCTTCCGTGAAGGACAACGTCACCGACGAATCCGTCGCCCCGGCGACGGCCAGATCAGTGACACTACCAGGGTTCGTCGCGGTCACACTGATCGCTGCGCTTCCGCTCATCCCTTCACTGCTTGCCAGAATCGTCGCCGATCCCGTCGCGACGCTGTTTTCAAGACCGTTGGCGTTGACCGTGGCAATCGCCGGATTGCTCGACGTCCAGGTAACTGCGCGGCCCGTGATAATCGCGCCGCCGGCGTCTTTGAGCACCGCGCTGAGTTGCTGGGCCGTGCCCGCCAATTGACTGACGCTCCCTGGTGACACGACGACGGATGCAACCGGGCTGGGGGCCGAGTCGTCCGCCAACGTCGCACCGGCCGCGATGTTCGAGAACGCGCCGAACACCGCGTTGACATCCAGCGTGCCCCGATACGCAACGACCTGGAACTGATAGTTCGTGGACGCACCAAGACCCAGTACAGTGCAGGTGATGTTCGCACCGATCGCCGTGCCCGCGACCGGCGTGGCACAGGTGCCCTGGGTGACACTTGTCGCCGAGCTCCAGGTTAACGCGCCGGCCGCCGAGCGTACGTCGTACTTCGCGGGACGTCCGGTGCCGTCGTTGACCTGAGTGAACGACAGGGTAATGGAGGAGTCGGAGGTACCGACAACTGTCAAGTCGGCCACCCGAGCCGGCTTGATGGCCGTCACGCTAACGGTCGAGCTCCCCGTAACGCCT
>QHTY01000116.1:0-304 GCA_003220985.1 Gemmatimonadota bacterium
TGCAACGACTTCCTCGACGTCAACACGAATCCGAATGGCCCGCAATCGGTCTCGGCGAACCTCTACCTGCCGCCGATGCTGCATTGGTTTGTGACGTCGCCGCAATTCGATGGTCGCTTCGTGGGCCACTACGCGCAGGAGTGGTACTCGACGTCCGCGAACTTCAGCCCCGGCCAAACCTGGGGGAAGATGGGCTACGACGCCGGCAGTGATAACGGCGCGCAGCAATGGCGGGACGTCTACTGGTCGCTCGGCCAGAACCTGATCGACATGAACACCAAAGCCGAGGCCGAGCAGCGCTGGG
>QHTY01000116.1:378-5581 GCA_003220985.1 Gemmatimonadota bacterium
CATCGTGAAAGAGGCGATCGATCAGTCGCGGACCAAGTTCGACTACGATCCCCAGGATTACGCCTATCAAGAGGTCCAACGGCTCCTCGACAGTGCGATCGTGCTGCTCAAACATACCGATGGCGCCGTCGATCAGACTTATCTCGCCGCCGGCGATCACATTTACAACGGCGACCGGACGAAGTGGTTGAAGCTGGCGTACGGCATGCTCGCGCTGACCCTCAACCACTACTCGAACAAGACGACCTACGACCCCGCCCGCGTCATCCGGTTGGTGGATTCTTCATTCGCGAGCAGTGCGGACGACGCGCTGCTGGCATATCCGTGCACGTCCACCGACTTCGCAGACTGCAATTTCTGGGGGCGCACGCGCAACAACATCACGCTGTATCGCCAGACGCAGTTCAGCGTCAATTTGATGAACGGCACTCAGTTCGGCGGCACGGTGGACCCGCGGCTGAGCCGGATGCTGGCGCTCGACTCGGCGAACACCACCTACCGCGGCGTCGATGTCAACGCAACCTCCGGAGCGCCGTTTGGCGCGCTCACGCAAGCGCAGCGGCCGAGAAATCTCTGGGGCTACACGGCCGACGGCGGGCTAGGCTTGCCGTCCCGGTACATCTTCGCCGACCGCTCCAAGCTCCCGGCTATGACATACTTCGAGCTCCAATTCATCAAGGCGGAGGCGGCGCTGCGCGCGGGCGATCAGGCAACGGCGCGGACGGCCTACACTAATGGCATCACGTCACACTTCCAGTTCGTGAACGATCGCAGTGCCGAAGCCGGAAACCCCAACGCGATTACGACGGCGTCACGAGACTCCTTCCTGGCGTCCCCGAACATCGTTCCGGCGACGCTGACCCTTTCACACGTGATGTCGCAAAAGTACATCGCGCTCTGGGGCTGGGGGCACAACGAAATCTGGATGGATATGCGTCGTTACCATTATGCCGACACAGTATTCCGCGGATTTACGCCGCCCACCACCCTCTTCGGTGACAACGCGGGAAAGCTCGTACAGCGAATCCGGCCGCGGTTTAACTCGGAATACGTGTGGAACCGGGATGCACTCGGCGCGATCGGCGGGCTGAACAGCGATTACCACACTAAAGATCTGTGGATCACCCAACCATGACCAGGTACATGAATCGATTTCGGATTGCGCTGCTGGTGGTGACGGCCGCGCTTGCCGCGTGCGAGAAGAACACCGTCCAGACGCTGCCCTTCGAGCCGCCGCAGAACACGCGGATCAAGTTCTTCAATTTCGGCGTGAACGCCCCGCAGGTGAACTTCTACGCCGACGCGATCAAGATGACCGCGGTCCAATCCGGCACGGGCGTCGAGGCGAACACCGGCGTGGCGTACGGCGGCGCCGGCAATGGCGGTGTGTATTTGAGCATCGCGGCGGGGTCGCATGCGCTCACGGGCCGGATCGCCGCGGCAACGGATAAGGATCTGCCGATCGCCACGGTCACCGCGAGCCTCGCTGACGGCAAGTTCTATTCGTTCTACCAGAGCGGGTTTTACAACGCGACGGCGAAGACCATTGACGCGTTTGTCATTGAAGATCCCGTCACGGCGCCGGCCGATTACAGCGTGGCATCGGTGCGGTTTGTAAACGCGATCGCCAATGCCGCGTACCCGCTGAACTTGTATGCAAGGGCCACCATCGGGGACACCGTGACGCTCATACCCATTAGTGCTCCTCAGGCATACAAAGGCGCAGGACCATTCACGACGCTGCCGATGGGTGTGTACAATTTGTCCGCGCGCTACACCGATTCGACCACGGACAAGTTCAGCCGAGCCAGCGTCTCGTTCTTCAGGGGACGGTTCTACACGATCAGCGCCTTCGGCGACATCACGGTCACGTCGACCACCGCCGCCACACGCCCGCAGCTGGATAACACGGTGAACCAGCGCTAGTCCTGCCGGCGTATCGACCAGACCTGCGCGTTCTTCGGGTCGATCCGCGTGTCGAAGCGAAGTCCGGCGCCGTCCGCGTTGGCCGAGCGGGCGGCGCCGCCGTTTACTAGGTCGGTGAGCGTGTAGACGCCGGCCGGGACCCGCACCGTCACCGCGACGTCCTGCCCCGCAGAGTCATGATTGATCAGGAACAGCAGGTAGGTTTGCGCGCTCTCATGGAGCCTGGCGATGAGCGGCAGTCCCATCGTGCCGTCGTGCGACGTGCCGACGGGCTTCGCGACCCCCGCCCACTCAGCCAACCTGCGAATGAACTCGGTGTTGTCCCGCTGCTGCTCGGGCTGATTCCCCCAGCCGATGTACGAGCCGATGAACAGCGTCGTGCCGTTGCCGTAGCGCGATTCGACCAGCGCCGGCTCGCCATCCGTCGTCGCGAGCACGCGCGCGTCTTTCGACAGCACGTCCACTGTGCTTGCATACAGCGCGCCGCGCAGGGTGTGGAGACCCGCGGTCAGTGGACCGCTGTCGGCGATCACCAGCCGCGGCTCGCGCCGCATCCAGACGTGCTTCTCACGCACGCCGAACACTTCGTGGAGCCCCATGCCGGGAATCACCTCGGCCGCAAAGCCTCGCTCGTCGTTCCAGGCCAGGCGTGCCTCCGCGACCGCGTGACCGCCCTGCTCCACAAAACGCCGCAGGCCGGTCGCGCCAGCCTGGGTCAGCATGATCGGATACGGCACGATGATCAGTGCGTACTGCGAGACATCACCGCGTTCGAGCTCGGTGCGGTGAATGAAGTCCACCGGAATGTTGTGCTCGGCAAACACGCGGTAGTAGCCGATCAGGGAGTTGCGGTGCGCCTCGGGGTAATCCTGGCGCCGCTCGGCGCCGCCGACGAGCTGCGCGAGCGGGTTGTACACGATGGCGACGCGCGCCGGCACGGGATGCGCGTCGAGGAACAGTCGCTGGTTCGCGTCGACAATCCGGGCGATCCGCCCGGTCGATATGGCGCGGTCGGTGACCGTGCCGTCGAGATTGATCAGACCGTACCCGCCCGATTCATAGCCGGAGGACATCGGGTAGTACGCATAGACATTTATCGCGCGCGCGCCCGCGGCGATCGCCGACCACGCCCAGAGACGCTGGTCTGCCGCGGTCACGGGATCGCCGTGCAGCAGCGCGATATTTCCCTCGCCGCCCTGCATCTCCCCGATATACCAGCCCTGGTTCGCGCGGTTGGCGCTGCGCTGGAAGTCGAGCATCGCGAGGAGCTGCCAGGCGGGCCAATGCGTCTCGGGCCGGTTGTGCTTTGGGTAGATCGACACGCCGTAAAAGTCGACCCGCTCCGCCATGCGAAAATCGTCGCTCGCGCCCTCGCCGGCGTGGGGCGAGGTGAACAGCGAGGAGATCGCGGCGTGTGAAGTGACGACGTGATTCGATCCACCGGCGCGCACCGCGGCGTAGCGCGCCGCTAGATCGCCCGCGAGACGATCGGAGATGAATGCCTTCCAATCGAGATAGTCCGTGTAGCTCAGGATCGTACTGAAGCGCGGCGGTTCGACATCGGCCCAGGCCGCGAATTGGCGGTGCCAGGCGCGGTTGAGCGCGGCGAGCGTGCCATACTTGCTCCGAAGCCACGCGCGAAACGCCGCTTGCGTCGCCCGGCAGTAGCAGAACTGCGCGTTCGGGACGTAATCGATCTCGGCCCAATTGATGATGTGCGGCTCACTCCAAAGATCCCAGCCGTAGAAACTCGGATAGCGCGACGCGACACGCGCGACGGCGGCGTAGAGGGCGTCGACGAGCCTGCGAATTTCGGGGTTGTCGGTGCAGAATCCGGGCGCGACCTGGGACGGAATCGCCACGCCGCTCTGCGTCACGAAGCGCGCGTGCGGATAGGCCTTGCCGACCCAGTCAGGCGCCGCGTCGGCGTACATCTGCACCATGACGCGGAGTCCCACCTCCTGAGCCAACTCGAGGAGCAACCGCAGATTCTCGAGGTGATACTCGCCGCGTCGGGGCTCCGCTTCCGCCCACTCGACCCAGGTGCGCACGGTGTTGAACCCGAGCTGCTTGANNCACTCCACGCGCGAGGAAGCAGTGAGCGGCGACAGCATCGGCGCGCGCGCCTTGCCGCCCGAGTACCAGACCGCGAAAGGAAAGAAGTCAGGCTGCCGGGCAGATCGTTGCTGCACCGGCGTGGCGAGGAGTGTTGCGCTCGCTACGCCGGCGCAGACCAGCGCGCGCGCGCTCAACGCGTGCGCGCTACTTCGTAGAGGTACTCGACGTAGGAGCGCACCGCGCCGTCGATTCCCCGCACCTTCGGATTGGTCGATTCGATGACGTAATACTCATCGGGCGCGTGCGCCCCGCTGCCGTGTCCGAGGCCGAAGTGCCCAGCCGCCAGCTTCAGCGGCTCGCCGGTGAACACGTAGCCCGGCCAGGAACCGGCGTTGCGCGGCAGCAGAATGGGCTCGATCCGCGAGCGACGGTACACCGCCTCCTGCGCCCGGATTACCAGCGCGTCGCGGGGCGTGCTCGTGGGATCGTAGCCGCCCGTCATATTGACTTCGATGTCACCGTAGCCGCGCTTGGCGAGATGCGCCTTGAGCGCGGCGAGCGACTCCCCCGCCGTCATGTCCGGCACGAGCCGCAGATCGAGCTTCGCCACGGCACGATGCGGCAGAATCGTCTTGCCGCCGGGGCCGGTGTAACCGCCGACCAGTCCCTCGATGTTGACGGTGGGACGGGACATGAGCAGCTCGAGCGCCTCCGTGAAGCTCACGTCGTGCACCCAGTGCTCGACGCCGAGCAGCTTTTTCGCGGCGCTCTCGTCCATGCGCGCCGCGGCTGCGGCGATCATCGCTTTCTCGTCCGCCGACAGCGGCCGCGCCCTGTCGGCATAGTTGTCGATCGCGGGATCGTTGCCGTCCGGAGAGACGAGCGTCGCCAGCCCCTCCACCAGGTGCCAGGCCGGGCTGTCGACGCGGGCCTTGTTGCTCGAGTGAATGTCGGCACGGGGCCCTCGTCCCCAGCGCTCGCCGCTCGACACCAGCTCGCACTCGATCACCCCTTTGGCGCCGAGTGTGATGGTGACCTCGCCATCGAGCCCCTGGGCGGCCGCCGGCATGAAGATCCCGAGGACGTTCTTCAGCGCCGCGAGCACCTCGGGACGCCGGACGATCTGCGGGAAATGCGGGGAGCCGATTTCTTCTTCGCCTTCGGCGACGAGCACGAGATTGACCGGGAGCTTCTTGTTCGCGCCGCGGATCGCGTGCAG